>JAGWZB010000027.1 GCA_018969045.1 Planctomycetota bacterium | reverse complement strand
ATGAGTTCGGTCCTCCACGCAGTTTAACCCGCGCTTCAACCTGTCCATGGGTAGATCACGCAGTTTCGCGCCTAGCGCCCGCAACAAAACGCCCTATTCAGACTCGGTTTCCCTATGGCTACAGCCCGTAAGGCCTTAACCCGCTGCAAACGCTAACTCGCCGGATCATTTTGCAAAAGGCACGCCGTCACACTTTATATAGTGCTCCGACCGCTTGTAAGCACACGGTTTCAGGTTCACATACCTCCCCTAACAGGGGTTCTTCTCACCTTTCCATCGCTGTACTTAGTTTACTATCGGTCATTGGAGAGTATTTAGCCTTGCGGGATGGTCCCCGCAGATTCAGACCACGTTTCACGTGCATGGTCCTACTCAGGTACCACTCGGGAGGCGCTCAACTTTCGCTTACCGGACTGTCACCGTCTATGGTCAGCCTTTCCATGCTGTTCAACTAGTTGTCGCTTTGTAACTCCCATATGAATGGCCCTACAACCCCAAAGAGGAAACCTCTCTGGTTTGGGCTCTTCCGCTTTCGCTCGCCGCTACTTACGGAATCGATTTTTCTTTCTTTTCCACCAGGTACTAAGATGTTTCAATTCCCTGGGTTGGCCACGTATACCTATGGATTCAGTATACGCTAATTCGAGGATCTCGGGATCATCGCCTGTTTGTCGACTACCCCAAGCTTTTCGCAGACTTCCACGCTCTTCATCGCCTTCCAATACCGAGGCATCCCCCGTGCGCCCTTAGTAACTTGACCATCGGAATCTCAATCTCAAACCAAACCAACCCATCGACATCGTCACTTAAGACAACCCCAACAGGCCGCATCCGGCTTGCTATCGACCTCCAATTCGCTCTCGTATTCACGCTCGTTCAAAATCGGTTAGAAACCCCCAGCAAATCCCCCTGAAAACCCATCCAGGACAAGCCCGAAAGAATCATTGGAAAATTTACCAGAGAATCACAGAACCGGTTTCAAACATTGTAGTCGCCCAAGCTGTTTCTTGCGAAACCGCTTGGCGTCTAGATGCCATCTACCAATCCAACCAAATTGTCAAAGATCAATGTTTTCCTTGGTGAACTCGCTAGCTCGCGGTGTCGCGTGCGTCGCTGTGTTCGTCGAAGGGAGAGGCATTCTAGGTGGCCTGCCTTCGTCCGTCAACCGCAATTTTCATTTTGGCCAACTTTGTTTTTTGGAGATCCGTCAGCCAGTGTTTCGTGCGACAAGTCGCAAAGCCCACTTGCCTAGCGCCGCTGCTTTCCGCCAACGGATCCGCCAAGCTCTTGCGAGCCATTCGAACACCTAACCTAACTTCCATTCCAGTGGAGGTGAAGGGACTTGAACCCATGACCCTCTGCTTGCAAAGCAGATGCTCTCCCAACTGAGCTACACCCCCAACTAATGCGCACGCGTGGATTCGAACCACGGACCTCGTCGTTATCAGCGACGCGCTCTAACCAACTGAGCTACGTGCGCGAAGCCCAAGTTTGCGACCTACACGGTGCCCAAGTGGACGGGCAAGTTTATCGATTCAAGTTCCGATGTCAACGGAAAAAATCGAAGGATTGCCGGACCACTTTCAGACCCCATCTCGGTCCGCCATCCATCGTCCTTGCAATCGCCATATCTTCAGTAATTCGAACAGATTTTCGCTCCAATTACCCCACCCTCACCGCCCCGAATCCCCCCTAGAGATTCTTGGCCACCGGGGTTCGGTAAGCCACCATCGCGGGGATCGCTCCGGCCAAAGTCCCAAGCAATACCAACCCAGGTACGATCCACAACTCCCAGCTCGATTGCACGGCCAGCCAATCGATCTTGACCCCTGTGGTAGGCATGGTCCAAGCATTGCTCAGTGGGCCAAGGGCATGTCCGACCAACCAGCCTACCAATCCCCCAGCGATCGCAATCAGCAATGATTCCAGGAGGATAATGGCCGTGATGTGGTCCCGAGACGCTCCCAGGGCTCGCATCACGGCGATGTCCTTCTTGCGGTCGTTCATGCTGTTGTAAATGCTGACCAAAATACTGATTGCACTCACTAACACCACCAAACTCGTTAGGGCCAACAGGGCCCATCGAAGGGGTCGGACAAAGACCCCCAACAATCCTTCGATTTGCCCAATCGGAGATACCGCCTGCGCGAACTTGGTCTTGTTGATCTGCTTTTCCATCGACATGGCCGCAAATCCGTTGGGCTTGAGCAAAATCGCAGTGACCTCTCGCTTCTCAATCGGCAATCGAACCTTCGACAAAGCCCCCGAGCGCTCTGGAGCTTGCGCCGTGCCTCGCTTCTCGAGCCCTGAGTCCTCGTCTCGATCGGGTGCCACATGCCCTTCGAGCAAATAAAAGCCTTCGATGTTCACAAACGCCCCACGGTCATTGGGGCTGCCGGTGGGCTCCAAAATCCCAACGACGCGAAAACCCTGCCCGTGGGTCTCTCCGCTTTCTGTGCCGTGGGAAGCAAATATCTCATCGCCGAGTTTAAGCCCCATCGACTGTGCGACTTGCGAGCCGACGACCGCTTCAAAATACCCATTTTCCTCCGAGTAATCGACAAAATTACGCCCCACAGAGAACTTGTACTCCCGGTCGTTCAAATCCCCGTGCTTGAGCAACCCGAAATAATCAGGGGTGGTCGCAACGCAACGAAACTCGCCGACATAATCCCCCATGCAAACAGGGATCGCAAAGCCTCCTTGCATCAAAAAAGAATACAAACCGGGCCGCTGCGGCTCCTTGAGCTCCCCCCCAATTCGAGCATGCTCTTTGAGCCTGCCATCGGCCGGCAAGTACTCCATATAGTACGAATAGGGCACATTCTCAATCGGTTGGCTCAAGAAAAACACGGTGTTAAAGACCAGTTGCAAAGGGCTACCCTTGGCTCCCACAATCAAGTTGTAGCCGACATTGCTGGTCCTTTCGAGCGACTTTTCAATCACTCCCGATATCGTCAAAACCAGCACCACCAAGGCCACACCCAAAGCCATCGACAAGGCCGTTAGGGACGAAGCCAGTTTGCGGTACCGCAAGTTCCTCAGTGCAATCGACAATAGATTCATCGTTATTTCCCTGCCCGATTTATCTGCGAGAGTTGCTCAATCCGATCAAATCGCGAAGCGACCGCATCGCTATGGGTCACCAGCAGCATGGCCACATTTTCTTGGCGGCACTGCGTGGCTATCAACTCGATGATGCGATCTTGATTCGATGGGTCGACGTTGGCCGTGGGTTCATCGGCAAGTAGCAAAATGGGGCGGTTGACCAGCGCCCTGGCAACGGCCACTCGCTGTTGCTGGCCGACCGATAGTTGGCTGGGTAAATAGTGCATCCGATCCCCCAGCCCCACGCGATCGAGCAATTCGGCGGCCCGCTCGATGTCCCCGGACCCAGAATTGCCGCTGAGCCTCGCGAAACTCATCCCCAATCGAACGTTCTCAAGGGCCGTAAACGCCGGCAAAAGATTGAACGTTTGGAAAACGTACCCCATCTTCACGGCCCGGATCCGATCCCGCTTGGCCTCGGAAAACCCCATCAATTCGACCCCTTCGAGTCGTATCGAGCCGCTGTCAGCCGGGACTATCCCTGAAATCACGTGCAAGAGCGTCGTTTTGCCGCTCCCACTCTCACCTCGCAGAACGACCTGTTCGCCTGCCCCTACGTCCAACGCGGGGATATCTAAAATCGTTAGCTCCCCTCCCCCTGGCTGATCGTACTGCTTTTTTAAATCGCGGATCGATAACAACGCCTGTCCCGAGGTTTGGCTCATCGTTTTCTCTGCTTTCTCCTACGATCGTATCCCAACTAGATTCGTCTGGTCCGCTGCTTGATCGCCCGGTCGATTTCCCGGCGTGCATCGGCCTTCTTCAGCACTTCGCGTTTGTCATGCAATTTCCGGCCTTTGCACAAGGCGATCACGCACTTTGCCACTGCCCGATCGGTGAAATAAACCCGAAGCGGGATGAGCGTCAGTCCCCGTTCTTTGGCTCTCAATGCGAACCGATGCAGTTCACGGCGATGCAACAGAAGCTTGCGCTCACGCTTGGTCGGATGATTCCAAAAGGTCGCTTGACGGTACTCATCGATCTCGCAGTCGACCAACCACAATTCCCCATCTTTGAAACGTGCATAAGCCTCTTCGATGCTGCAGCGGCCATTGCGCAAGCTTTTGACTTCGCTACCGTGAAGCACCATACCGCACTCGATCGAATCGAGTATCTCATAATTGTGCTTGGCCTTGCGATTCTCAGCGATGCTCTTGAAGGTTGCTCCCTTGGGAGCGTTGGCTTTCGCGGCACCAGAAGCTCCCGTGGTTAGCTTGCCGCCACCTTTTTTGGCTGGACTTGCCGATGTCGGCTGCGATTTCTTCTTACTCAAACGTTAGCCTCAAACTGGTTCTGCGAAGTGACTTTGCGAAAGGAACTATCGAGGGATTTGAAAAACCGCGAAGGTCGAGTTTTCTTGGGCCGTTTTAGGGTACACCAACGGCAAAAGCGGTGGGGATTGTCCGTCGATCCGCTTATCAATCAATACGTAGTCAAACCCGTAACGTTGGTGGAGTTCCATGATTTTATCGGTCATCCATGGGACCAGCGAGCGCTGATCATCGACAGGATAGCACTCCTGGAGTCGATCAAACCACTCGACTACCGAGGCGGAATCCTGCGGCATATCCTTCCAAGCCGCCACTTCGGCGCGGCCCGTGTGCCACTTGAAAGTCTGCTGATTTCTTGGCGTCAGCCACAAAGCACCAGGCTTTGTGCTCTTTTTGACAAACTCGCAAACGCTTAGCCAATCTTGATAATGCAAGAGTTGCTCATCGAAACCGTCGGATTTGGACAAGAGTCGGGCTCGCTCGCCCTCTCCAAGCCAATCATTACCACGAGTGGCGATACGATCGTAGAGCCCCCATAAACCAAAACCTAAAACACCCGCAAGCATCAGCTCGGGAACCGAAACCCGCTTGCCGCGACCACCCATAAACCCAAAGGGATCCCTGGCTGTGCTGGCAAGCCGAGCCGAACCACTGGCCAACCAAACCGCACCGGCTACCACCCAGATCCCCATCGCGACGTCGTTCCATCGAAACCAGTAATACTTCAGAGCCTTTGCCGAGAGTTCACGGCTCCAAAGCCCCGCTAGCGATCCCCAATCGATCAAGCAGCCAACAAGGGCAACAAGCAATCCGAAAACAGCTTGGATCAGAAACCAACGTAGTCCGTAGGGCCAAGCAGACCATCGACTTCCGGCAATAAACTTCACTTTGCGTTTGCTACCTAGCAGTCTCGGTGCGTTGGAACCATAAACCATGCACCCGATCAAAACCAAAATCGCAATCAGCAAAAGAATCCCAAAGGATTGCCACCTTGCTAACGCCATCGAGGTGGCGGCCAGGTGATGCCCAAGCCTCTTATAAACTTGGATCATGGCTGCTTGAGTCGATGCCTCGGTCGTGGCCTGGGAGTCGGCCAAAAGCGGAGGCAGCATGCCCAATCCAAGCCCCAGAACGGCAAGCGGCACTCCCCAGCCATGCTTGAGCCACCATCCCTTCATGGTGCTTCGAATACTCGCCGAGGATTCCTCGGGGGCTAGCCAATCGAGCAGAAAGCTCGCAAATAGCGATCCAAGAAAAACCCAAAGTCCCACCACCACGTGCATTGCGCTTGCTAGGCCCATGCACAGCCAGCCGAGCGTCCATCGCTTGGAAAAGAAAAAGCCAAAAGCCAAGAAAATCAGCCCGTATGCAGCTACTTTGGACTCCGCGCCACCAACAACCCATTCTCCGGCTAAGTGCCCCCAACGCATCGCCGTGCACCAGGCAAGAGCGCTGAATGTGGCCACCCAGGCAGCAGGATATTTTTGCGCCTCGGACAAAAACGCTTGCCGCATCATCGATGTCCAACCCAAGGCCAAGAGCCCCCAAAGCAGAATTCGTCCAACCCAAACCGATTGCTCGATGGGCAAGATGCCAGTCAGCGCTCCAAAGGTGGCATAGAAAAGCCAGTGCGCGTTGGCCGACTCCAAAAATAGATCTCCACGACCCACATCCGGATTCCAAAAGTGTGCCGCCTTGGTCCAGTAATGGGGCTCGTTGACGGCTGGCAATCTCTCCAATCCGCTCAAGAAAAACACCAAAAAAACACCAGCAAAATCTACAAAAAATCTTCGTGTCCAAGAGGTTGCAGGTCCGCTGGAAAAATCTAGCCAAACCTCACTAGCCGCCCCCGCAGGTCTGGAATCAACCGTTTTTTCCGATCGCATGGGCTTAACTTGGGCTGAACTTCTTGGGCGTAGCACTTAGGTAAACAGTAACAACTCTGGCGGAATTTTTCAAAAAATAACTTGGGACTGCTCAGGTTTTTCTTGACTAATCACTGGGTCGACTTAGAGTTGCATCGGAATGTCTCGTCTTTGTTGGTCGGCCCTAAAGGGCCTGTTCCACTGATTTTAGCGTTACTTCACGGATTAACTACCAACCGAAATCCAAGCGAGTCATCTGGAAAAAAGGAGTTGGGGAATCACCCCCAAGGAGGATAGGAAGTCATGTTAGTGCTATCACGAAAAAAGAACGAAAGCATCGTCATCAACAACGAAATCACCATCGTTGTCGTCGAGATCCGAGGAGACAAAGTGAGACTCGGAGTTGAAGCTCCCAAAGAGGTCCCCGTTCATCGACGGGAGGTCTACGACGCGATCCAAAGGGCCGTCGATGCTAACAACGCCGAATTGGATGCTCAAATCGACGCCGAATCGGCAAATTAGCAATCGCCTTGCATGAATGGAAAAAGCCTCCGAAGTTTTGCTCGGAGGCTTTTTGTTTCGATGGTTCGGCAAGCGATCAACTCGAGCGTTGCTTAGTAGGGACTCGAAGCCCCGGTGTCAGGATCACCGCACATGTGGAAGTGGTTGTGGTCGATGTAAATCACTTCTACACACTCGTTGTCTTCGAGCGTGTAAGGCACTGGCCAACCGTTGATGGTCCGTTCCTCGAAGTACACCGTGCACTTGTAGTGAGCATGGTGCAACTGGGCAAAACCTATCAGAGGCACAAACCGAGGATCGTCGATGTAGTCGGCAATCTTGACCTTGGTAATCCGCACCTTGTTTCGTTGCTTCTCATGGAGGAACGGAACACCACCACGAATCGGGCGAGCGCGTTCCAACGCATGGATCACTTCGTCATCGCTGGGTGGATCGATCGCCACGTGAGCACCCGAGGTAATAGGGCCCAAAATGGGAACCCGAGCATACCTCTCATGGATATGAAACTGGACTTCCTCGCTGTCCTGCAGGTAAGGCGAGATCGGAATTGGAACCCCGAATGGTCCAAGTCCCATGTTGGACAGGTGGATGCACCCGACCTGCGTCATAGCCGCTACCGTGAGAACCATCCATAACGCTCTGTAGTGTCGCTTGCAGGACATCGATTAAACCCTTCTTGTGCTGAGACGATTGGACTCGTCGAACAGAAAGAGTTTCGGCCTGTGGGCTGTTAAAACTTGCGGGTTTTTCCGACTGCAACTGAAATTCCCTGCGTATCAGTTGCAACGTATTTACCCTATCTCCCCCAGTCTCCTTGAAGTCTCGCCGCGCAAGCCTAAACGTGGCTTTGAAGGCTATTCCCAGCGTCTTTCTCCCTAGACGCAACCGCCTGGAATCCTAGATAAATGCCCCTTGTGAGAAATACCCTGGTGGCAGACTGCCAGGTCCGTGTATCTGACCGGTAGGCAATTCGAGAATCCACTTTTGAGATCCAAAGCATCCTTCATCTCCAGGCCCTGTATGCTGCTCATTGGCATGGTTTGTAGCCTGCCAGTAGGCTGCTCATTGGGGCCATACCGCTACGGGACCCAAGACACCTCCCTTCTTCCTAAAGAATCGGGGTTGGGTCCTGCGGTCCTCGTCGGTGGACCACTTCCGGCCATGGATCGTCTCGAACAAGTTGTCAACGCTCCGCGGGATGCGTACGGTCGCTTGCAAAAAAAACTGGCTAGCAAAAAACCCAGCGTTATGCAACCACCGGCCCAAGCCACAAGGCAGGATGCATTATTGGCTGCGATGACTTACCTGCAAGACAATGACATGCACGATGTGATCGTTGAAGTCCGTCATCACGATCCGATCGAACAGTGGAAAAGACTCCAGGCTAACCCGGACATCCACCCGGTATGGAAGTACACGGACGGGGCGGCTCGTATCGGTACTTATACGATGTTTCCTCCCCGCCTTTGGCGTTTCGATGCCTACAACCCCTATACGAAAACACTCTCGATCAACTCCGACAACCCAGCAGCGGCCATCTATGAAGCGGCCAAGGCCAAAAGCCACTCGATGGTTTCCTGGCCTGGTGCTTATGCAGCCATGCGTTATGTCCCCTTAGCCCCTGTCGGACAGCAAATCGCCGTCACACAAGACGCGATGGCTTATGTCCAGCAAAACGCAGATCCAACCATCGAAGAAGCGATGGTCTCGCACACCCTCTCGAACATCACCGGTACGGCACTGTTGGGCTCCTCGGCGATCACTCCCCAGTTAAACGAAATTCCGTTGGTGGCAGCACCAGCTTCGCAAGCCATCGGAGCGGCAACGGGAAATATTGCCAGTAGATTCCTGCGCCCGCAACGCAGTAGCGATCCACGGCCATTAGAATATGACGGTGCCCTTGCCCCCCAGAGTGGCCTGCGCACGGCTAGGAACCAGGATCTTGGCCAGCCTTCTACCACTGTCTTTCGATAATCTCAGCCACCATCATCGGATCATGACTGCTTATTTACCGACCAAGCCCACGAGTGTTTCGTTGGGTACTATGCTGTTGTTCCTTGCGCTTTGTTCATCGGTCCAATCTCAAGACACTCTCGCCCCGAAATGGCCGACGAAAAAAGTTCAGCTCGATTCGATCCAGTGGACCATCCCTGAGTTTTGTTCGATCGAAAAAGTCACCACCGAAGATCTCTGTACTTGGCCGATCGCCGCCACATTCGCCCCTGATGGATCGATCGTCGTGGCCGAATCGGTTTGGAACATCCAAGCCAAAGAAACCGTCCAGCAGCAACTTCTTTCCCGTCCCCATCGCATCATCCGGCTTCGAGACACGGACAACGATGGTAAATTCGACCAGCGACAAGTGGTGGCCGACAAACTGAGTTTCCCCGAAGGAGTCTTGTGCATCGGCCGGGATATATACGTTACCGCTCCACCTGAGATCTGGAAACTCACCGATGCCGATGGAGATGGGGTCTGCGAGAAGCGGGAAGTTTGGTTTGATGGCACAACCCTTACGGGCTGTGCCAACGATTTGCACGGTCCATGGCTTGGTCCTGACGGTTGGATCTATTGGACGAAAGCAGCTTTTTCTGAGCAATCGCACCAGATCCTTTCGGGCAAGGATTGGAAGAGCAAGGCGTCCCACTTGTACCGCCGCCATCCTAGTGGAGGTCCTATCGACCCGGTGATGACTGGCGGTATGGACAATTTGGTGGATATCGCTTGGCTTCCCAACGGCGATCGGTTTTTCTGCGCGACCTTTTTGCATCACCCCCGCCACGGCTTCCGCGACGGCATCGGCGCTGCAACCTATGGAGCTCTTTTCGGGAAACCCCATGGGGTGCTCGATGGCCATCCTCGAACCGGGCCATTGATGAATCCCACAGCAGAACTTGGCCCGGCAGCTCCCGCAGGTTTGATGCACCTAAGTTCCATCGCTCAGGATTTCCGTACCCCTGCTCTGGATGGTTATTTGCTGTGCGCTCAGTTCAATCTTCACCAGGTCAGCCTGCATCCTCTTTCCAAACGACCCGATCAGTCCGATTACCAAGCGACCTCGTTTCCCTTGGTCAGTTCCGAGCGTATCGATTTTCATCCGGTCGACGTTCTGCTGGACTCCGATGCTTCGATCCTGATCGTCGATACCGGTGGTTGGTATGACTTGTGTTGCCCAAGTTCTGGAACCGATCAGCGAGTGGCCACTGGAGGGATCTACCGTCTCAAAGGTGTAACGCTCGATAGCCGCAGCCCCCATGACCAGCATCGACTCCAGTCCCATCGATTCAGCGGTGCTACACAGACCCAACAGATCTTTGCCAAAGCCGAACAACTGCTGGCCTTCGATGGACTTGGGGACTCAGCGTGGATCAAACGCCAAGCTCTGACCGATCTTTCAGATGCTCTGGCCTGTGTGCCTATCGAACAACGGGAATCGTTCTCGAAGACTTTTGATCAGCTAGTCCTAAGTGCGATCGGAGATCCTGATCCTTCGGTCGCAACCCTTGCCTGCCATCTTGCATCCTTGTATCGCATGCAAGGGGCTAGGGAGAAAGCCAGTGCGCTTTTGAGCTCACCAAATGCCACTTTGCGCCGTAGCGCCGCAGAAATCCTTGGACGCATAGGGGTTGGCGCAGAACTGCCGTTGTTGCTGAGCCAAGTCGATCGGGCTGGTGCCGATCGAGTTCTGGGGCACTCTTTGATTTATGCGATGGTCGAAGGGGCCACGGATCAGTCGCTACTGGAATGGCTCGCTAAGGCCATCGCGGCAAAACGAATAGTACCCTCGACGGTAGCCCTGGTGCGAGTTCTAGGCGACCGAGGCAAGCTCACGTTAGACCACTCGGAATTGATCCTCCAAATGGCCCTTGCCGATGATCCAGATACCTCGGAGCTTGGACTCAGTATCCTTGGATCCCATCCCCAGTGGAGCAAGCCGATCCTGGATGCGTTGGGCGATCGGTTGCACAAGTCGAATCTTCCACCTAGCGAACCTCTTCTTGGTCTTTTGGCACAATGGTCCGACAATCCTGCTGTGGCCGATTGGGTCTTGGATCGAATCCTCCAAAACGGATCGAAATCCTGGCCGAAAACCACTGCCCCTATGCTTGTGTCGTTTCTTAGAGGAAAAAATGTACCAAACAGTTGGATCCCTTCGATCGCCGATAGCATCGAGAGTAGTTCCGATCAAGAAGCGACCGCTTGGCAGTCGGCTTTGCAAAATAGGGTTTGGAAAGCAGACACCAAAAGCATCCAAAAAGCCGTGCATTCTGTTTTGCAGAAAATCGCTATCAACGACTCTTCATCGATCGAAGATATCAAACGCGTGCTTGGGTGGATCGCAGTCTTACCTAAAGGATCTTGGGTTGATGAATCGATCGAGCAATTGGTGGTGCGAGAATCGCTGCAACCGGTTGGCCAGTCCGATGGAATGTCTCAATCCGTTCGCACGCTTGCTTGGCAAAGCCTCTCGCAGATCCAGTTGCGTTTCGATTCCTCCCGTCAGTGGATCCTTGAGCATTTGGGCAATGCCAGTCCCCTTGAGCTCCCTGCGGCTATCGATGCTTACTGCAAGGGGAGTACTTCCCCACAGGACGAACGGTTGCTTGAAACACTCGCCACCGTTGCTGCATCGAAAACGCTTGCCGTGGAAACCGTCCTTGTGAAACTTAAGGATCGGCCCGCCGAAGTGCAAAAGAAATGGAAAGAATCGCTCGAAGTCTGGACTAAGCCCGACCAAGATGTCCAGGACAAGGTCCAGTTGTGGCTTGGTAAATTGCTAGTTGGAGATCCCATGCAAGGCTACCACGTCTTTCGCTCCTCGAAAGCCACTTGCAGCGCGTGCCATCAAGTCGGTTACGTCGGTGGAAACGTTGGACCGATTCTAAGTAAGATTGGTCAGTCCCGCTCCAGGCGCGATTTGCTCGAAGCGATTCTCTTTCCCAGCGCTAGGCTCGAGCAAGCGTATCGCAGCACCAAAGTGCTTCTCCAAGACGGCGAAGTCCTCCAAGGGTTGGTCGTATCGGAGACTCCCAAAGAACTAGTCCTGCAAGTCTCTGTCGATCAACGTCGATCGATCGAAACTTCCGAAATCCAGCTGAGGGAACCCAGCAACGTGTCGATCATGCCCGCAGGGCTCGAAACGCAGTTGAGTTTGCAGGAGCTTTCGGACCTGATCGCGTTTTTAGAAAACGCCAAATAGATCGGACCGATCAGACGGATCTGTTTTCGATGGTGCGAAATCGTTGCCAAGCGATGGCCAGGGCGATGATACTGACGATGGCGCCAATGCCGCAAAACCATAAAAACCACTCGGCAAACTGGGTCTCGGGGATTTGCCCGATGAAAAAGTTTTTGGCAAGTACCAAAGTGGCAAAACCCAGATAGCCCACCGAATCGGCCACGTACATCATGAACCCGACGTTGGCTCGGTCTCGGGTACAAGCGATGATACGTTCAAACACGGTTGTGTGCACGGCGACATAAGGCAGGTACAAGCCGGCTCCGATGAGGACCATGAGCATCGCCGGAGAGAGAGTCATCCAAAACCGGTGTCCAACGACTGTCGCAAGCATCAGTGCGAATCCGACAAAGCAGGTTCCAAATGCCAATTGCAAGGCTTTGCGATTGTCGTTGACTAGCACCGCAGCTCCGTTGGCAAGTGTTGCGACGAGCATCACCCAAAAATCGATGCTCGCGTAATCGGTGGATTTGATCGTAGCTCCCAAGCCTGTGAGGACTTCTCGGGCAAAGTCGTCGCGCAAACTCCTCAAAATGCTTACTACCAGATACAACGTTGCTACAGCGCTGATGCCAACGGTGTACGTCTTAAGGATTCGCCATCGGTCCTCTTTTCGCATGGGATCGCGGGGGCTTCGAGCCGCTTGATCTCCTTGAGTGGGAGGTGGGATCTGGTGCAACATCCAAACAAATAGGCAGATGGGCAAGAGAAAAAGCAGCCCAGAGAGAAAGGGCATCCAGCGTTCGGCTTCGCTGAGTGTCCATTGGAATTGCTTTTGTGTTTGATCTAGCACACTTTGGCCGACTGTCTTGGCCATCCCCCCGGCCAAAATGAAACTTGCACAAAGTCCTGCCGCAAGGGCTTCGGTCATCTGGCGTCCTTCGAGTGAACCCAGGACTAGTCCAAAGACCATCCCTAATGGTAGGCCGTTGAGAAACATGCAGGGGGCTTGCCAAGCTCGTGGAACGATGGCAAAGAGAAACAGGGAAGCCAAGGCCCAGAGGATCAGCCCGAGGATCAACCAAGCTCGCCGCCCGCGGTCGGCTTCCGAAACCACCCGTATCCCGATCATCTTCGAAATCAGATACCCGATGACTTGGGCGGAAATCAGCACAGCTTTTTGATCCCAGTCACCCGCAATGTCTTGGCCGATCGCGTCCTGCTTGAACGCCGCAGCCGTAAACGGCTTGCGGTACATGTACATGCAAAAATAAGTTCCAAAGGCGGCGGTAATCGCCCAGAGATTGACAAGCCACACAGAATCAGACAGACGTTTCATTGCAGTGGCTTTCCCGACACGCAAACCAACACACATCGAAATCACAAGCTTCCACAGCATAACCTCAGCGGTGGGTGGAAGGGGTGTGGGTGTCTTTCAAATTCACGACCTTTTCATCAAAGTCGGTTCTACCGAAAGAACTTCAGCCGCAGAGTCGCAAAACCACAGAGACACTCAGGCACAGAGAGAGAAAAAACGAATAGAATGCGCAATGGAATCCTAAAGATCTGGATTTCTGTTGCCACTGAATCACTCCACCATTTATCGATGATGCCAAAGCACCTAATTTCCTTTTTGAGGATTCTACTGGTCGTAGGCCAATCGCTTTTGGCTCAGCAAACCTCGCCTGCTCAGGACCGCAATCTGGGGATCGAGCTAACTGGGCAGGTTCTTTCTAAGCGTGTTAAGCAGATCGAAAATGCCTGCGATTTGCGTCAATTCAAAACCGCTGAGGATTGGGCCAAGCATCGTGAAGTGCTTCGAGGGCAGCTCGCAGAGATGCTTGGATTGCCCGATCTAGTTTCTCGACCGACGCAACTGCAAGCCCAAGTGACCGGGAAGCTTGAACTCGATGACATCGTGGTTGAAAAGCTGCACTTTCAGAGCAGTCCGGGGCTGTATGTGACCGGGAATCTCTACCGGCCCAAGCAGATTGATCAGCCTTTACCAGCGGTGCTTTATGTCTGTGGGCATGGGCAAGTCAAAGAGAACGGAGTGAGTCTTGGCAACAAAACCCACTACCAGCACCATCCTGCTTGGTTGGCCAAACAAGGTTACGTTTCGATGGCGATCGATACGATCCAGCTTGGGGAAATCGAAGGGATTCATCACGGGCTCTATCGTTTTGACCGTTGGGACTGGCCATCGCGCGGGTACACACCTGCGGGCGTTGAAGCTTGGAATGCCATCCGGGCTGTGGATTATTTGGTCAGCCGTCCGGATGTGGATGCCACCAAAATCGGCATCACTGGCCGCAGTGGCGGAGGGGCTTATAGTTGGTATGCGGCGGCCATTGACCAGCGGATTAGGGTGGCCGTTCCCGTGGCAGGGATCACCGATTTGCGAGACCATGTGATCGATCAGGTGATCCGGGGGCATTGCGACTGCATGTTCTTTTGCAATCGTTATGGATGGGATTACTCGATCTTGGCAGCTTTGATTCATCCAAGAGCGCTGTTGATTGGCAATACCGATGAGGATCCGATCTTTCCTCTGGATGGGGTTTTTCGTGTGCAGCAGCAAGTCCATGCGGTGTATGGACTTGAATCCAAAGGCAATCTAGGTATCCACTGGACTACCGGCGGCCATCAAGACACCCAAGAGTTGCAACTGGGGTGTTTTGTCTGGTTCGATCGCCACCTTTTGGGTAGCAAACGCAATCTTGAGCGAGCCGCAGTCCCACTTTTTGCAAAGTCAGAGTTGAAGGTCTTTGACCGACTGCCAAGCGACCAACATGTCACGGATGTCCATGATTGGTTTGTTCCCAAGGCACCCGATCCTTCGGATCAAGCCCCTTTGCTTCCCGCCGACTTAGGTCAGTGGAATGCACGATGTGAAGCGATCCAAGAGGAGATCTCTGGGGCGGTCTTTGGACGGCTTCCGAGATTTGCAGCCGCGCCTATCGAGCCAACGGATTCACAGACCCAAGGACGACAGCAGAAGTCTAAATTGGTTGAAACCCAGCGACGGGTATCGCAGGGTGACTGGGCGATCACGCAGTTGGAGTGCGAATCGGAGGGTTTACCTAGCTCGACACTTCTTCGGATTGAGTCGTTGGTTGAGCCATCGGATCTGCCAACGGTCGTCTTGGCCGACGATTCGTTATGGGACGCTTGGGTCTTGACGACCAATCCAGAAGCTTTAGATCGCCAGAAGGTCAACGGCGACGGGCTGGTCAAAGGGCAGATTCTGGGCGAGGCCTGGCGAAGTCTAATTGCCCAAGCCGATCCAAGGAGGACGACGTATTTGGTGTTTCCCCAGGGGACTGGGCCTTGGCGATGGGACATGACTGACAAGGAGGGATTGAATTGGAGGCGTTCTTATCTGCTGGTTGGTTGGTCGCTTGAGGGCAGGCAGGTTGCAGGGGCATTGCAAGCCCTGCAAGCGATCTGCAAGGAGCATAGTAGCGATGTCGTAATCCTCAAGGCTGGAGTGCAAAGGTCGGTTCATGCTTTGCATGTTGCGTTGCTTGATCCAAATGCGATCGAAGCGTTGGAGTTGCACTCGTTGGAAAAGGACGCTTACTCCAAGGGGTTCGTTTTGAGTGGTATTTTACGATTTTGCGATATACCCGAAGTGCTTGCGGCAGTATCGAGTCGGGTGCCAACGAGAATGAAAAACGCGGAGCAATACCGAAAGATGCCGCTATTTCGTCATTTGGAAAAGGGACTAGGCTTGCCCATCGTAGAGCCCGTCGTTCGTTAGTCATCGGTTCTTTCGAAGCGGAGAAGGCTTGATCGCTCAAGCTGTTTTGGCCTGAAACAACCAAAGAGGCGAAAAGAAGGAAAACAACAGCGTTTGCTGAAAGGTCTTCATGGTGGTTGATACCTGGAAGACACCCGCTGTCGGCTGGTCGTGCCCACTGTTAGAGAGAACGGAAATCGTGGCGTGATCTCGATTGGATGTTCGACAAACTCTGAACCGAGCCCATGAAATCATCCATTAGCGTTGATAAGCGTCCATGAGCGGTCCGGTTTCTTGAACCGCTGATAGACGCTGATAATCGCTGATACCTGAGCTCGAAGTCTCCGGACTAGCGTTAGTCAATTCGATCGACGACTGCCCACCGATCGCAGGTGGCGAAGGTTCATAGTAGTAGGCACATTCCATGTGCCGTCCGCTGGATTTAATCAAGTTCAGATCGTACCCTGGCGGACGGCACAGCGGAGTGTGCCTACTACCTTGTGCTAGGCAGCGGAGTGTTGCTGCTACCTTGTGCTGGTTGCCACTGGCTGAGCTAGCCCAAAGTGAGGGGCTATGCTGCGATACTGAGTCTTTCGGATTGGGTTTTCCCTCTAGCCTCCCGCCTAAAGCCTCTGGCCTGGTCTTGTCACCCGGCCGTTCTATAATATCGCAGTCCACGGCGAGCACGTGTACCAATTCGGCGAGCTGGGATTGGTGGTGCATAATGCGTATCCGACCACTGGTCAAATCCATCATGCTATCTCAACGAAAATCGCTCGCGCCTTGGGAAATCATCCAGTGATGGCCGGAATGTTTTCTAAACGTGACCCAAGGTTTATAACTCAGGCGATTGATGGAGCAGCGCATCGGGGATATCAGAAGTGGCATTGCGATTTGGATGACGAAGTCGTAAATTGGATTCGCGGCAACAGAGACGCGAATGGCGATGACTTCCTCGCATTCTTGAAAAATCTGTATGAGCGTCCGGATATCAAAGCCCGTTTCCCAAATGGATTTTAAGGAGACGATCGGATGTTTTACGTAGTCAACAAAAAGCCATCTGGCAACGAGTTTGAGCGTTTTCGTACCGACTTTTTTTACGATGATTCTGTCAAGACAATCGATGCAGCTCGGTGTCCAAAATGCAAGTCATATATTGGGATGCGTGAACCCGTTCCGCCGTTTAGGGTACGGATCGAGACTTGGGGGACCGGCTTCGGAGATTTTGTATTTTGGTTGGACGATTTCCTTGTATCAAAGCGATTCCGGGATGCGTATGAAGTGTCAGGACTGCGCGGTCTACGCGAGTTCTTGCCCGTAGAAGTACTGTCATGCCGAAAGCATCGAAAGCATTCTGAAGAAACGCCTTTGTACTTTCGAACGATACCCAAACTGGGCTCTGCGAAGATTGATCTTGCGAAGTCTGGGATAGATCTCGGCGAACAGCGAGAGCTTCGTTGTGACGTGTGCTTAAGTGGTCCGGGAGTCCTAAAACGATGGAAAGCTGTTGTCGTAGATGAATCGACGTGGAACGGTGATGATATCTTCTATGCGTATGGGCTTCCTGGATCGCTGATAGTATCGTCTCGTTTCGCGGAATGGGCGGCCAACTTCGAATTCAAGAATTTAGTTCTCGAAGACGCAAAGTTTTCGTCGCATGATTTTTACCCGAATGAAGCAACCGGTAGGAGTTCCTGAAGCCGCTGGACAAGAGAAGTGAACATGCTCTGCGTCACAACACTCTGACGCGTCAGGACATTCTGGAGAAATTCGTAAGCGAACTCGGCGGCCTACAAGTCGCCCACTCCGAAACACGCGAGATTTAGGTTGGCCACATAGGGCTCAGATCATCCATAGGTTCCCCGAATCTGCCCCCAAAAACATAGGAAGGTTACGAGTCTAGGACGCCGCCTCCATCACCCAGGCCACCGCAAGGTGACCAACGGCAATCAGACCCGCTGGCTAATCCCAGCGGGTCTTTGCGTTTCTACCCAACAAATTCAAAGGGATCGCGAGTTAGCAAACTTTCCGCGCAGCCAAACCGCGGGACGCGCTCGATGACCATGACGCGCCCAAAAGGCTCTAAATCGCGGGACTCACCCCCAAACGAGTCCCGGGGCATTTCACCCTGTAAAAACATGGATATTTGCGATTTGGTCGCCTATCGAATTTTTAGTGAAAATGGCCTATGGCAGAGGTATGAAAAACCCGGCCATTTGAGTCTCGCGATCGTGCAAAGGAAACATTGATGACCACTAAAGCGCTGATCGTTGCACCGCTCATGGAGCGAACTTAGCGTTGCAATCCAGGCTGCTGACGGCGGACGCGTGGTTTTTGGACGGCATTGACCTTAATGACGGCATTGACGGTATTGACTGCGGACATTGTTGACGGGGGTGACCTCATTGGTTGGATGACCTCACTGGCGATTTGCTCGTCGGCTCTCGCCGTCAACAACGTCAACCTCGTCAATCCTGTCCGCTGTCAACACAGTCAACCTTGTCAACACTGTCAATGCCGTCAAAGAGCTGCCGCCGTCAGGCGGCCTAGCCCCCGCCGCGTCAGAAAAGTCCGCCGACGGCGGGCGGGGTTCCGACCAAACTACCGCACTGCCGACCGTGCACAAACTAGCTGCCAAGATTGTCTTCAATCCCCTTCGGCGAAAACACGCGCCGCTGCTCTTCCCACAAGACAGGGATGCCTTTTCGAAAATCACGCAGACTAAGCTCGGAATACTCACCACCTTCAAGAATCGATTCAACGACGTCGGGGGCTAGCGAGGTCAATTGAAGGATTCTGCCGACCATTGAGCCGGTAGACTTTGATCGGGCCGATACGATCACGGTCTCTCCCTCTCTTCGTAAGGTTGGCTTTCCGGTTACGACAAGCCTTGAACCAGCTTCGCCCTTCTTGGCGGACTCTGAACTTTTGTTTGGTTTCGATTTAGCCATTAGATCGCTCTTTCTGTGAAGTAAGTTCCTCGACAATTTTTTCGATTCCGTTGGTTCGGAAACGAATGTCCACATTGTTCTCTGATACCCTGACGGTCTCGATCAGAAGCTCGAGGATTCGCGACTGCTCTTCGGGGTACAAAACCTCCCAGATCGGATCGAGTCGGTGTAAGGCTTGGGTGATCTCAGCCAAGTCGACAGTGCTAGTGCGTGAGGTTGCAGCCTCAAGGTTGCGAATCGAGTCGTCGAGACCCTTCATTTGGTCGTTGAGCCGTTTGAGCTCAGATTTCACGAGCGGTCCGTCGGGATCCTTCAGGTCCAAAAGTGACCGAGCTGCCTGATACGTCTGGTGGCGTTTACGGATCAGAATGAGTACAATTGGCTAGAAAGTGTGAAATCCTGGCGGACTATGGATCACTTAGTAAAGAGGCGACTGTGGTTATAAGTATCAATATTCCGGATGGAACTCAGCAGATTCTCGAAGAGCAAGCTGCCTTGCGCGGGCAATCGGTAGAGTCCTATGCTGCAGAATTGATTCGTAAGGGCGTCATCGGAGGCCGTACGTTTGCAGAAATCTTGGCTCCTTTCCGTGAGCAAGTCGCCAATTCGGAAATACCCGATGCTGAGCTTGATGAGCTTTTCGAAGCTGCACGAAACGAAGTGCACGATGCCAATCAAGGGCAAGAATAATTGGGTAGGCCGAGAGTCGTTTTTGACTGCATGATCTTTCTTCAAGCGGCAGCTAGGCCTACGGGACCCGCAGCCGCGCTGCTTGAGCTTGCCGAAATAGGCACCCTTGAGCTTTTGGTTTCGGATGCCTGTATTGAAGAGTTACGAGCAGTCTTAACTCGCCCAAGTCTTCAACGCAAGTTTCCATCGCTCACGGTTTCTGCTGTTCGCGATTTTCTTAACCGAATTCAGGCGTGCTCGATCTACTCAGTCAACATTGCCAATGTCTTTGTGCTTGATCGCGATCCTAAGGATGCTAAGTACATTGATCTGGCGATTGCAACGAAGGCTGACTTTCTCGTGACTCGTGACAAGGACTTACTTGACTTGAGGGAGAAAGGGAGCCCGCTATCCGAGATTTTTGAAAAACTGGACTGGCAATTCAAAATCGTCGACCCTTTCGAGATGCTGACCTTTTTGCGACAAAAGTGACTCACCCCCAAACGAGACCCGGGGCGTTTCACTCTGTAAAAACAGAAATCATCTCTAGTACTCCTACGGCTCGTTGAAAAACGGGATCAGGCAACCGATCTAACAACTCCTCAACGCTCGACCCCTTGGCTCGTCGAAAGAAATACATCCATTGATCACGCGGATCGGCAATCACTTCATTATCGTCTACCGGAGAGTACTTGGGCAACTCCAGCAAATGGATTTCCAAGCAGTTTGTCAGCTTCGAACTCTTTCCAGACGATCGGATTGACGATCTCGACCGATACGATGGGCGATGGCAACCTGAGTATCGCATTCAAAAAGTGGATGGTAATGACGGGATACTCTGGATTCCCCAGAAGTAACTTGCACGCAAAATCCACCGTTGGATCTATTTCGATACACGCTGCAATCTGGAGAAGCCACACGCGAAGGAGCTTTCGCAACATTCGAGTCCGAGAGCTTTCGATCCGAACAACCCGGATGCGGTCGATCCCGATCCGATCGTCACTAAAGTCGTCCGCGGTGGCTGCTTCATCGAAGGAACCTTTGTCACCGTATCAAGTCTCCCGGGCCAATCAACCTCAACGGATTCACTTTGGTCGGATCCAAGCTGGCTCGATGAGCCATCTCGGTGCCGATTGGATGTTCGACAAACTCTGAACCGAACCCATGAAATCATCCATTAGCGTTGATAAGCGTCCGTTAGCGGTCCGGTTTCTTGAACCGCTGATAGACGCTAATAATCGCTGATACCAGAGCTGGAAGTCTCCGGGCTAGCGTTAGTCACTGCCATCGACGACTGCGCACCGATCGCCGGTGGTGAAGGTTCATAGTAGTAGGCACATTCCATGTGCCGTCCGCTGGATTTAATCAAGTTCAGATCGTACCCTGGCGGACGGCACAGCGGAGTGTGCCTGCTACCTTGTGCTGGTTGCCGATGGCTGAGCTAGCCGATGGCGAGGGGCTATGCTGCGATACTGAGTTTTTCGGATTGGGTTTTCCCTCTAGCCTCCCGCCTAAAGCCTCTGGCCTGGTCTTGTCACCCGGCCGGTCTACAATATCGAAGTCCACGGCGAGCACGTCTACCAAGTCGGCGAGCTGGGTCTGGTGGTGCATAATACGGCTCATGATCTAGCAGTGACCTATCTGCGGATGGGACAGATCTCCAAAGTCCAATGCCTTGCTCAAAAGACCCAGGAACCGTGCCGTGATTCCTCCATACGACTCGCCGAAGAGTTGTCCAAAAGCGAATTGAGGGACGAGGAACGCAAATTGATGAAAGCCGACGAAACCGCCTTTCCCGAAGTCAAAAACGCCTATGAAAAAGATATCAATCACAGCAAACTGCTTCGCCAATTAGAGCTGTCGAAACGATGCATAAAGCCATTGCTCAAGGGTTTGAGGATGCGGGAATGCTCAAGACCGAAATTGACTTTAGAGTCCTGAGCCAGCTCTAGCCCGAGAAATGATGTAGGCGAAGCAAAAAAATTCTGCTTTTGCTGAAAGGTCTTGTGGATTGCTTGATACCTGAAAGACACACACTTGCGCTGTGATCTGATTTCTGGGTGTCCTTCAATGAAGAAACATAAGAAAACCGCTCGCTATCGACTTCGAAATCGAGCGAGAGTCCGCTTTGCCGGGATGTTCGAAACGCTCGAGGAGCGACTACCTTTAACAGGCCCTTATTTCAATTCGCCGATCTCGCAGACTCAGGCGGATTATTTTGTCAACGGTACTCGGGGGCTCTCGGAGCTTGGCAGTCGGATTGACCGATCGAGTGAGTTTGCCGAGCAACTCGGGCCACTGAAGAACACCGACGGCACTCCGATGACCGCAGGTCTGCTGGGACCTTTCGGACGCACGCTCGAAGAGGAACTCGAAAACCCGATCCGAGATTACTTTAGCAACACACCGGCTGGCCAGAGATCGACCGATTCGCTCATCGCTCATCTTGGCTCCTTGGGGACTTTCGTGTCGATCGAAGGTGGATTGCTCGACGGATCGATCGACGAGTTGGTGTTTGATGTTCATATCCAAAAGACCTACGATGCCGATCTATTGGACCTTGAATTCGATCATGATCTACTTCCCGAATCCTTCAAATCGAAATCGCAGTTGGAAACCAACCTCCGAGCGATGGTCGACTTCCAATTTGTCTTCGGGATCACACTCGATACAGCGTTAAACGACCAACAAGCGTTTTTTGTGCGCGATGTTTCATTTTCTAGCGTTATTCAACTCGATGCGATCCTTGATCCATTCACGGTCAACTTTGGATTCCTCGAAGCCAGTGTGCCGGACGTTCTCATTGCGGCAAACCTTCAGATCCAAGTCAGTCAACCTGCAATCACCCCGACGCTGCGATTGACCGAACTGGACACCTTTGAGGTCTCGGACTTGTTCACGACGCAAATCGGAAGCAATAACTTCGATGCAACGTTCAACTTCGATATTGGTCTTGGACGCTGGAGCCTTGAGGCCACCTCAATGCGTGCCGTCGGTGATTTACTGGGCTTTGATCCAGTACTGACTTTTAGCTCGAACTTTGATGAAGTATTCTTGTTCGACAACATCTCTAGCTCAGAACTCGTCGCGGGGATGGAAGAGTTCCAATCTTGGCTCACGAGCTTTGGCAACTCAGAGCACTACGATGTTGCGATCCCATTTACCAAAGAATCGACGACCGGTTCGGTATTCAACCCAGGGTCTTCGCTGAGACGTTTTGTCAATCGCCTTCGGGATGAGCAAGGGAATCCGACCTTTGATAATGCTGCCGATTTTCCTTACGCGGCCTCTGGGGTTGACTACGATCCGGTGACCAACAAACTCCGCTTCAGGGTCGTCGAGTCTCTTGCGAGCAAGCAGACGCAGTCTCGCTCTAGCCGCATCGAAGTCGATGATGTTCTTGGTCTCAGTTCGCAGAGCCAAGCTGCCATCACGGCCGATGGAAACGTCGGCTTTGTCGTGTCGATCGATCTATCCCAAGAAGGGATCGGTTTTCTTGATCGTATCGCGATCGAAAACCTCCGCGTTCAAACCGCTTACGACACCACAGGGTTCGTCCCAAGTGGCAACGCTGCATTCGGAGGATTAGGTTTCTCCTATGCCAACTCCGTACTCTCCGGAGATATCTCAGCCGACGCAGTCTTTAGGTCTAGCCTCAGCGGACTACCCATAACCCTCCAAGTGCTGCGCGATCGGATCGATACCATCGAGGATCTGCTTGTAGGCGAAGTGATGATATGGAATGGTGTTAGCCGTCTGGTCACACCTGTCTCGCAGATCACCGGCGGACTATTCGCAATCCCCCCTGACACATTCATCGAAGTCCAAGTGACCGATATCAAAAATACGATCTACGAGACGACAACGAACGTATCAGATTTTTGGAACTTCGAAGATTTGACCTTCGAGAGCTTAGTCAACTCCATTTCGGATGCGATTCTCGGCACGCAGAACTGGGATAACGGTGGTGACGAAGCATTGGCTCCATTGGATGTTTCGCTAGATCAGACGTGGCAGCTCGAGCAAGATCGGATTGTTGAGACGATTCAGGGGTCGCTCGAGGATGCTGAACTATCGCCGGGCCAGAACCGTCAGATCATTCAAGATATTGCAGGTTTTGTTGAGAATCTTCAACTCTCTGGATCCAATGGAACTTCGTTTTCCTTTACTTCCGATCTTCTCTACAGTGCTTCCAGCGGTTTGCTTGAGTTTTCATCGAGCATCCAGCGAGTCCTTACGACAAGCATCCAAGTTGGATTGGGGTTTGAATCCCTTTTTAGTGCGACCCAGAACGCTAAAATCGAAAACACACCTGACTTGGTAGGCACCCTTGGAAGCACCCAGGCGACGACGACAACCTCGTTGCAATTAGGATTGGAGTTCGATCCTTCGGGTGGGAATCAACCGCAGAGTGCTTCGCGTGGTTTTGTCAGTTCGCAGTCTCGCATCGACCGCGCTGTTTATATCAATGCTATAGCGACCTCCAATCCTATCCGTATAAGCGGTGCCTCAGGTGCGCTCGGAATGAATCTTCGTCAAGGATCGTTGGTCGTGGCGCAGGACTTGGATGCACCTGATCCGAGTCGTCCTGCAATCTTCACCACGTCGATACCTGCGTCGAATGGACGCGTCGCGATTTCAGCGTTGAGTACATTGGTTCCAGAGCGAACATCTCAAGGCCGATTGCTTGCGGATTTTCAAGTTGTTCCTGACCATACGGGCACTAGTCAACCGGATCGTCTTCGTTTCCGAACGCTTGATCTTGCCAACCCAAGTGGCTCGACGGGGGTTCTTTCGAGCCCTGACTTTGTCCAACTGCGACAAGGGGTTAATCTTCAAGTCAACCTCAATGCGTTCGTTCCGTCGTTGGAAGATGCCTTGGAAAAGCTTCAGGAGCGAATAGTCCAAGAGGTATTCAAGCGAGTCTATCCGCTCATTGGCGATAAACTCGATGAGTTCGCTGATTTCATCGAACCGTTTCGAGACGAGATCTCCAAAGCCCTTCGATTGCTCAACTCTTTTAGTGTCTCGGATATCGAAAACGCGATTGAAACAGCTCTTAGAAATCTCTTCAACCGCCCGACTAGCGATTTTGTTCGTGTGGATATCAGCAGCCCAACGGTCTTTAAGCTGACATTG
>JAGWZB010000026.1 GCA_018969045.1 Planctomycetota bacterium | reverse complement strand
TTCACCAACGATCACTGGGTTGCCCATGTTGATTCGAAGATCCTTGAATTCTTCGACATAATGCAATCCATATCGGTCATCGCCGACGCAGCCGATAAAAGAACACTGGCCCCCAAGCTGGGAGGCTGCAATGATGGAGTTTGCTACCGATCCCCCACTGACCAATTGCAATTCATGACCACCCTTGGAAAAACGGTTGAGCAATGTCTTTTGGTCCTCCAGATCCACCAAACGCATAGTTCCTCGCTCATAGCCCATCTGACTGAACTCAGAGTCCTGAACTTGCAAAAAAATGTCGACGATCGCATTACCCAAACCGCATATATCATATCGCTTCATCGATCACTAACCCCCAATTTGATACATCGCCCGGTCGGGCGGTTGAAAGTCACTTTTTGAAATGCCGTGCGAAGCATGTTTTTTTTCGACACAAGCTTTCGCAATCGCCAAAATCTCCTGGTCTGTGCACGGCCGGCTGCCATCGGTCGGTTCGAGCAGACACTTCACATCCCATTCCTGGGAACCGAACAGGCAGTTTCGAAACTTGCCGTCTGCCGTCAACCGCAAACGATTGCAACTTGAGCAGAAAGGTTCTGAAACTGGGGAGATAAATCCGATGCCACCCACGCGGTCCTCGAAAAGATAATCGCGAGATGGCTGCGAGGGATCCGTCGAGTCGCTAGGTATCAATCGCCCAAAGCGCTGCTGGACCATCTGCCTGACCTCCGAACCCGGGACGACTTGAGACTGACTCCAGCTGCGATTTGCATCCAAAGGCATGAATTCAATGAACCGGATCACCACTCCAAGCTCCCGTGCGAATTCCACCAAAGGCAAGCAGTCTTGGAGGTTAATATCTCTAAGCAGCAAAGCGTTGACTCTTACGTTCAAGGGGCTAGTCACGGCGGCTCTAAGCCCTTGGAGCACCAGATCCAAGCCTTCACGCCTTGAAATCTGTTGAAACGCTGGCTCCCTCAATGTATCGAGCGAAACATTGATGTGCGTTAAACCCGATTGAACCAATCGATCGATCTGATCGGACAATAGCATTCCGTTGGTCGTCAGCGCGATTTGCAATAAACCATCGATCTTGGAAAGCCGTCGGATCAACTCCCAAAGGTTCGGTCGCATCAAGGGCTCGCCCCCGGTAAGTCGAACTTTGTTGATCCCAGCCTTGACCAACACGCTTACAATCCGATCGATCGAATCAAATTTCAAAAGGCGATTCTGAGGTAAAAAACCAGCTACGTTTTCCGGCATGCAATACTTACAGCGAATGTTGCATGCATCGGTCACTGAGACTCGAAGCGACGTGTGCACTCTTCCAAAGGAGTCGATCAGCTCAGGAGCGATACGATTGAGTGAAGTATCCGGCGAGTTTGTCATGTGGATTTAAAGGAGGTGTTTCGATTTGACTTCAAGATATCGATTGATCAGCGGCGCTGTCAATTGATCTGGAAACGCATCCACCACAAGGGCACCGCTATCGGACACTTTGCGCAAAATCTCATGCCTCCATAGAAGCAGATTCGCTGCTGCTCCGCTGCGATACAGGACCGACTCATCCAGAGCCGGATTGTCGGCCATTTCAAAAACGCTGCGATCTCGCATCAAACACAAAACCGGTAAATGTCTTGGGGCTAGCGTCGACAAGTATCCAGTCATTTGCGTAGCGGTGATATCATCGATCACGTTGGAAATCAGGATGACCAACGTCCGCCTTCGGCAATGATTCGAGAAGTACAAAAACGCATCATCAAAGTTCGATTGCTTGAATTGAGGGAATCGGTCGAAAAGGCCATGGAGCATGTGGTTCATTTGCCGAGGACCACCACGCACAGGGACATACTTTTCCACCTTATCAGAAAAACATAACAGACCAACCGAATCCCCCTGACTCAGCGCCACATAGCTCATCATCAGGATCGAATTCATCGCATAGTCAAGCAGACTCAGCCCCTTGTACTCGTTGGTCATCAATCGACCACAGTCGAGCATAAAGACGATCCTCTGGCTTTGGTCCTGCTGAAACTGCTTGACGGTGATCTTCTGCCTTCGCGCCGTGGCTCGCCAGTCGATGTGTTTGTAGTTGTCGTCTTGATTGTAATCCCGCAACCGTTCAAAGTTGTTGTCCTGACCCGCCCTGCGCGTCTTGCGTACTCCGATGAGATTCAATCGGTTGGTGCGAGCCAAGTGCGCGTACTCGTCGAGCTGCTGCATATTAGGATAAACCAGCAGCTCAGCCTCGCACTCTTTATCCACGTAACGATGCCAAAAACCCAGCTTGCTCTGGAGTCTTAAGTAAATCTTCTGGAAATGGAAGACTCCCCGTCGGGTCGGTTTCAATTCGTACTCGACCTCCAGTCGCTTCCTCGGGGCCAGCGTCGCTGCCAACGACTCTGGGCTGGCTTGCATGCTCTCAGGATAATCATCCTTGATTTCAAAACGATGCGTCCTTCTACCAAAATTCTCGACCAAAAGCCCTACTCGGTGCTGACCTCCCAGCGAAGCGCTGCGAAACATCTTGCGGTTGACTTGAATTCCCGAAGGCCCCGTCAAGGTCATCCAATCAACAATCAAAAGGGATAAAACCAGCAAGTCCACAAGGACTAAGAAATAGATAAGCAGATTGGCTCCAAACTGGATCAACCAGAAAATCCCTGATTTGCCCGCCGGATTCATCAGTTGAGCCACGGGAGGCAACGCCACCAGCAATACCGACAGGGCTGTAAGGGGTACCATCCATCGAACGGCTAGCTTCGTCGGATAGATTCGCCAAAAGATCGCCATGAGGATCAGCGGTGATACAAGTCCAATCAATCCGATCCACGGAGCCCAAAACAAATACCGACCAACTATATCGTAAAATGGCACTTGAGATTCCATAGGTCGCCTACGTCCTGGGAACTTCGACGCTCTTTAACAAGGCCGTCAGCTCTTGGTCCACACTGGCCCCCTCGACTTCGGCTTCCGCCCCCAAAACTACCCGGTGCCTAAGTGCCGGTAGGACGATCTCGGCAACATCGTCAGGTACTGCGTAATCTCTTCCCCGAAATCCAGCCAAAGCTCGCGCTCCTTGGACCAAAGAAAGACCCGCACGTGGCGATGCGCCTAAGTGAAATGTCGGCCAGGATCGGGTCGCTCGGACAATCCTGTTGATGTACTGAAGCAATTTTGGCTCGACGCGGATCCCCGAGACCAATTGAATCATTCTTTGGATCGCCTGCGCACTGGTCACATTGCGTATCTGACTTGCTAGGTAATCATCCATGTCCACCTTGCGCGAATGCATCTCTAATACCCTTGCTTCTTCTTCCTCACTCGGGTATCCCACCATCGCTTTGAACATGAATCGGTCAAGCTGAGCTTCAGGAAGCGAATATGTCCCCTCGCTTTCCAGCGGATTCTGTGTCGCAAAAACCAAAAAAGGGCTGGGGACTCCGTGGGTCACGCCATCGATCGTAACCCTGGATTCCTGCATGATCTCTAAGAGTGCTGCATGTGTCTTTGCAGGCGATCGATTGATTTCGTCAGCCAACAGCAACTGAGTGAAAACAGGTCCTGGACGAAACCGAAAGTCCTGCGTTTTCATATCGAAAATCGGGGCTCCGGTCACGTCCGAGGGCATCAAATCGGCTGTGAACTGAATCCGCCCAAATTGACATCCAACCACTCGCCCTAACGTTTTGACAAACAGGGTTTTCCCAAGTCCCGGGACCCCCTCAATCAAGACGTGACCACCGGAGACCAAAGCGATCAGAGCTGTATGGACCAACTCCTCCTGACCTACAAACACCTTCGAGACCTCGGTACTGACCTGCTCAAAGAAATCCCTCAACTCAGGAATGGATGACTGACCCTGGGTGGAATCCATTGAAACGTTCGACTCATTCAATTCAGACATTATGGTCAGAGCCAGCAAAAGGTATTGGGCTAAAGTCCAGGTGCAAAATCACGTCAGGAAAACAGAGCAAAAAATCCTATGCGCCAAATTCAAGACAGATCTTTATTTTACGTTATCCTTGAATTTTTTGGGTTCCTTGCCCA
Source organism: Planctomycetota bacterium (assembly GCA_018969045.1). Lineage (GTDB taxonomy): Bacteria > Planctomycetota > Planctomycetia > Pirellulales > Pirellulaceae > JBKCUI01. The sequence goes on along the minus strand of JAGWZB010000026.1, from coordinate 20,406 downwards.
CGAAAATCAAGACAAACCCCTGGTTTATCCAATGCGAATATGGTCGACCACACTTGGTTGATAGCCAAGGATTGCCAAGACAAGCAAATCGCACAGCGGTTGCTCGATACTCCCCTTTTGGGAATCCTTGCTTCACATCCCCAGCGAAACGCATTTCGAGCCCCTCAATGGCAAATGGCACTGGACAATGTGCTCCAACAAGCCAAACGCAACGGTGAGATGGTTCTTTATCCATCCTCGGCCCCTTACTCGCAATCGATCGCTTTGGCTTGCCAATACTACGGTCTGATCGCTGTGGGTATTCAAACTCGCTCAGACGATTCGAGGAATCCCAGGAACTCCCCAAAACCCCATTGGCTCTATTCCCTATCGATCGAACTTCAAGCCGACTCGCTGGCTTCCCAAGGCGATACCAATCCAGACGACATGGCCGTATGCATCTTGGCAAACCGTTTGGTTGCTCTCAACGTTACTCCCAACGGAAAAATCGCAGCCCTCCTAGAACAACGCTTGCAATGGCAGCAAGGAAATTCAGAAAACTCAAGCCGGTGCTCGACATGGATTCAAGCCTATGAAAATCCGTCGAGGGCACAAGCAAAATTCCAACACAAACTCAGCGCCATGGGAGCAGTGCTTTGGTTCCCCAATCGACCTTGCTATCTGCCAACCAGCCCCTGGGGGTGCGAAGCCCGGATCGTCCCTGCAACGCTGCATCCCATCGGCCCACTCCCCGCGAAACTAGCTTACTCAAAGAATTACTTGATTCACACTACCAGAGCACGCCAAGAGCACTGGCCTGATCAATCCCAGCGGAACCTTCTGGACGAAGCTTTTCAATTGGCATGGTCTCAGGCACCAACCCCCTTGGATACATTGCTGCGAATCGCTTCGAGTCAAAGAATATTCGCCACAAACGCCTACAAACGAGGGTCGCTTGCAACGGTCTCCTTTACAGCCAACTCCCTGAGGGAACTCGTTAGCATGCGAAGCTACCAATCCCATCTGGCTCGCTGGGACTGGGAACCTTTTGGCATCGCGATCCGACTCGATCTATTGGAATCGCTGGGCTGCAAGAAAGTTCGCTACCTGCCGAGCGAGCAAATAGATCGGCTCGATCCCTTGGACCAAGCCTTTTGCCAGCCATCGCCCAAGCGGCCTGGCGACCGCGATTGGACTAGCGAAAAAGAATGGAGATTGCCCAGCGACCTTAGGCTAGCTCAACTTCCAACCCAAGGCGTCTTTTACTTCGTGGCAGAATCTAGCCAAGCCAAAGCGCTGGCTCACTACACGCGATGGCCGGTTTACTGGACAAACTGCTTATCGGACTAACGCTTTTGTGCCGTCAGTTCAGCGATCATCTTCTCGGGCGAACCCAAGGCCTGCATACGCCCCACCCAATAATTCACATCATTGGTGGTTGCAAGTTTCCCTGTCAGTGTTTGGATGACTTGCTGCACGTAAGCTTGATCGGTCGCATAGCGTTCCTTGAATTGAGGACTTGCCATGATCTTGGCTGCCACATCGTTGAGGGTATGTCCTTGCTGCATGTATTCCTGCCATGCGATGAGCTCTCGGCTCGAAGGCTGACGTCCTAGCAAGGAAACAAAGATCTGATTCAACGCGTCGGTACTGACTTGTCCTGGAAGCGCAGGTGCAGCGGGCAACGAGGCGGTGATCACCCCCGAGGTACCGGTTGCTGGAATACTTGTCGCCGGGATATTCGCCACCGGAATGCTCGTCGGTACCGATGGTGCAGCAGCGCGATCAAGCGATAGATTGTACAGTTGGCCAAACCCCTGGACGGGAACCACCATCGGTTGACGCAAGCTGTAGAGAACTTGATTGTTCCAGCTGATATAGGCATTCAATTGGTACTGATCGGTTGGACTGATATAGCGAGGATCCAAAAACAGATCAAATCGGAATGGACCTGTCCCTTCCGCCTTTAGGACCGATTTGCCTCCAGCGACCTCATAGAAAGGGCGAGTTAGGTTTTGCAATTGCACCGTAAGGACTGAGCCCACAGGCAGACTGCTGCGATCTGCCAGCATGACATTGCCACTTAAGTTCGTCGCCGAGGAGGCCAGCGTCACGACACTCGCTTTGAGGTTGCGAGTGCGAGAATCTTGGATCAGTAGTGGTACTCTGCCCAAACCATCTACGTAGCGTTTGATTTCCTCGCCGATATCGACAACCCTACCTTCGAACTCTCCAATTCGAGTCCCAGAGACAGCGATGATGATATCGTTGGGGATAATCCCGGCTGCCTGGGCAGCGCTGTTGGGTTCGACGGTCTGAACAATAGCCCCAACGTCAGTATTACGAACCACGACGCCAAGTTTCCATGGACGGTTGGTGGGTACCAACGTGGGTGCGACCGGATAAGTACCCGTCGGGGAGACCCCGGGAGTGGCAACCGATACGCTGCTTCCATAACCGGGTGCCACTTTGGGAACAGCGGCATTGAATCCCAACCAGCTTTGCCCGTAGACCCCAGGGCAACCTACCAAAAATAACCAACAGCCAATAAACAATCGTGCGGACTTCATTGAGTTAACCCTTGCTGAATGGACACCGTTTGGATTTATCGAACTTGAGGACCGCTGATGCCATCGAGTTGCTTACGAATATAAGCCGGATCCAGTGGAAAGAAGCCTGCTCGAATCGCTTCGAGTTGTCCATCCCTACTGAGGATGTATCGAAGTATCCCTTCTCTCAAGCCGCCGTCGGTTTTGGTCGCTTCTTTGTCGATGATGATGATCAATGGACGAACGAATGGATATCGACCTGCAAGAAAATTCGCTTCACTGGGCTCAACTGCAACTCCACCAAGTACCAGTGGTACAGCCTTCACTTTAGGATTGGCTTCCCCAAATCCACTCAAGGCAACTCCGTAGTTATCGGATCCCACCCCCTTGGTCACATCTGCATTGGTCTCGTGGACCTGCGCAGACTTGGCTAGCTCCTTACCACCAACGACCCATTGCTTGATGAATCCAGTCGTCCCGCTGATATCGCTGCGACTGTGGATTCGAATCGGTTGATTGGCCCATTCTCCCGAAACGCCTAAATCGCCCCATTTGACCGCCTGAGGTTTGTCCGAAACGCCTGCCCTGAAAATCGATTCGATTTGCTCGGGCGTGACGCTGGTAATCGGATTGTCTTTGTGGACATACAATGCCAACGGGTCCAAGGCCACCACAATCGAAACAGGGTCTTTGCAGTTCTTGCTTTTCAAGGATGCGATCTCAGCGTCCGTCAGCGGGCGACTGGCTCCTGCGATCACCCCAGGATTCTCAGAGATCTCTTGTAACGCACTCTGGGTGCCATCTTTTCCTTTGCTGAAAACAACATTCGGGTGGAATTTGCAGAATCGTTCCGACCAAGATCGAGCCAGCGACTGCATCGTCGTCGAACCAGAGATCACCGCAGATCCCTTGATCTCCCCCTTGGGATGATAAGGCTCAAGCGACTCAACCAGTTGCATCAAGGCCAAATGCTGGCTGTTGTCCTGTGCCACCAATGGCTCTTGAGCCAAGCATGCGGTCGGAAAAAACTGAATTGCCAAAACAATCGCAGTAACCGCGATCCAGTTGCTGCAAGTTGGACAGCCACTCATTGAAGACTCCTCCTGATTTCATAGACTTCCTTGTAAACGTGATCCTCAGTGTACTAGACGATTCGAATGGTGACTAGATAGGCTAACTACCCAGTGGGATCAGCAATCCTCGCCCCTGCAGCAAAATTACTCAGCGCCGATTGCAGTTGAATCGCTGCAGGGTATTCTCAAAATCGATCCTTGGTTATCCAAGACAAGCACCGATTGCTCATGAACTCCAAGCCGTAAATGCTTGGGATCTGAAATCGGCAGCGCGATCTCTGAGGAAATCCTGAGCGAATTTAAGTCATAGGTTCGTAACCGACCGTCACCGCCTAAGCTCAAGAGGATCTGCTGGTCTTTGGACCAGCATAAATCCCGGATCGGACCCCCATGCATCCGGATGTCCCAAATCTTTTTACCCGGATCGGCAACTCGGTAGCCGCCAATCGTCCCGTTTTCATTCAACGCAACGGCAAGCAACTTGCTATCTGGCGAAAATTTCAAATGGCTTACCGATAAATCTGGCCCGTGGGCGATCTGGCGGTGCGCTCCTGTGTTGCTATCGACCAAGAAGATCTTAGTCGCTTGTTCATACACCATGAGTCGACCGTTTGGGCTCATTTCCGCATGCCGAAAAGAGCTTGAATCAAAATCGGTAGTCCAAATGAACGCATTCTTTTGAGTATCCCACAGACCCAAAAAGGTTTCTTGTTTACCGATCGGTGCTGTGTCGCTAGTCCTTGTACATCGAATCAACCACTGGTTGAGGTTCGGACATCCAATCAAGTGGACTAACTGATGCTCTTTGGGAAGTTCGCCGACCGTGACAAACTGGTCCTCCCGTGGATCGAAACGCATCAACGACCAATGAACGGGTCCGTCCTTGGATCCCTGTACGGGTTTTGCACAAAAGAGCCCTTCGGTCCCTTGGATCGTATGCAAACTTTGGCTCGATTGGGATGGTTCAATGCGTAGCTCCGGCAATTTTGATACGGTGGGTTCGAAGGTAAGTCTGGTCAAGGAAGTGTTTTGATCACCCAGCAATAACAACTCCTGGTCGCTCAAAAAAAAGATGTTGAAAGCTTGGGTCGGATAAGTTCGAAATCGAGGACTCTCAAGATCGAGTTGGGCGACCGTTCCATCTTCGCTAAAACTAGATAGCGAAGAGTTGATTTTGCTCCAAACGATACCCGATATACGCTTGCGATGCGCCGTCCAACTGTCGATGCGCCGCTGCTCTTTTAAGTCCGAAAGTTCCGTCCAAGGTTTCGGCACAACCATGGTGCGATGTAGATTCAGGATATGCAGTTGGCCGTTATCCTCGCCTATGGCCAACTCAAGCTCATCGTGGGAAAAACTGACCGAGGTCACATGCTGTGGAAACCGAATTCGCTCGCTAGGAAAGTACTCCTCGGTTCCCTTTTGCAATATCGTTAAATATCCTCCATTTTGACCAACGGCCATCCATTTCCCGGAGTCTGAAAACGCCAGGCAGGAACACGCTTTGCTGCTTGTAGTTTCAGAATCCATCGAGTTGAACACCTGGAGAATTTCCGAATCAAAACTACCTATGCGCACTTGTCCAAGTTCATCACCGAAGGCAAACTGACCTTGCCTGCCTGCAGCAACACATTCCAACGCAACGCCTGAAGACTCGATTTCCCGAACAAGCCGGAAATCTGGGATACTCCACAGCTTGGCATTAGGCTCATTGCCCACTGCGATGATGGATTTCCCATCAGGGCTCCAAGCGACTTGGAAAACGCTTTGACGGGATGCTTGAAAACCACTCGCCAGTTGCTTGCGATCCAAGTCCCAGAACTTGATCGTCCCGTCATCGCCAGCAGAAGCCAGCAGTTGCTCATCCGGACTAACAGCAAGTCCGTTGATCTCATTCTGTCCCGCATCGAATCGCCATAGTTCCTTGCCTGTGTCACTATCGATCAGTTCGATGGAGTGATCTTTGCACCCAAAGGCGATCGCTCTTTGACTTGGTATCCCTACCCCGAAATAGATCTTGGTTGGATGAGAAACAAAACTTCGGGGTGCCTGAGGGATCTGAGATCGCAAGAGCCGATAGTCCAATCGTCTCTGTGCTGGATCTCCCGCATTTGCCACTCTGCCAAGGGTCTCAGCGGCGATTCCAAATTCATGCTTTTGAACCTGCATGCTTGCCGTAAGGAGATTGGCATCCATTGCGTCGACCATCGCACGGCGGCGCTGCTTGTCTGCCATCAACCAACCCATCGATAAACCGATTAACGCGATGAATAAACCTGCCAAAGCAACTCCCGAAGCACCGATGAGCAACCGATTGCGTTTGGCGATCTTGCAGATTTGTATCCAAGAAGAGCCTGCGTTGCACGAGACGGTTTCACCCAAAAGGTAATGACGCAAATCCTCATGCAACTGAGCCACACTTTGGTACCTCTTTTCAACGTCTCGATGCATCGCCTTGGAAACAATTGCATCCAGATCGCCTTTCAAGATCGCTGCCAAACTCGGTGCTCGACGGCTTGGCAAAACGGGATCCTGACCCTGAACCAATTCCCGGATCTCATCAATCGACTTATCGTCCAATTGCCAACGATCAAAGGGAGGACTCTCCGTCAGCAATACATACAACAAGGCCCCTAGCGAGTAGATGTCGCTCCTTGCATCCACCAAATCCCCGTCCTTAGAAAATTGCTCAGGGCTCATATACGGAGGAGTGCCCGGAGAATTGCCGCGCCCTGTGATTGCATTGGACAAAATGGATACGACCGAACTGGTGTAATCATTGCTTTCTCGAACACCATCGCCCAGCGACGCCTTGGCGATCCCAAAATCGATCACCTTGATCATCGGCTCCTGATCGACCAGTGCAACCAGTACATTGTTAGGTTTGATGTCTCGATGAATGATCCCCTTTTGGTGGGCATGTTGAACGGCGCGGCAACATTGCAAAAGTAGTTGGATGCGAGCTGGTATGTCCAAACGATTCGATTTGCAATGGCTCAGCAAATCCTCCCCGTCGATATACTCCATAGCTATGTAGGAGTACCCCGTGTCGCTGGTCCCTGCGTCGATGATTCTTGCGATATTCGGATGCTCCATCGTGGCGAGCATCTGTTTCTCTCGCTGGAATCTCTCAAATACCTGTCGCTGATCCAAATCGCGATAGATCAACTTCAATGCCACAGGCCGTCGCACCGGAGTGATCTGCTTGGCCAAATACACATCACCCATCCCTCCAGAACCAATCCGATTCTCAACAAGGAATGGACCGATCTGCTTGCCTCGCAAATCCTCGAAGAGCCTCAACGTATCGCGGACGACCTGAGGTGTCGAATCCATCCAACTTGCACGCTTGTGATCAGAGATCAGCTCTCTGAGTGTCGGAATCCTGTCAGGATCATGCGCCAAGGACCTCTGAAGAAATGCCTCTTGCTCTTTGGGATCCTTGATCTCTATCGCCTGAGCAAATAATATTTCCAGAGAATCATGAGACTCTGACATGTCGTATCCAAATCCGTTTCTTTGAGCTTATTCAAGCCCCTGCTCATATCGCTTAATCAGACGAGCAAGCGAAGCTTTAGAAAACTGCCAATGCCGCTGCACCGTCGCTTCGGAAATACCCAACAGCTCAGAACAAGCCGCTATATCTAATCCGCCAAATATCTTCAGTTCCACCAACTTGGCATGAACGGGATAGGTCAATCCGAGTTGCTTAAGGGCACGTTCCAGTAGTTCCATTCTATCCATTTTGTATCGATCAGGGTCGACTCCAGTAGGGTTCAGAAATTCCTCAGGCCTCACGACGTTCGGCCACAAAATATTGTTTCGACGATTGCGTCTTCGGGCATGATCAATCAACACCCGTCGCATCGTCACCGCAAACAACGATCGAACATCCTGACGCTTGTCTAGCCCCTCAGGTAGGCGTGGACTGAGCCTAAAATAAGCTTCATGGAACAAATCGGTTGCACTGAGCGTATGGTTCTTTCGCTCCCCACGCATCAAGACCCTAGCGAGCGATCTGAGTTCCGAATACAGATCCCCTGTAGCAGTGTCCATCGATGTTACCCCTGCAGAAAAAGGCTATTCCCTCCACTCGCCTAACAGAGTGGTAAAAGAAAGTATGCGATTTGGGAAAGCAACTGGCAAGCGAATTCTGTGAAAGTTGCTATCAGCAACCATAGCAACCAATCCATAAAATCATGCCATTTTCTCTTTTTTTAGATTTCGATGAGGGGATCTGAATGCGAACATCGCTTTAACGCTCCTTGGGTTTCGCTAGCGAAATAGCCGCAAGGAACCAATCCCAATGAGCGGCAATCCAGAAATCTTTTTCCCATACTCGTAATAAGGCTGGCCTATAAATTTCAATAAACGCCGGTCCTTGAAGTAGCTGCCCGCGTAGATGTACAAGGTCCAAACGCCGGTCAACAACGCGTGATCCAAAGTCATCACCGGTGTAAACCAGATCAGCCCCAGAAAACTCATGTACACCGGATGTCGCATGTAGCGAAATGCTCCTCGAGTGACAAAGGCCCGTTGGGGAGCCGGGGTTTTCCGAAACCAATACCACCACTGAGTTAGTCCGGTCTGATATCCAAATCCTGTCCAATACAGACTGTAAAGCAGCGCGACCCACGACCCATAAAAACCGATCAAAATCGCTTGCTCGATCCATCCCGTGGCATGCCACAATTCCACTGGCATACGCCCCCAGTAATGGAACATCACCAGCAAACTTACGCAACTTGTCGCGCAATGCAAACACCCAAGCAACCCGCTTGGCATCCAACGCTTAAGCCACTTGGATGTAGGCGGTGCCAGCAAAAGACTATGCGGCAATGCAAATCCAATCGCGAGCAACAAATCGGCAATCCATGAGTTGGGGTACTCCTGCCATCCACCAAATCGCAAGAAGAGAAAAAGATAGACGACCGTCCATAGGAATAGCAGTTGGGTTCCAACCCCAAATACGATCCCCGCAGCACGACCCAATCGACTCACTGTCAACCGTTCAGATAACATGCCAGTAGGTGAAACTGCCTGACTCACTTGCTGCCTCTCTGCGCTATGAAACAACCATACTCCATCGCCCCGGTCCGATATGCATCCAAGATCGCTTGGAAATGATCCAAAAACAAAACATGATTCGCACCGAAGAGCTTGGCCAAGTGTCGGATGCGTGTTCGCTCGACCCGATCGAGGCAGATCTCCCAAGTTCGCTGCACCTGCTTGGTCCAAATCGCTTGGTAGGTCACCGTAAGTCCAGCTTCCTGGAACCACTTGCAGTAATCCGATGCGGTCCCAAGCGACGGGCAAAACATCCCGCGACAAACCTGCCGGGTCAGTTCCGTTTGCTCTGCACTCAGAGGTGGCTCTCCAGCTAGCCAAGCACACAACGCAAATCGCCCCTGGGGCTTAAGCCACCCGGCTGCCTTGCGAAAGAACGCTGGCTTGTCGAAAAAATGCTCCGTGCACTCAATGCTCCATACAACGTCGGCTGACCCTTGATCCAATGCGACCGCCTCGGCATCGGCCCTTATGAATTTCGGTCGCGGTTTGACTCCTCGCAAACTTGCAGCACTGCTCGCATAAAGTCTTTGTACAGGACTGAGTGTCACCCCCGTTACCTGACAGCCCAAGTTTTTTGCAAGCCAAACACTTGAACCACCCATCCCACAACCGATGTCATAGACTCTACTTGCCGGCGCTATGCTCGCAGCTTTCGCCAATCTCTCGGTCAATTGAACTTGAGCTCGCTGGGAACTCTCGTCGGACTCCCAATAGCCATGATGAATGTGAGGTCCCCAAAACAATCGGTAAAACGGAGTGATAATATCGTAGTGATTTCGAATCACTCCCTTGGCTACATCTGGAAATTCAATCATTGATTAGGTACCACCCACAAATCCCCTTGTACCACCAACTCATCCTTGATTCCCACCGCACCAAATGCCTTGGTGTACGGCTTGATCCCAAAATCCGTCTGCCGAATCGTAAACTTTCCTCGGACATGATGCCAACCATCCTTGACCTCCAAGTCACAGGGAGCGACGACATGATGTGTGACTCCATGCAACGTAAAGTCCCCCTCAAGCTGGTACTCGGGCAATCCCCTGGAGCTCTGTTTGCCGCTTTTCTTCAAGCTAGCTTTGCTCAAACTTGCTTCTGGAAATCTCTGAACGTCGAGTATCTCCTTGCCAAGCATGTTCTGATTGACCTTCTTTACCGTCGCAGCGTCAATCGAAGCGTCGATTCCAAAAACCCGTCGGGCAGTCTCGGTGTCTGCTACAAAAGATCTCATGTCAAATACCAATGAGCAACCTTGGCCACCGTCCTCAACGATATGACCTCCCTTGAGCTTCCCTTCGACCCCGTGACTGTGCCCAAGATTGTTGGTCTTGTCCACAAAGATATAAACGCGGCTAAAGTCCAGATTCAAATCACCAGGCTTGTAATCTTTTGCCTGTCCAGGCTTGGTCTTCTCCTCCACCTGATTCGCCGGCGTTGCTCCCGCGGCAGACTCCTGTGCCAACCCCGATTCGCTCCACTCAGGAGCCTTAAAACCAATTAGCCAAACAGCAAACAGAATAAAAACGACTCGTCTCATTCCTTTGACCCCCAACCCATCCGTAATGCAAGGCGTGCAAACATCCGACCAAGTATAAACGTAAAACCGTCTGGATCACCACGTTGTTTCAAGGGGCCAAGCTCATTTTTAATTAAATCAACGCGCAGTGTTTTTAAACATCCAGCAATCAAACCCAACTCGAGAATCGATCACTTGGACTTATCCTTGCCGAGTCGATAGGTTATCTTTCAATCACCCCGGTTCCCAATCTGCGAGGACTCCTTGCACCCATGGCGTTGTTTCCCGATCTGACTAGCAGGCACCTTGTGCCTGAATTAATGGACGACCCCGATTTGCCCAAAGCAGATCATGAGCTGGCTCTCCAAGGACTGCGTCGAATCAACGCTTGGTCGAGGACCACGTCCCATCTTGCAAGGGTCATCCTGCAAATCGCGAAGAAGAATCCACAGCGACATTGGACCCTGCTGGATATCGGATGCGCCAACGGGGAAAATCTGATCTCGCTACAAAAACAATTATCCAAGGAGATATCGGTCACTTCGGTCGGCTGGGATATCAGCCCCTACGCGATCCAGCAAGCACAAGAACTCTCGTTAGCCCACAAGTTATCTGCAGACCAACTGCGCTTTGAAACCGTCGATGCTCTAAGCCTCTTGGATTCCGCCCCGCAAGCCGACATCGTGATGAACTCTTTGTTCATGCATCACTTCGAGGCCGAATCGGTCGTCGAACTTCTGTCGCAAAGTGCCAAACTCGCTCGCGTTGCCCTGGTTGCAGATGATTTGCACCGCACCTCTTTGGGCTGGCTGCTTGCGAAAATCGGCTGCCTTGTTCTTTCTCGCTCTCGGGTTGTGCATTTCGATGGGCCTCAGTCGGTTCGCGCTGCTTTTTCCATCCAGGAAATCAGCGACCTAGCCCATCAAGCTGGCCTTAAACAATTCGATATCCATCGGCATTGGCCTGAGAGATACACGCTAATCTGGCACAGAACCACTGGCCATCCATGATCGCTTCGAACCACGTTTTTTCACAACCGATCTCAACGTTCGAACTAGAACAAGCAGCACAGGGTTGTTGGGATACCATCGTGATCGGCGCAGGAGTTGCCGGTGCTGCCACCGCAATCCATGCTGCGCGAAATGGCCTGCGAGTTTTATTGGTCGAAGCCAAATCGTTTCCTCGGGAAAAGGTCTGCGGCGGGTGCCTCAATCGCCGAGCCCAAGACGCTATCGCCCGATTGGGACTTGCTGATCAACTTCGCTACGCCGGAAGTGTCGATTTAAGCGAAATCCATATTCAAGTGCATCGCGTCGGTTTCAGTTGGCCCATCCCGTCCCTGCTCAGTGTCCGCAGGTCGACCCTCGATTCCATGCTCGTAAGTCACGCGATCTCCCAAGGGGCCTGCTTTTTGTCCAATACAACCGCAACCCTTGAGCCGATCGAATCGCCAGAGGATGCAAGCCAGTTCGAGTCCCGCGATCCGATCGCAGTCCGGTTGCGATCGACTCGATCGACCAATTCTAAAACGCTCTCGAACTCTCTTGCCATGGCAAACACCGTGGTTGTCGCATGTGGCTTAACTCGCTCGGCTCTCAAGCCTTCCTCTCATTGGCCTTCAAATATCGATCCAGCCTCCAGGATCGGTGTCCAATCACTCGTCGAGTTGGATCGACTCAATGCCGGTGCTCCAGAACTTGGCAGGATCCTACAAGCCAATGGAAACCGCCTTCACATGATCGCCTCCCGCTGTGGCTATGTGGGGATCTGCATGACCGATGGCCAGATGGTCGATCTGGCCGCAGCCATCGATCCAGCTACGATCAAACATGATCAGCCGATCAGCAAATCGGTCGCACGAATTCTCTTGGATTGCGGAATTCAAACAGGGACCTTTTTGGACTCATGCCACTGGATCGCTACCCCTTTGCTGACCAGGCAGTCGGCATCGGTCGCCAAACCAGGCATTTTCCTCTGCGGTGATGCTCTGGGCTACATTGAACCGTTCACCGGCGAAGGTATGTCTTGGGCTTTTGACAATGCAGAGAATCTAACCCCCTTGCTTTTACGCTGCACAAAAACCCCTTCGCAACGCATCGAAACCCTCCAAAAATGGGAAAGCTATGTGAAGGCCCACAGAAAACTCAGGCAGCGGGTTTGTAAGTGGGTGGCCAAACAAGCCCGACACCCACTTCGCTCCCAGTGGGTCTTGAAAGCCTGCCATTGGTGCCCGCCGTTTCGTAATAAAATTTTGAAAGAAGCTATCCAGTGACCAATCATCCAACATCGGTTCAAATCACCTCGATCGCAACGGGCATTCCAGATGGAGTGATCGATCAAGACGTTGCAGCCGGCGTCGTGCAACGATTAGGATTGACCAAACGATGGAACAAAGTACTACCAAAACTCTATCAAAAATCAGGTGTCTCAAGACGATCTAGCGTTTTGCTTGCTCCGGACAACGGATCCGATCCAGACTTGCGGCAATCCTTCTACCAACCACCTAGCCAACAAGCACCCCTTGGACCGACAACCTCCCAACGCATGGAGGTCTATTCGCAGCACGCAGCGCCATTGCTCGAAAAAGTCGCTCGGTCGGCAATCCTAAAGTCAGGTTTGGATGCATCAAGGATCACCCATCTAGTCACGGTCTCTTGCACCGGTTTCGTAGCTCCAGGCTTGGATCATGCGCTCTTTGAATCGCTCAACTTGGCTCCTACCACCCAGCGGTCCCATATCGGATTCATGGGATGCCATGCCATGATCAATGGTTTGCGTGTGGCTCAGTCCATCGCCGCGTCAGATCCGCATGCTGTGGTCCTGGTTGCCGCCGTCGAGCTCTGCAGTATCCATCAGCAATACACGGAGGATCCTGAACAGATCGTTGCCAACTCACTATTCTCCGACGGTGCGGCAGCAGCAATCGTCACCCAGTCGCCGACAAACCCCAAAAATCTCGGCACTGGATCATGGAAGGTCCTCTCTTCGCTTTCGTACAAAATCGCCAACTCCTCGGACTTGATGACTTGGAAAATCGGTGACCACGGGTTTCAAATGACACTCTCAAACCACGTACCAAATCGAATCGAAGAAGATTTACCAGCTCCGCTGGAAGCATGGCTGAATCGATTGGGTACCTCTTCTAAACAAATCCGCCACTGGGTCGTGCATCCGGGCGGTCCCCGCATTCTCGATTCGGTTGCTCAAGCCATGGACTTAGAACCAGAGCGTCTTTGGGCATCCCGCCAAACCCTGGCCAACTACGGCAATATGTCCTCTCCCACCATTTTGTTTATTATGGAAGAGATTCTTCGCCAGCAGGCTCAAGCCAGCGACCCGCTGGACTCTGCACTGTGGCTGGTCCTAGGATTCGGACCAGGTCTGCACGCCGAAGCTCTGTTGCTTGAGCAATCCAACTAAAATCGCAACTCCGTCTACTGGTTTTGCGAAATTCGTATCCTGCGATACTCCATTTGCCCATGGTCCCCTTCCAGCCCGATCGGACCTGTTGCGGGCAACTTCAAGGCTTCTTCGATCACCTCGCCGTTGCACGTGCAGTGAGCTACATTGTCTTTGACCGAGACGACCAACTCGTTCCAATCTCCCGGCCGGTAACTCTTGAGATTCTTATAAGGTCCGGCGAGCGGATAATCACGGCATTGCAATTGAGGCTCGCGGATAAATACCCCGCTGTCTGCATTAGGAGTAGCTCGGAATTCAAGCTTCAGGACAAAGTCTCCGGAAAACTCTTGCTTGGTATAAAGCTGCTGGATCCGACGGCCCTCGCGCGGCGTGGTTACAACGATCCGACCGTTGATCGCAACATAACGCCCATCGCTCGTGGACGGCTTTCCATCAAGCTGCTCTTCAGCCGCCGAAGTCTTGGTTGCTGCAAGCCTCCAGCCCGTTAAATCCTTGCCGTTGGTCAAGGAAACGAAACCCGGTTCCAGAGTGAACGTATCTGCTTGGGTCTCGATAAGCCCTTGGGTCGAAAGGATCGGACGGATTGCTGCAGCCCACTTGCTGTATCCAGCTTGATTCGGATGCAACAAATCGGGGAACTCCGCTGGTTTTGCATCCCCTTTCTCGTCCGCAAAAAGAGTCCAGGTATCGACGAGCGTTACCTGGGAAAAGTTCTTGGCGACATTGGCGATGGCGGTATTGATCGCCTGGATTTGATCGGCAGGCCTTTTCTTCGAAGCCGACGCGGGGAAAACTCGGCACAGAGTTACAGGAAGTGCCGGATTGTGCTTCTGGATCGACTTGAGCATCAACTCGATATTCTGAGCAACACTTGCTGCGTCTGCACCTTCCTCCAAATCGTTGGTGCCCATGAGCATCACCAACGCCTTAGGCTTAAGGGCCAGGACATCCTGGTCCAATCGAAGCAGCATTCCTCGGGTGGTATCCCCGCTGATGCCTCGGTTGGCAACCTTAAGCCCCGGGAAGCTATCCCCCATGCTATCGCCCCAGCCCTGAGTGATCGAATCCCCAAGAAACACAACGGAGTCTTGGTCTGCCTGGATCCGACTAGCCCACTGCTTGCGCTTCTCATTCCACAGATTGCGAAACCAATCATAACGGCGTATCGGACCGACTCCAGGTAGACCGTCGTCAGTATCGGGGATCGCCAATGACTCGCTAGAACGCTGAGCCCTAGCATCCGACGGGCAAACGCCTAGACCCACTAGGACCGTGGCAATGAAGGCCAACTTGGCCAGAACGTTTCGAAGTTGCGGCATCTTGAAGTCTTTTGCTGGAAATCAGAGGGGTTGGCTATCGCGTGACGTCGCGCTTCAATGGTCCGGTGTAGACTTGGCGAGGTCGTCCGATTCGAGTGTTCGGCGATCGTTGCATTTCTACCCAGTGAGCGATCCAACCAGGCAGACGGCCCATCGCGAATAAAACGGTGAACATTTGCACCGGAATTCCCATCGCCCGGTAAATAACACCCGAGTAAAAGTCGACGTTGGGATACAGCTTTCGTTCAACAAAATAAGGATCCTTCAACGCCACAGCCTCGAGCTCCTGGGCCACTTCGAAAAGTGGATCGTTCAAGTTGAGCTTCTTCAGCAGAATGTCACAAGCTGCCTTGATGATCTTGGCTCGTGGATCGTAGTTCTTATAAACCCGGTGACCAAATCCCATCAATCGGAAATTGCTCGACTTGTCCTTGGCCATGTCCACATACTTCTTGACATTGCCCCCGTCATCAGCGATCTGCTTAAGCATGTTCACACACGCCTCATTGGCTCCCCCGTGCAATGGTCCCCACAGTGCACAGATCCCTGCGGAGATGCTCGCAAAGAGATTTGCATCGGAGGAGCCGACCATGCGCACCGTCGAGGTGCTGCAGTTTTGCTCGTGGTCGGCATGAACAATCAACAGCAAATTCAAAGCCTTCACAAAGTCAGGATCCGCGACGTACTTTTCGCTCGGAACCGAAAACATCATGTGCAAAAAGTTCTCGCAGTAGTTCAGCGAGTTATGCGGATAGATGAAGGGTTGGCCGAAAGCTTTCTTGTAGCTATAAGCAGCGATCGTTGGCAATTTGGCAATCAGGCGATGGATCGATATCTCGACTTCCTCGGGGTCATGCGGATCCAAAGAGTCTTGGTAAAACGTCGATAACGCACTGACCACACTCGATAGTATCGCCATCGGGTGAGCGTCGCGAGGAAAGCCGTTGTAAAAGGACCGCATGTCCTCATGAAGCATGGTGTGATGGGAGATCGCCGTTCGGAACGCTTCAAGCTCACTTGGTGTGGGCAATTCCCCGTAGATCAGCAGGTAGCTGGTTTCGAGAAAGTCACATTTCTCGGCCAGTTGTTCAATCGGATAACCTCGGTACCTGAGGATTCCTCGATCCCCGTCCAAATAAGTGATCGCGCTGGTGGTAGCACCCGTGTTTGCATACCCCTCGTCGAGCGTGATGTGTCCAGTCTCCTTGAGCAATTTGGAGATGTCGATGGCCCGATCGTTTTCAGTCCCGACATGGACAGGCATCGAGAGGGTTTTATCGCCGATTTTTAAGGTTGCAACTTCGTCAGACACGAGGATTAGCTATGTTGAAGGTGGGAAAAAAGTGGATGGGCTATCTGTGGCTCGATCCGGTTTTCTAATCTGCAAACAGTGTAGCTTGGTAGCAAGGTTGCTACAATCAGGGAGCGTAAAAACCCTGAATTACGTTTGGAGTTTGATTCAGTTTCTCCATCTTAACAATTAGGTTTCTACCATGAACGACCAGCTGAAGGATTTGGCGGTTAGCTTGAAGATCGGTCAGTACCATCGGCACATTTTCCTTTGTATCGGTCCGGATTGCTGCTCCCAAGACCAGGGGGCCCAAGCCTGGAAGAAACTCAAAGATGAGCTCAAAGCACGCAATCTATCCCTGGCCACAGGCCCTAGTGCTTGTTACCGATCCAAAGTGCAATGCCTCAGGATCTGCAAAGGTGGCCCAATTTTGGTCGTTTATCCTGAGGGTTACTGGTACGGCGGCATGACCCAAGACCGAATCGAACGATTCATCGACCAACAGATCCTCGCCGGCAAACCCATCGAGGAATGGATCTTTGCCCGAAACCCCCTGCAGCTTCCTTCTGATCCCGATTAACCCCTCAAGACTTCAACAAGTCGACCGCATTCCATGCCCCCTTCGAGTTTGCCTCTCTGGCAGGCGATATTCCAAAAAACCTCCATCGAGACCCAAAATTCTGGTATCCTTTTGTAACCTAGGGGGATCCCAACCGTGTCGATCCCACCCGTTTCTCTCTGAGTGTTTCTCGACGCAAGGTACACCGCGATGATGATTAGAATCTACCTGCTGGGCTGTCTGTTGGTCTGTGGTTTGGTTTCGGTATCGCCCGCCCAAGATGCGGTCAAGAAAGGCCCCAAGGCCGATCAAGAAATCGCCATGACCACTCAGTTCTTGAAGCAATTCGAACCCGCAGCTCTCAACCCAGAAACGACCGCAAAGATCAAAGAGCTCTTCAACAAAACAGCCAAAGAAGTGGTGGCAAAGCGCAAGGAAGTCAAACTGACTCCTCAAATGCTCAAGGATCGAACCGATGCGGCTAAGAAAGCTCGCGAAGATGGAAAGAAACCCAAGGAAGTTCGTGAAATCGCCCTCAATGCGATGAAGGCTACCGAAGAGCAAAAGAAGGTGCTGCTCGACACCGAAGAAATGCTCGCGAAAACTCGAATCGAAATCGGCAAATTATTGTCCGACGAGCAAAAATCAAAATTGCCTAAACAACTTCAAAACAACCTCAAAGAACCTGCGACCAAAAAGAAATAAACTGCAAACGCGGATTTCTAAGCGAAATTGAGTTTTGAAATTCTGTATCCCGGATGCTTAGGATCAAACAAATCCTCTTTCCAACGCGCTCCGATCCCGGGGCGCTGCGGCAAACCCAAGTGGCCTTGCTCTACACGGATCTCCACATCGATCAACTGCGGGTAGAGCGTGGCTAAGTGCGCTCGCACCGTTTCCTGATAGGCCACCCCTGTATTCGAACCCGCAATGTGCAAGCCAGAAAGCAATGTCAGCGGACCAGTGCAGTCGTGCATTAGCGTCGGTACGTTGTACACCTGCGCCAATTCGGCAATACGCCGAGTACCCGTGATGCCTCCGACCCAAGTCGGATCGATCATGATCATGTCGGCGGCACCTGCCTCCAATACCCTACGGTAATCATCGATCGAAACGAGCATCTCGCTGACTGCCACCGGCACTTCGATGCTCTTGCGAAATTCGACCATCGTCTGCAAGCAATCAGGCCTTAAAATGTCTTCAAGCCACAGCGGCTTGACTTCTTGCATGGCTCGGGCAATCTGACGCGCCGCACCCAAACTAAAGAAACCGTGCCCATCGAGCATCAGATCAATCTGATCTCCAACGGCCTGTCGGATCATCCGAAACGGCTTGAGCCCTTCGTCAATGTCTTTGGTACTGAGCAACTGCCCACCGCTTCGACGATAAACGGCATCAAATGACCACAATTTCATCCCGCGATATCCAAGCTCGATAAGCTCTTGGGCCAGCTTGACCGGTTCATTGATACTGGCCCAGTTGTCCTCAAGCGGACCCGGTTTACCAAGGTCTCCATGACCAGGCCATCCAGAAGCTCCCGGTATCTGATTGTTGCTGCGTCCATAACTAGGCCCCCCGCTGCTGTTGTAAACCGGCACTTGCTCTCGCACAGGCCCTCCAAGCAAACGCCAAATCGGCTCTTGATGGAGCTGCCCCGCCAAATCCCAAAGCGCTAAATCGACAGCTGACAACGCTCGAAGTTCGGCTCCCTTGCCCCCAAACGCAATCATCCGCTCATACAAGAATCGCCAATGACTTTCGATGGCCAACGCGTCGGCCCCAAGCAACCTCGGCGCAAAAAAATCATGGATCACTGCAGCCACACTGGTCGGGACGTAATAAGTCTCTCCGTGGCCGATCACCATCGACTCTCGGTCCGGCTCGACATGATGGGCATGGATTCTCAACATCATCAAGCCTGGCATGATGTCCTGAGGAATCAATGTCTCAATGGCCGCTATGCGAGGTCCACGCTTGTAAGCGTGCTGCTGTGTCGGACTCGATGCCCTCGAAACCAGCAGATCAGACAGCCTGTCAAACGTCCTCATCGGAATTCCCCCTCAAACCACTCTCAATGCTACTGGGACTTATAAACCTGCTTGCCGCCAACGTACGTTTCCAAAACCTTGGTTGAGGCGATCTGCTCCAAAGGACATTCCAAAATGTCTCGATCGATGATGATAAAATCAGCAAGCTTACCGGCTTCTATCGATCCCTTTTGATCCTCTTCAAAGGTCAAGTAAGCGTTGTTAAGCGTATAAAGCCGGATGGCCTCCTGCCTTGTAATCGACTGCTCAGGATGCAAGGGCTCGTCCAACCCCCTCGGAATCCTCCGTACCGCTACGCTCATCCCCAAAAATGGATTGTAAGGATTCACACTCCGAAACGATCCGATCTTCTGCATGTGATCCGATCCACCTCCAACGATCACTCCGGAGTCTGCCAGCGTTCGATAAGGTTGAAAGAACTCGGTGCGGTCCTGTCCAAATTGCGTGAGCAACGTCTTGCCATCGAGCAATAACCAAGCCGGTTGTAGATCGGCCACAACCCCCAGCTTGGACATCCTCTCAATGGCCTCAGCACTCATGAAATTGCAATGCGTAATACACGGACGCTTGTCTCGGACAGGGAAGTCCTCCTTGGCGATCCTTTCATAAGCGTCAATCAGAGCTTCAACAGCACCGTCACCCACCGAGTGCGCGGTAAACTGCAAGTCATTCTTTAAGGCGATTTTAGACATCTCGTAGAGCTTGCTGGCTTCGATGTATAGCAATCCTCGATATTGCTCATCGGTGATCGAGTAGATCCTGCTGACACCCCAAGGCTTTCGCATGTATGCACTCCCGGTCAGCATGCCGCCATCGAGAAAAACCTTGACGCCCCTAAGCCAGAGTCGATTGTCATACCGGTGCCTCGGATGCGATGCCGCCTTGCGTATCGATTTCTCGATCTCCTCCATCGAGCTTTGCGCATTGACCGAATAAGAGAGAAATACTCGACATGTCAACGCATTTCGCTCTAGAAGCGATTCGTAAAGCCCGATCCCATCGTCGGTCGCAAGTCGATCGCAAATACTCGTCAATCCGACGCTGTTGTAATCGCGAAGCAATAGCTCGAGCCGTGCGACCCTCTCCTGCGGACTGGGTTTGGACCGAGGCTCATCAAGAGACACCAATCGCGTGCAAGACCTCAAAATGCCATTAGGTTCTCCAGTGCTCGGATCGATCTCGATATATCCAGGTTGACCATCGGTGATCTTGAAATCTTTGTCGATCCCCGCTCTTCGTAACGCCAGGGAATTCAAAGCACCATCAGGACCCGTTCGAAAGAAAACCGGATGATCCGGTGCCACCTTGTCCAATTCATAGCGGGTCGGGAAACGAGGATCGAGGAGCCGAGTCACAAAGACCTGACTCACGACGATCCATCTGCCAGGTTCAAGCACTTGCGCTCGGGATCGGACATATGCAAGCACATTCTCGATGGTCTCCATCTCAGGGATCGGATGATCCCATTCATACATCGCCGCATCGGGTGCGTGGACATGCGAATCGATCAATCCAGGCAAGACCATACGCCCTTGCAAATCTTGCTCTTTGGTATCTGCTGTAGCTAACTTTCGCACCA
>JAGWZB010000385.1 GCA_018969045.1 Planctomycetota bacterium | reverse complement strand
TCCTCCATGATCCAGCCAAGGATGGTGACGTCGTTTGCTGCAACAACCAAACACTCGTAGCGTCATTTCCTAGCGGGAGTGTGCAGATTCGCCGCGATCAGGGCAATATCATTCGTTGGGTTTTGACCGATTTGCCTCATGCTCATTTGCTAGCACAACATCCACGGCAACGTTTAGAGTGGTTTCACCGCCTCCGATAAACACGCCTTGGACCGGTGCAACATCGGCGTAGTCTCTACCCCAAGCGATCGAGATATGATCGAGGTCCACGCGCATGTTGTTGGTCGGATCCCAGTCGATCCAGCCCCAAGGGCCGGTATAGACGCTAACCCAAGCATGCGAGGCATCGGCCCCTACCAATTTGGGTTGGCCTGGGGCGGGGACAGTGATTAGGTAACCGCTCACATAACGAGCTGGGATTCCGATAGTTCTCATGCATGAGATGAAGATATTAGCAAGGTCTTGGCAGACTCCTTGTCGACTCCGCAGCGCATCGATCGAGGAGGTGCTCACATCGGTCGAGCGAGGGCTATATTGAATCGACTCGTAGAGGAACCGATTAAAATGGTCGAGCCATTCCAAGCAATCTTGTTGTGGGTTCCACACCGGCTTCATAAACTCAGTGAACTCATCGCTGAGCGAGCAATACTTTGAAGCGTTGAGAAATTCGATGGCTCTGGAGTTTTCTTGGCCAGCGATCGTGCTGTTGCTGGGAAGACCGCCGCCTTGTGGCAGGAGTTCTGAGCGCAGCTGTTCCACTGAAAAGCCTGCGTACCACTGATGATATGGCTCATGTCTTTGAATCAGGCTTGTTGCATGCACGGACATCTCATGATGCAGGCGCTCGATGCTGAAGAAATCGCAGGGATTGCCAAACCCATCGGTCCATGGGGTGTGGAACTCGGGTGTGGGGGTGATTTCAATGTTGCATTGGAGTAGTCGTTGGCCTGGGACATCTCTGGTGCGCAGGTGCAATTGATTATGGCACATCGACACCGGCGAGCCGTACCGATAGTTGGTCTGATGGGAGATTTGGTAATCGCGGATTCTGTAAGTTCCGTTGTGCATTCAGCGGCTTTGATTTCGTAGTCGGACAAGAAATGGTCGAAATCCGATGGCGTGGGCCCTTGCCCCCTGTGCAACATGCTCCACGAATCGGCTATTCTATCGACTCTTTGTAACCACCCAAGTCCTTAGGCTTGCCGAAACGACCATCCGTTGTTGAATCCACTTTGACCGCACCCATCATGCAAACAGTTCAAGAGAGCATTTACGATCACCCCGTCTACTACGACTTGATTTTCGGAAGCGACTGGGCAGCCGAAACCAAGTTTCTGACGGCTGCTTTTGCCAAGCATGTTCAGGGGAAAACCAAGCGGTTATTGGAGCCAGCTTGCGGAACCGGGCGTTTGCTGTATCGGATGATCAAAGCTGGGTATGCTTGTTCTGGACTGGATTTGAACCCCAAGGCGATCGAGTTTTGCAACAAGCGATTGAAGCGCCATGGAATCAAGCCGACCGCGTTCGTTGCCGACATGTGCAACTTCCAGATCGACAAGCCCTGCGATGCAGGCTTCAATACGATCAATTCCTTCCGTCATCTTTCCAGTGAGCAGTTGGCCGTCAAGCATTTAAAAGCGATGGCCCAAGCTATTCGTCCGGGTGGAATTTACGCTTTGGGGTTTCATTTAACCCCGTTGGTTGGGCCAACGACGGACGAGGAAAGTTGGACCGCAAGACGTGGCCATTTGCAAGTCAATACTCAGATGTGGCCTCGTGACAAGGATCCCAAAGCGAGAGTCGAGCGATTCAACATTCGTTTTGATATCTACCGACCCACCGGTTCGATGCGTATCGACGATTGCTTGGTCCTACGAAGTTACACTTACAAGCAATTCGATTCTCTGGTCAAGAAAGTTCCGGAGTGGACGATCGAAGCTGCCTACGACTTTAGCTATGACATCCAAGAGCCGATTGAGATCGATGAGAGCACTGAGGACGTCGTATACATCTTGAAGCGTCAGAAGTGAGCACTAATCGTCTGAGGAGGATTTCTTTGGGGCGAGTCTAAGACGAATTGGGCCTTTAACGGTCTCCAAGTCCACTTCGTCCACATCCAAGAGATCTCCACGCAAGGTTACTTCGATTGCTCCATCGCGAGCCATATCGGTGACCACTTCACGGACGTGAGGCATCAGTTGCCTCCATTTGGTTCCGAAGCCCCTAGCCGCATCGGTTGGACAGATGCTTTCGCCTGGCCTCATCTCAAGCAGAAGTCGAAAGATCTCGTCTCGGATATCGTTGTTGCTAGCCGATTCGTGCTCCATCCACCTTGTTTTCATCGAAATCTCCATTTCCGCAATAGAGTCAACTAAGGCAGAATCTCTTGTTGTTTCAGCCAATTGCCAAACGTCTCAAGGGCCAATGGTTCGATCCCTTGATCGATGCGATCGTACTCATTTGGCAAGCCTGAGTCGGCTTTTTGGAGCAGATGGTTTAATCCGGGCATCACGAGCATATCGACCTTGAGGTTCATATTGTGAGCCACGATGTCTTGTAGTTTTTTAAGGTTCGGCTCGTAGAGAACTTGGGTGTCTTTTTCGGCCCAAACCGATAGCACGGGGCAGTCGAACAGGACCCAATTGGCGGATGGATCGTAGGCTAGGAAATGGCGCATCCAGGGTGATTGCAGTCCTCGAAATTGGGCTGTGATCGCGTCGATGACGAGCTTCTTTTTTGAATTTTGATCATTGACGGCAAGAGACTCAGAGATTTTGCTGAGTGAATCCCATCGTTGGACGACTGCCTTTCGGACTTCGCTCACAGCGGCTTGGTCATCGTTGGGGAACCGCAGCGCGATCTGTTGCAATTCTTCTTGAAGGGCTCGTGCTGCTGCTCGATCGTCGGGATTGACACCTTCGAGTTCTGCGATTTTATCGATTTGGCTGCTTAGAATTTCGGTTCCAGGCAGTACCGGAGGGGCGATTAGAATCAGAAATGCCACTTCGCGTTGCCAGGCAGCGACCATGGGTCCGATGATCCCTCCTTCGCTATGACCGAGCAATCCGGTGCGTGAGCGATCCACGCCGGGGATGTCTCTGGCAAACTGCCATACGGCCAGGGCATCGTCTGCAAAGTCTTTGCTGGTTGCTTCGCTAAAGTCACCGGAACTTCTACCAACGCCGCGGTCATCGAATCGAAGGACCACCATCCCTTGGGACGCCAAGTAGTAAGCGATCTGTTTGAATGGTTTATGTTTGCCTATGGTTTCATCACGGTCTTGAGGGCCGCTGCCGGTGATTAGAACGACGGCTGGGTAGAGTGCTTTGGGATCAAAACCTTTTGGATAAGTGATGGTGCCGGCGAGTTCAAACTTGTTGTCTGCTCGCTTGCCAAGATCATTGAGCAATGGTTTACGGCTGTCGAATCGGTCGACAACGAATTCTTCTTCTTGAATACCGTTTGGGAGTAGAACTCTGGCCGCATCGGGATTTTTATCCATCACCACGGGGTTGTTGGCATTGGGTTGTGTTACTTCGACAACGGCGGTGGGTTTCTCGGGGGATTCCAAGGGAGACTTTTTCGATTGGTTACCTAGATTCGCGAGGTACTTTACCATGGGGTCATTGGCAGGATCGTTTGACGCCAAGGTTCCGGTACGTTGCATGACCAATTCCAGTGGTAGAAA
This sequence comes from Planctomycetota bacterium, assembly GCA_018969045.1. Taxonomy (GTDB): domain Bacteria; phylum Planctomycetota; class Planctomycetia; order Pirellulales; family Pirellulaceae; genus JBKCUI01. The sequence continues at coordinate 539 of JAGWZB010000385.1, read as the reverse complement.
GCCCTGCTGGAACTTGCCGGTAAGCTTCGTTTGGTCTTGAGAAAGGTTTGCTATGTACTTGGCGTTGCCTGGAATAGCTGGGATGGAGAACTCGAACTGACCGTTGTCTGCCAGAGCAATCGATGTAGGGAATCCGTTAGCATTTTCGGCCAAGGAGTCCATCAGGATGCGAGGTGCGGTTGGGGAGGCATAAGGAGGACGATCATAAATCCTGAACCTCAAGGGGACTTTACGAGTCCCTACCTCTAAGGATCCGATCCAAGCTGAATTGGCTCCTAGGAGTTCTTTATCCTCTGGCGGCAGGATCTTCGTTTTCGTAAAAGTGATTGGCAAGGACGTGCCTGCTTGTTGGATTTGTCCTACGAGAGAATCCTGATCGAGCTTTCCAAGAAAGGTGTAAGCGGAGTTGGCCGATGCGTTCGGGGTTACTTGGAAGCTAAGTTGTTTTTGCGAGTCGATCGAAGCGTTGGTGATCGCGATGGGGACATCGGATTGATCGGGGCTGGTGATGGTTCCTGTGGGTTTACCTTGTTGGCTCG
>JAGWZB010000384.1 GCA_018969045.1 Planctomycetota bacterium | reverse complement strand
CAAACGGCCCTTTCGCCAATTGGCGAAAGGGCCGTTTGTGATACATAGAGAGTTGATGGGAGAAAGTAGAGAGCAGGAACAGCCAAAGACGTGAATATCTTCATGGTTTTTGGATAGTTGACTTACCAAGCCACCTTCTCCCATCCACTCGGTCTACTTTCAACTTTCTACTCTCTTGGCTGTTTCCTCTGTTCGTTTGCGAACATTCGTTTAACCCGCAGCCAGCGGCGAGGAATATTACCAGCCCTACACCACGTAGCACGGTCTTACAGGCCTTGCGTTCCAACACCCCAATACCAAACGCGTATGCGAAGTTCTTAGACGTTGCAGCCAAAGTCACAGCCACGCAACAGGACGAGCAGGATATGGTACGACGAGAACGCATGGCGATCGATGAAATCCGAGGACTGCTTGCCGAGATGCAAGCCGAAACGACCTGCTGTCGCTCGGAATTTGACCCAGGGGGGAGTTTGATCTCGATGGAATCTTTGATTCCGATGACGCAAGTTTCTATTCAATAACGCTTTACGTTCGGTTTTTTTCATCCAACCGCCTACCTGAATCGGATTTTTTCCAGTAAGCGCATCTTACCTGGTTCTGGTAGCCCAGCAGTGAATCTGTGATAGCTTCTCGTGCAGAGGGGATTCTTGCTTGATTCTGTAAGAAAAACAGTATAGTATTTCTTACAACATGGCCGGTAAAAAATCTCCACAAGCGATTGATGCACGGATACTTGCGACCATTAAGGGGCGTGGACGAGGGTGCGTTTTTGTACCGGCGGATTTTTGTGGTATTGGTAGTCGCCAAGCCGTGGATCTGGCGCTTCATCGCCTTTGGCGTGCGGGTGCTATTCGGCGACTCGCCAGGGGCGTTTACGATTACCCCAAAGAGCACCCAGTTCTGGGATTACTGATGCCGTCTGCGGAAACGATCGCCAAAGCATTGGCGGGTAGAGACAAGACTCGCTTGCAGTCATCGGGAGTTCAAGCAGCAAACACTTTGGGGTTGTCTGACCAAGTACCAGCGAAAACCGTCTTTCTGACCGATGGAACAAGTCGTACTGTTCGGATCGGAACAATGACGATCCAACTGCGTAAAACGACACCCAAGAACATGGCCACCGCAGGGCGACTCAGTGGACTTGTGATCCAGGCCTTTAAGGCACTGGGCCGAGAGCATGTGACCCAGCAAAGGATTGATCATCTTAAGCGAATCCTACCTCTAGAGAAACGTCGAACGCTACTGGATGATTTGGGGTTTGCCCCTGCATGGATTCGTCCAATACTCCTGGAGATTGCTGAGGTGAACGTTTGAAAATCGATTTTCTAGGATTGCCTCATCAGGAGCGAATGATTTACTTCACCCAAGCAGCGATTCGTCGAAACCTATCGCCAGTAATTCTTGAAAAAGACTTTTGGGTCTGCTGGTTGCTCGGACTTCTATTTGAATCGAAGTTTTCCGAAAGCCTAGTTTTTAAGGGAGGCACGTCGCTATCAAAGGTATTTGGAGTGATTGATCGATTCTCGGAAGACATCGACCTTTCGCTATCGCCTGAATTCCTAGGGCTTCCAGATGCCGGAACGACTCGCAATCAAGCTAACAAGTGGATGGATAAGGCTGAGCAAGCTTGCTGTACCGCCGTAGAGTCGCAAATTCTTCCGTACCTTGAAACCGTCGCGACGGAGTCTATCGGATCGGCTGTCGCAACACGGTTTGAATATATCATCGATCCTGCAACCCAGTCCCCCGTAATCCTATTCCATTATCCTTCGACTCAGCCGTTTGGGTTCGATTACATCAAACGTTATGTGAAATTTGAATTCGGATCCCTCACTGACCAGCAACCCACGGGTCACCATCCAATACGACCTTGGATTGCCGATGAACTACCGAATGCCTTTGAAGATTGGGGATGCGATGTCGTTGCTTTGGAGCTTGACAGAACCTTCTGGGAGAAAGCGACGATTCTGCATGCTGATAACCATCGCCCGGCCAACAAGGCGACTCCAGATCGTTTTTCTCGACATTACGCCGACACCGCTGCGCTAGCAGATCATCCGAAAGCAAAGGAGGCCCAGGGCAACGACTCACTACGGGATCGAGTCGTGGAATGGAAGAGTCATTTTTTTGGTAGTTCATGGGCCAACTATAGCCAGGCCAAACGAGGATCATTTCGATTGGTCCCATCGGAAGCGCGAAAATCAGCTTTACGAAGAGATTATCAAGCGATGCGCGACATGTACTTGATCGAGCCACCGGACTTCGATGTGATCATTGAAAAACTGACATTGATTGAGAACCGTATCAATCGAGTTGATCTTGCATGATCTTCAAGCTGACTTGAAAAAGCCATGCGCGAAATCTCGATCAAAGCGATTCTCGATAACTTGGCCAGCAGGTAACTCTGCTGAGCTACCTCCACTGCCCAAAACCAGCTTTCCAAAAACTTCGCGCGCAAAATGTTCAAAGGGACCGATTTTCGATCGGATAGTTCATCTTTCTTATTCAAATACCATCGTGCCAAATTTCTGTTTTGCGAACTAGCTGGCACTGTGCATGAAAGAAGTGATTTGTTTGATGGGTGCATTGTCTTGGAGGACGCAGTCGACATAAAGGGGGATGATTGGTTCGAACGATTGACAGTCGAGCCGACTATCGAAAAGCCTTGGTTTACTCTGTGAATCCGAGTTTTTTGTTTTCGCTGCGACCGTGCCGTCGTCCTCGGTCGTTGTGATCAAGTGACGTGACCCGATCGCGGTATTTGAGAAGTACGGGGGAGAACGGTTTGTGCTTTTCCGGCGGAATAGAAACGAAAGCCCTGCCGACGTTTTCGTCCACGAAGAGGGCGGATATACTTGAACCGCCTCAGCGATGCGGCTCAATCATGAGCATCTCGGGCAACGGTCAAATAAGCGAGTTCTTCGAAATACACTTTGATGAAACGAGGGAGACATGGACCCCAAGACGATCAAGATTTTGGAAGAGAAGATCGAGGCAGCGATTGCCGATATCATCGTGGCAAAAATGGGGCTCAAGAAGCTCCCGTTATTGCCTAACCGACGAACGATGCACTTGATGGCCAAGGGGGCTGTTGCAGTGTACGAGGCGGCGGTAGAAAACAGCAAGGACGATTGATTCTCAACAGAGCGATTGCGGTATGGTACTAGCCGGGGCTCTACCCACCTGCCGCTCTCCGGATCGGATCTCGTTCTCAGGAAATCAGATACGCGAGGGTGGCGAATGCCGAAACAACCCGCCAGTATTATCCGATGAACTAAGACCGATCGGAAGCTTCCCGGTCGTGTTCAACGATTACTGGTGTGGGCGGTACGAGCGCAGCAAATCGGGATAGTGAGTAATGAAAATTATTGTGCACTTGCTAAGATGCCGTAAAACTGCATTTCAGGATCGCAAATCAATGATCGAAACAGAGCTTTTGAATGGCCTTCGAGACTGGCAAGCCAATCCTAATACGGAGCTGGATTCCGGCCGTACACTCGACCAAAAGATTCGTAACTTGCTGGAATTTTACATCTGCGAATGCATCAGGTTCGGCCCAAAAGAGCTATGCGGTTGGTGGTCGGATGGGGTGATGCATCTGGAAATCACGGAGCCCTTACCTAACCATTTCAAGCTCATCGGTGTCACATGGATCGACTCCAAGGGTCTTGCGCCGTTTGAATTCGACATCACGATCGATCCAGATGATGGGAACCATTTCTCTCGAACAATCTTCCGAATCGGCAAGCGAGATAGTCAAGGCCGGCCAAGTCTTTGTAGCCGAGATCTTGCAACATCACGCATTTTGGATGAGCGACCGAAGCAAGCCCGTGGTTGGGTGATGGCAGTAGAGCTAGAAAAACCAACAAAAGCAGAGTTCCAGCAAGGTTAGGTTCATCCACCAAGGTCAATTAACCAGGTAGTTGCCTGATTACCAATGTCCGACTAGGTTTGTCGTTCCCGAATTGATAACTAGGATTCTGACCTGCGCCGACCACGGTAAGCCATGCCCAGCGCACCAAGTCCGAAGATCGCCATTGTCGATGGCTCGGGGACTTCTCCTCCGGCTGATGAGAGACTAACAACACGAAATCCAACCGTCAGATTCTTGCCGGTAGGATCCACATCGTCGTAACGTGCAGACGATGAAAGGTAGCTTGGTCCATCGAACCATGTACCACCTCGAATTCCTCGGATTGATGAACCGTTGTTGTTTAGAAGGTCGATCGA
>JAGWZB010000383.1 GCA_018969045.1 Planctomycetota bacterium | reverse complement strand
TTGCCCTCATCCGGACGGTTCTTAGGACTACCAGCCTTGGGCTTCGTGTCTGCAGATCCAAAAGCATCTGAGCCAGATGCAGGTCGCGTTGGATCCCCTGCGGTTGGCTCGGGCAATTCCATCGTGGTGGCGGTTCGCTGCTTTTGGATGTCATCGGCAACGCGCGTTTTACTAGTTCGCAAACGATCCAAACTCTTCTGCCTTGCTTGGTCCGCTTCACTTGCCTTGCGACGACTCAGCAAACCCGCAAGCTTACGGATCGGCCATCCGAAATCGACTGCCACTCTCCGTACAAATACATCAGCAAAAAATAATGTCGCTCCAAGTAGCAATGCAAGTGGCCAGATGTCCTTCAACGATCGCGCAGGTGGCAAGCCTGTTCGGTACGTATCGAATCCTAGAAGCGTCTCCATTTCCGAGTCGCTCAATTCCGGTAAAACCTTTCCGGACTCTCCACCTTGAGGTTTCCCTTCGGCCAACTGCTCAATCAATCGCATGTTGGCCTGACGAATGCGATACTCATCAGAGAAGGGCAAGTTCACGCCGGTGGTCAACACTTGTCGCCCGGTCCCCGGCAGAATAGAAAGCATATAACTGCCTGAGCTTTCGGGTACAAACTCTCCCACGTAACGCCCTGGGGCTTGCTGCCGTAGCGGTACATTGATCGGTGCCAAATCAGGTCCAAAGGCCGTTGCATTGACATCCAAAAAATTTAAAAAGTTGTCGTCGCTGTCTTTGGCATTCAAGATGACTTGAACACGACCATCCTTTACCTGCGTCGCCACACTGTACTTGCCATCGTCATTTTGGGTACGCATGGTCCATCGCACCAACTGCGAAAAAAACTGTTCGTAGTTCGGTGATCCGACCCAATCAGATGCCCATCGTTTTCCCGCATCGGTGGTAAATACCGCCGTCCTCCCTAACCCATAGTTCCAAGTCGCCAGCAACGACGCATTCTCCGGCTCGGCCGGCTTGGGCGATAACAATGGGACTTCAACCAACGGACTGTCCTTGCGCTCGGTCAAAACGAACCCACGGATTCGAGGCAACTCGCCAGAGATGCCCGTAAGGGCTTCATGGTTAGGAAGTTGCTTGATCGGCTGAACACCTCCTTCGGGTTCAAAAATCACCGGTCTAGCGACCCTCCGCGCTTCTCGCATAAAAATTTTCGGAAGTGCTGCCGCGTTGTTGACAACGTAATAGTTACCCCCTGTCGCGTTGGCAATTCGTTTCAGCTCCGCCGTTCCAACCGTCCCGTGCGCTCCGACGGCAACCGTACTGATTTTGATCTGATTCTTGGTGAACTCGTTTAATACAGCCCCCGAGGCAGCCGTAGGGTCCCCATCGCTAATGATGATCATGTGCTTGATCGACGCAGGTACGGTCTTGAGCGAACGAATCGCAAGCTTCAGCGAAGAATCAAAATCCGGCATGTCTCCTGGAACCATGGCGGCGATTCTCGATCGCATCATGCGACCATGGTCGCCGACCTTGAGCAATCCATCGTTCCCTCCCCAAAGCCAACTATCCGAACCCAAATTGTGATCGAACTTGACCACACCGCAGTAATCCCCAGGACCCAGCGATTCCAAAGCTGACTTGCTGATGATCTTCTGCCAGTAATTCCCCTCTGGCATCTCCGAAGCATGCATCACCATCGCCAAGGCCCCAACGGCTTCAACCTTGGTGTTCTTGATCGTAAAGTTCACCGGCATGGCCTCTTCGAGTTTGGTGTTGCTCCATCCGCCTGCACCAAAGGCCTCCGGTCCCCCAAGCATCAAGATCCCTAAACCAGTTTGACGCGTACTTTGGACCATCATTTCGATCTGCTGGTCGGTGATCGAAAACACTTTGTCTGCCGAGTCTCCGCCTGTTCGTGGCACACCCGCAATGACGATCGAATCGTAGCTTTGCAATTCGACCAAACTCGTAAAAAGATTCGTCGACGTTCGTACATCCACCACAATGTCGTTCTTGCGAAGGGCTTCGACCAAAGTGTCATAATCCCCGAGGTTATTCGCATCTTCGATCAGCATCACGCGGGATTTTCCCCTCGCATAAGTAAACGCCGTAGCTCGATTGTTCTGCGTAATCGTGTCGTCGGTCAGCAAGTCGGGAATGAACTCCGCCTCATAAGTGTACCCGGCTGTCTGCTCGATCTTATGCGGAATTGGTACGACATTGATTTCGCGATCAAGCACATAAGGGGAATCGGCAAGGACCTCGGATTGGCTACCGATCTTCCTCAATACCCGAATGCGACCAGGGATCTCCGGATCGGGATTCTCTTGAGTTCCAAAGCGGTTGATCACCACCCGCGCATCAACCGTCTGACCTTGCCGCACCGTGCCCGGCAAGTCGATTTTCTCAACCATCACCTCCGCATTGCTTTCCAAACGGATCGGTACGACGTCGATTCCTATCCCGGTCTCCGAAAGTTTTTTTGCAACCAGCTCGGCACTACCTAGCGTTTGCACCCCATCGGTCAAAACGACGATACGCTTGGCGGAGTCTTCTAGAAAACTGGCCGCCGCAAGCTTCAACGCTCCTTCCAAATTCGTCGCATCGGCCTTGCCAAAATTGCTCTCTGGTTTGGTTAGCGGAGGTAAGTTCTCATCCAATGGAGGAATCTCGATCGAAGCCTCCCGACCAAACAAAATCAAACCCGCTCGGTCGTATCGCTTCTCGCGTCGATGTCGCTTGACACTGTCGATGGCAAAGCGAAGCATCAGCTGTCGCTTGGCTACGGGTATCGAATCGCTCTGATCCAGCAAGTAAATCACGGTCTGCTTGTCGCTGATCCAAATCCACTGGATCCCGGCAAGCGCTAATGTGATCAGCAAGAGGACCAAGCTGCGGAAAACCAAAGCCAAAATTCGCCTAGTTTGACCAAGCCCCGAGAGCGAATGACTTCCCAGCCACCATGTCAGGGGTATCAGCACCAATAGCAACAGCATCCACGGGTGCTCGAAACCAACCTGGATTTTGTTGAACATGGTTGCAATAAAAGACGATTCTCAAGGACAGTTGGCAATCGGATATACCCAGAGTGTCCTTAGATTATGGTCGAAAACCGATACCAATTGCCATAAGGCAACGCATAATTGTGGTCGAAGTACCCTAAAATTGGCCGGTTCAGGGATTTATCTGCAAAAGCGATAGGCTTAACTGACTCCAATCACCAACCGATAGATCCATGGAAATACACGGAATTCCCATCGAGAACAATTTCGCCGAAGCCTTCGACATGCTGGCGACCCGCATCGTCATCACCGCTGCCGAACCTGCCTGGGCGATGCGAGCAGGCGAGGCGATGACGGGATTTGCAACCAGTGTGATCGGTTGCGGGGTCGAAGCCGGCATCGAAAGAAGTCTCGATCCAAGCGAGACGCCCGATAGCAGACCAGGAGTTTCTGTACTCGCATTCAGCGTCAATCAAGAAACCCTCCAAAAACAACTGGAGAAACGCATCGGCCAGTGCGTTCTAACGTGCCCAAGCACTTCGGTGTTCGCAGGACTCTTGAGCAATCGACCGATGCCTTTGGGATCCAAAGTACGTTACTTCGGGGACGGCAATCAGATTTCAAAAAAAATAGGAAAGCATCGATACTGGAGAATCCCAGTCATGGATGGCGAGTTTGTGTGCCAAGAATCTGTCTATGCGACCAAAGCCGTCGGTGGAGGAAATTTCTTGGTGCTTGCAGAATCCATCGCCGGTGCGCTTCAAGCCTGCGATGCAGCCGTTCAAGCGATTCGCCAAGTCCCAGGATGCATCGCTCCCTTTCCTGGAGGCGTGGCTCGAAGCGGATCCAAAGTTGGATCGAAATACAAGTCGCTGAAAGCCTCCACCAACGATGCGTTCTGCCCAACGCTTCAGGTCGACAGCTCGGGAGAGTTTGCCGATTCAGCCAGCGCATGCTTGGAACTAGTCATCGATGGTTTAACTCCCGAGTCGGTCGCTCAAGCGATGCGTCTTGGGATTTTGGCGGCCTGCAAGAAAGGCAAAAGCCATGGGGTCAAAAAGATCACAGGAGGGAACTACGGAGGCAAGCTTGGGCGCCACCATTTCTACCTCCACAAGATCCTCTTGGGATAGTCTTCCAGACTGTCGGCCCGTGGGATAGTCACCAAACTGTCGGCCCGTGGGATAGTCTTCCAGACAGTCGGCCCGTGGGATAGTCTTCCAGACTGTCGGCCCGTGGGATAGTCTTCCAGACTGTCGGCCCGTGGG
>JAGWZB010000025.1 GCA_018969045.1 Planctomycetota bacterium | reverse complement strand
AGCTACCTCACGCTTCAATCAAATTATGATTTGACACTGAAGTATTACCGAAATGGATTCGATTCAGACACGGTTTCAGGCAAGCTGAAACATCAAAAAGAGAGTCAAACTGTGGATTTTGATGAACCTTCGTTCATCGAGCGTCGTTTCCCTGGACTCGACGAAACCTACTCCTCTATTGTTGCGATGAGCTGGTTGTCGCTGTCTAGATCCCCGGAGATTAAATTAAGCATACTGCTTCCGATGATGCAACCTATCATCATGATGATTCTGTTTGGACGACGCGGTGGACCGGAGAATCCTCACTGGCAATTCATAGCCGTTTTAGCACTGTCAGCCCTTGGCCTTTTTCTCTCGTCAGGATTTCTTTGCAATCTTTTCGGAATCGATCGATCTGGCTTTAGGTTTTGGGTTTTGTCACCGATCCCCCGCGGAATAATCCTTCACGGTCGCAATCTGGCCTTTGGATTGCCAGCGCTGTTTCTATCGCTAGCCATGGCGATTGGAATCGCGATTTTTTGGAATACCTCAGGGGTAGTGATGCTTGAAACCGTCTTCGGCTTATTGGCGTTTTTCCCTTTGTACCTGCTGATAACAAACATCATGTCCATCTTAGCCCCCTTCCCTCTGCCACCAGGAGGCATGCACCCCAAGGATTTCTCCTGGAGGACCCTGGCGATGAATTTACTCCTGACCTGTTGCTTACCCATCATTCTCATTTGGTGCTGCGTTCCCGTCCTATTGGAAGCCCTGGCTCAGTGGTTTTGGAAAGACCTCCCAAGCGGACCAATCGCCCTTGTTGGCCTTGTTTTAGTTTTTTGGCGGTCCTGGAGCTTCTACCATCAAAACCTTAACGCCGTGGGAAACTTGCTCCAAGCCCGCGAAATCGACCTGCTCAAAACCGTCACCAAGCATGTTGAAAAAAAGTAGCCTTCACGGGTCGGACCGTTTGGGAGTTTTGGGAAACATAGGGTGGATTTAAGGCTATTTGCCATACTCAACTCCACATTGTTTTGCCAAAATAGCTTCACTCTCTTCCACCGAGTAATCGATACAACCCGCACCGTTTGCCTTGTGGCCTCAAGCACTATTAGCCATTGAAATATGTCAACCCAAGCCTCTTCGACGATCGATAAACCGGTCGAATTTGTTAGTGGAATCACCGTCCGGCTCGTTGGAGATTCCGGCGATGGTATGCAGCTATTAGGTCAGCAACTGACCAATACCTCAGCACTGCTGGGCAACGACGTTGCCACCTTCCCGGACTTTCCAGCCGAAATCCGTGCTCCCCGTGGGACTCGAGCAGGTGTATCGGGATTCCAAGTCCAGTTCGCATCGCACGAAGTCCATACCCCTGGCGATACCCTAGATGCCCTGGTGGCCATGAACCCTGCAGCCTTGGTGACCAATCTTGCAGACCTGGTCAAAGGTGGCTTGTTGATCGTCAACGACGATAGCTTTGAAGAAAAAGATCTCAAGCTTGCCAAGCTTAATACCAGCCCACTGGAAGATCCGTCGATGGAAAAATATCGATTGATCAAAGTCTCCATGACCCGATTGACCAAAGAAGCGGTCACCGAGTTTGGACTTAGCACCAAAGAAGCCGACCGATGCAAGAACTTCTTTGCGATGGGGTTGGTCTATTGGCTCTATGGTCGCAACATGGATGCGACGTTGCGATTTATCCACGGCAAGTTCTCAGGAGGCAAATCTGCGATCGCCGCAGCCAATGAGAAAGCCTTGCGCGCTGGCTGGGCCTATGGCGAAACGATCGAAGCACTCGGTCAGTCCTACAACGTCGAGCCGGCCAAACTGACTCCGGGCACCTACCGCAACATCATGGGCAACCAAGCTCTAGCCTGGGGCCTCCTGGCCGCCGCCCAACGCTCTGGCAAAGAACTTTTCTATGCTTCCTATCCGATCACTCCCGCAAGCGATATTCTTCATGAGTTGGCTCGCTACAAGAATTTTGGAGTGTGCACCTTCCAAGCCGAAGACGAAATCGCTGCGGTTTGCTCTGCAATCGGTGCGTCTTACGGCGGCCAAATGGGTGTGACAACTTCCAGCGGTCCTGGGATCGCGCTCAAAGCCGAAGCCATGGGGCTTGCCCTCATGCTCGAACTCCCACTGCTAGTGATCGATGTTCAGCGGGGAGGGCCAAGCACCGGACTACCGACGAAGACCGAGCAAGCGGATCTTCTGCAAGTGATGTTTGGTCGTAATGGAGAAGCCCCCCTGCCGGTCCTGGCTGCCCGCAGTCCCGGCGATTGCTTCGACATCGTCCAAGATGCATGGATGATCGCCACCCAACTGATGATCCCTGTCGTTGTCCTATCCGACGGATATATCGCCAACGGCGCTGAGCCTTGGAGAATTCCCGACGTGACCAAGCTCACTGAATTCAAAGTAGAACATCCTCAGGAAAACAACAATCCCGACGGGCCGTTTAAGCCCTACCTACGCAACGAGTTGCTCGCAAGACCTTGGGCAATCCCAGGCACCCCGGGACTTATGCATCGCGTTGGCGGGATCGAGAAAGAGGATGGTTCTGGCAACATCAGTTATGATCCTGAGAACCATCAAAAGATGGTGCATATCCGTGCTCAGAAAGTGGCTAATGCCGCTAAGTTACTGCCACCTCAAGACGTCCATGGTCCTGATTCCGGAGACCTCTTGGTCCTGAGCTGGGGGGGAACCTATGGTGCTTGTTTGACCGCAGTAGAACGCGCCCAATCAGCTGGCAAACGAGTCGCTCTTGCCCACCTTCGCTACCTGAATCCATTCCCAAGCAACCTGGGTGATATCCTCGCTCGCTACAAAAAGATTCTGATCCCCGAGCTGAACATGGGTCAACTCAGAATGCTCATTCGCAGCCGTTATTTGGTCGATGCCATTGGATACAACAAGATCAAGGGTAAGCCCTTCACGGTTTCCGAATTGTACGAAAAGATCATCGAGCAAACCAAGTAGCTCGCATGTCCCGCACCAACTCAGCAAAACTCTTTGACTCCATATAGATCTATCCCCATGAACACTGCACTTAAGGTTCTCAAAGCCGACGATTTTGCAAGCGACCAAGACATCCGTTGGTGCCCAGGATGCGGAGATTACTCGATCCTGGCCCAGATGAAAAAAGTCTTGCCCGAAATCGGTATTCCACCCGAACAAACCGTCTTCATTTCAGGGATCGGTTGCTCGAGTCGTTTTCCCTATTACGTCAATACCTACGGAGTGCACTCGATCCACGGACGCGCTCCTGCAGTGGCCACGGGATTGAAACTCGCTCGCCCAGACCTAAGCGTCTGGGTGATCACCGGAGACGGAGACTCACTGAGTATCGGTGGAAACCACTTCATCCATTTGCTGCGCAGAAATGTCGATCTAAATATCATTCTTTTCAACAATCGAATCTATGGTTTGACTAAAGGACAGTACTCCCCAACGAGCGTCGAAGGCCAGATCACCAAGAGCACTCCTATGGGTGTGGTCGATCACCCCTTGAACCCTATCAGTGTTGCCATCGGAGCCGAAGCCACCTTCATTGCAAGATCGGTCGATAGCAATATCAAGCACTTAGCGTCCGTCCTCAAGCGCGCCGCAGAGCATCCAGGGACCAGTTTCGTGGAAGTCTACCAAAACTGCAACGTGTTCAACGACGGTGCCTTCAGCTACGCTCAAGACAAGGCCACCAGGGATGATGCAACGGTCGAACTCGAGCACGGCAAGCCGATGATCTTTGGCAAAGACAAAGACAAAGGGATCCGGCTCAATGGATTCACCCTCGAAGTGGTCAATCTTGCCGACGGAAACGTCAAAGAAGATGACTTGCTATTCCACGACGAAAAAGCGGATCCGGCTCTGGTGTACCTGCTGTCGCGCATGCGACACCCCCAGTTCCCAGAACCTATTGGAGTTTTCCGAAACGTTGTTCACGAGACTTTTGAAGACGCGGTCCGAGGGCAGATCGACCAAGCTGTCCAGCAGCGAGGCCCAGGCGACCTCCAGAAGCTCTTTAACAGCGGTGACACTTGGACCGTTAAGGCCTAAAGCACTAGCTCTTTGCCGATCTTGTTCTTTGCTCGGTGACTTCAACTGCCGCCAGCAAAGCCTTGGCCTTGTTGACCGTTTCTTGGTACTCGCTCTCAGGATCGCTATCGGCGACCAACCCAGCGCCAGCTTGGATATACACTCGATGGTCCTTGATCACCATGGTTCTAAGGGTGATGCAGGTGTCCATATTGCCTCGGTAATCAAAGTATCCCACGGCTCCTGCGTAGGGGCCGCGTTTGGTCGGCTCGAGTTCATCGATGATCTCCATCGCTCGAACTTTGGGCGCTCCGCTGACAGTTCCTGCAGGTAAACATGCTCGAAACGCATCCATGGCCGAAAGCTCTTGGCGAAGAGTTCCTTGGACGTTCGAAGATATATGCATCACGTGCGAATAGAACTCAACGACCATCAGGTCATTGAGTCTCACCGAACCAAATTGCGCCACTCGGCCGATGTCGTTCCTGCCCAGATCCACAAGCATCACATGCTCGGCTCTTTCCTTGGGATCGGCCAAGAGTTCTTCGGACAATCGTCGATCCTCGTCGGAACTTTTGCCCCTTGGACGCGTACCTGCCAAAGGGCGAACGGTAACGATCCGATCGACCACACGCGCCATGACCTCAGGACTGCTACCTACCAGCGTGCATTCAGGGGTTCGAAGCAAGAACATAAACGGTGAGGGATTGATCACACGAAGCGTTCGAAAAATCTCGATCGGCTCGCTATGACATTCCACCTCGAATCGCTGGCTAAGCACGACTTGAAAGATATCACCAGCTTCGATGTACTGGCGACAACGAGATACGGCCGCTTGATAGCTTTCCTTGGTAAAGTTCGACTTAGGAACCAGCGTCGGAGTGTAGGTCAAAGGAATATCGGCCAGCGAATGCTGTGGCAAGGGGCGATCGAGTCGCTCAACGATACGATCAATCCACTGCGTTGCTTGCAGGTAAGCATCTTCAGCGGGGCAATTCGCTGTCGTGTGGGAAAGCACCACGACCATGATGGTTTTGTTGACATGATCAAAGACCACAAGTTGATCGTAAAAGCCGAAATCCAGATCGGGAAGTCCCCTGTCATCTTTCGGAATGTTCGGGAGATGTTCAACGTACCGAACGACATCGTATCCGGCATACCCAATCGCTCCACCTACGAAAGGAGGTAACTCAGGGACCGTTGCGATCGATTGGTTTCCGAGTTGTTTGCTCAGAAACTCCAAGGGATCCTGGCACTCGAATTCTTCGATTTGTCCTTGTCTGTGGAATTGGACTTTGGATCCATAAGCTACGACCCGAGCCCTTGGACCTACGGCGATGAATGAATAGCGTCCGATTTTCTCTCCACCGATGACGCTTTCGAAAAGTCCAGCCGAGGAAGTTCCGTCGTCCAGAAGTCGAAACGCACTGACAGGCGTAAGGTGATCGCTAAGAAGCCTCCGGTAGACAGGAACAATATCGAATCGTTTCGAGAATTCCCGATAACCCTCTAAACTTGGAAAAGTAGTCATTTTCGGTAAAAAATTCGTCCCGTAGTTGCTCGATTCATAGACCAAGAAGCATCGCCCGATCGGCTCGATCTGCTTATACTATCAACCTCTCTTGGATACGCGAATCGGAAAAGCAAAAATTGCGATGAAGTGCCAGCACTGCGAGAAAAACGCGATCTTTCACATCACGGAACTGACTGACCCGTCAGGCCCGACGATCATCCATTTGTGCGAAGACCATGCTCGCGTTTTTTTTCAAACGGGCGAATCGCTTGAAACGAGCACTGCTCTGTCGAGTCTACTTGCCAAGCAACTGCAACTGGAGAAAGCGGCCAACGAAATGGCCGAGACCGACAAGAAGACCTGCCCGATGTGTGGGATCACTTTCTCGGAGTTTCGCAAAGGAGGCAGATTGGGCTGCCCTTACGACTACGTGGTCTTCGAGGAAGACCTGGAGCCACTTTTGGTCAACATCCACGGTGCAAAGAAACATGTAGGCAAAGTCCCCAAAAATCTTGGGGGAACTCCCAAACGTCACTTCCAACTCAAACGGTTACGATCTGCGCTGCAGCGTGCAATCGATGCTGAAAATTACGAAGAAGCTGGTGCCATTCGCGATAAAATCAAAGCTGTCGAAAACGGCACATTGGAACTCGATGATCACGAGATGGAACTTATGGAACTCGAAGAAGAGTTTCAAACCCTTCCGGATGATCTGCCGCAGATCGACGACTCAGACGCTGAGGACTTGGACGATGATTTAGACGATGAATCAGACTCCGAGGAAGATCCCGATATCGAAGAAGATCTTGGGGATGAGTTTGATGCTGACCAAGACCTTTTTGGAGACGAAGATGATCCCGACAAAAAATAGCAACCATCATTTCAGAAGCTTGGATTGAGCCAACGTGAGACTCGACGATCTAGCACAACATACCGGCCAGTGGCTTCGAGGCGACGGGCCAGAATCCGATATCGTCATCTCCAGTCGAGTTCGATTGGCCCGAAATCTATCGGACTACCCCTTTATTCGCAAATGCTCACCCAAACAGCGAACGCAGATCGCAGCGATCGTCCAGCAAGCCTTTGAACAATCAACCATCGGAACACTAGCCCAATACATCGACGTCAGCAAGTTGGGCGATCTAGACCGGCAGTTCCTGATGGAACGCCAATTGATCAGCCATGAACTCAGCGACGCTGAGGGGACTCGCGCAGTGATCCTGGATCCCGATGAACGCTTCAGCATTATGGTCAACGAAGAAGACCATTTAAGGTTGCAAGTGATGCAAAGCGGCTTCGACCTCCAGCACGGATGGGATCGAATCAACCAGTTAGACGATACACTGGAAGCCCATTTGCAATTCGCATTCACGTCCAACTTTGGCTATCTGACTGCCTGTCCAACGAATGTAGGAACCGGATTGAGAGTAAGCGTCATGCTGCACCTGCCCGCCTTGGTCGCTACCAAGCAGATCGAACGAGTCTTTCGAGCATTAGGTAAGATCAACGTCGCAGTTCGAGGCTTGTTTGGGGAAGGCTCTCAGTTCATGGGAGATTTTTACCAAGTCAGCAATCAAACGACCCTTGGTAAAAGCGAACTGGAATTGATTCATAGGGTGCATGAGGTCGTCCCGCAATTGATCGACTACGAGCGAAAGGCGAGGGAGTTTTTGCTGAGCGAAGATCGCGCGGATCTAAGCGATCTAGTCAGCCGAGCCCATGGAATTTTAAAGACGGCCAAAAAGATATCCAGCGAAGAGACCATGCACTACTTGAGCAAAGTTCGACTTGGAATCAATTTGGGTTTGATCGAAGGACTTTCGATATCGACACTCAATAAGATGTTCATCCACACTCAACCTGCCCACCTCCAAAAATTGCGAGGACGCAAACTCAGCGGCAGCGATCGAAACACCGAACGAGCCACCTACCTTCAGCAGCATCTCAACTGAGGCTCGAGCAGGCTTCAGACTCCAGGCTTCAGGGAGCAGCCAAACCGTCGGGCGATTGTCCCAATCGCCCGGCTTTATGGCTCACTCCTGCATCCGCTATTTACGAGCGGGCTCAGTGGCCCACACTTCGGCCCAGTCTTGCTTCATGTCGATCACATACCAACCCTGTTTGGAAGCATCGGCGAGCGCTTCGATGAGTTTCCCCGAACTCTTTGGAGTAGCATCGTAGGCGTACTCGCGGACTTCGTCGGTATGGTGCACGATCGCTCCAAATGCCCGACGAGGATTACCGATCGTCGTGTACTGAAGCATGGCCATATCCCCATCGCTATTACCAAAGCAAACAATTGGCCTTCGACCTATCGCTTGATGAATCCCAACCGGTTTGCCCGCTTTGTCGTCGACAAACAACTGATCCAAAGTCTTGATCAATACCGGCTTACCATCTCGAATCTCAAACTTGGTTTTAGCAGAAGATCCGATGACTTGCTCGGGCACAATTCCATACACTCTCTCGGACCAAACCCTCATGAAGTCCGCCCCGCCGCCCGAAACGATGTACGTTTTAAAACCATTGGATCGCAGATAACTCAGCACTTCTTGCATGGGCTTGTAAGTCAAACGATCGTAGGGCTTGTTGTACTTTGGATGGGTTGCCTGCGCAATCCAGTCCGACACGCTCTTTTGAAACTCCTCGACGCTCATGCCCGCATGGGTCATCGCGACGACTTGCAAGAGTCCTTCGTGATGATCGCCCGCAAGGAGGGTCGCGGTATCTTTCTTCAAAACGGCTTGAACCATGGGATGTTTGGCAAATTCCGGATCGTTCGAAGCACGCTTGCCAACGACGTCAAAGGCGTAAGCCAATTGAAAGGGGATCGGGTTCTCAGGCCAAAGTGTGCCGTCGTTATCAAAGACTGCGATCCGTTCTCCAATAGGAATAAAATCTACCGATTTTGGATCGCAAATGCTCTGAACATAAGCGACCAAAGCCCGCTTGGTCGCGCAGTCGTTCCAGGACCCAAGCGTCTGCGACTCATTGGGATTCAATTGAGCCACACTCGCTTTGGGAATCAAACTGATGATCCCTATCACCAGAAGCATCATAGAGCAAAAACGACCTAGCTTTGTGGAGATCATCGCGGACATGGGATTTCACCTTGGGATCAAACCAGAGCCTTAAAAAAAACGGGAGACACTAGCTCCCGTTTTAATATAGTCCCGATTTCGAAATGTCGGCAATGAGTGAAACCACCCCATCGCGTTTTGTTTGACTACTGTTCCATCACATCCGATTCACGGGCTTTGGCCAGTTCGGAAACTTCATCTTCGTACTTTTTGGTCATCTCTTGGACATCTTCCTTGGCAGAATCGCGATCGTCTTCGGAAATGGTTTTTTCCTTTTCAGCCGTTTCGATGGCTTTGTTGGCATCGCGGCGGACGTTTCGAATCGAGATCTTGGCTTCCTCGGAAAGCTCCTTGATCCTTGCCACGAGTTTCTTGCGGGTGTCGGTGCTCAAGGGGGGGATATTGATGCGGATGATGCGACCGTCGCTTTGAGGATTAAGCCCCAGTTCGCTGGCGACAATTCCCTTTTCGATCTCTTTGATAAGCGAAGTATCAAAGGGTTTGATCACCAGTTGTTGTGGTTCCGGAGCAGCGACGCTGGCCAATTGCTTCAGGGGTGACAAGGATCCGTAGGCGTTGACTTTGACCGAATCGAGCAGTCCAGGTGCGGCGCGTCCGGTCCGGATTCCAAGCAAATTTTGCTTCAAGTGCGCAATGGCCTTATCCATGCGTTCTTCGGCGTCCAGTAGGATGTCTTCGACTGACATAGTGGTGTCTCCAGAGATTGAGTATTCGATGAAACTAATTTGCGTTGACCAGAATGCGTTCACCTGGATTGATTCGAGGTGAGATGCGAGTGCCGACTCGTTGTCCACTGATCGCCTTGACGATGTTCCCTTCCTTCTTGAAATTGAAGATTAGGATTGGCAATTGGTGAGTACGGCATTGGGCGATGGCCGTCGAGTCCATCACTTTGAGATTCTTTTCGATGACTGTATCGTAATCGAGTTCGCGATAGAGGATCGCGTGAGGGTTCTTTTCGGGATCTTCGCTGTAGACACCGTCGACTCGGGTGGCCTTTAGGACAATGTCTGCATCGAGTTCGAGACCTCGGTTGGCCGCGCAGGTGTCGGTTGTGACATAGGGAGCACCGGTCCCGGCAGCCAGGATGACGATGCGACCTTTTTCCAGATGACGTATCGCACGGCGGCGGATGAATGGTTCAGCAACCCCATCCATCTTGATCGCTGACATGACTCGGGTGGTGATTCCGATACCTTCGAGGGCATCCTGCAGGGCCAAAGCATTGATCACCGTGGCGAGCATTCCCATGTAGTGGGCTGTGGCTTCTTGGATCTTTTCCCCGGCAGACCCTTTGAACTGTGCGCCTCGCAAAATATTGCCGCCACCGACAACCACCGCGATTTGGCAACCGAGCTCATGGGCCGATTTAATCTGCCTTGCAATCGTCGTGACTTCATCCATGCTGATCCCACGTTCTCCTGCATGGGCCAAGCTTTCCCCGGAAAGCTTCAGAATGACGCGATGGTATCGGGGAGTGCCTGAACTAGTCGAATCGCTATCGCCCATGGAGTTGGTCCAACCGTAGGTTTTTTGTTAGAAAGAAATTGCAGAAACCCTGATCAATTGGCCCCCAAATCACCGGTAAGCCAGCAGCCTGTATCATAGCCGGAATTTCAGGATTCAACGAGTCCCCGACCCTTTCCGATTCGTGGGTTTATCGCTAGTCTAGTCAATCCAATCCGGCTTTGAAGACGCGTGGTCGCTCAAGCCCCCTAAATAGCCCTTGCACAGGAACCGAGAAATGTCGCCGCAAATCTACATCAACGGAAAATACTACAGCAAGGAAGATGCGAAAATCAGTGTGTACGATCACGGCCTGCTCTACGGCGATGGCGTCTTCGAAGGCATGCGGACCTATTCGGGCAAGGTTTTCAAGCTTGACCAACACATCGATCGGCTTTACCAGTCGGCACGAGCCATCCTGCTTACCATCCCGATCTCCAAGCAAGAAATGACCGACGCGGTCAACAACACCGTAAAGCTCAGTGGACTTGCCGACTCCTACATCCGATTGGTGGTCACCCGGGGCGCAGGCTCGCTAGGCTTGGATCCGAACCGAACCTCGAATCCTCAAGTCATCATCATCGTCGATCTGATCGCTTTGTATGACCGCAAGTTCTACGAAGAAGGTCTCAAGATCATCACCGCTTCGACCATCCGAAACCACCCAGCGGCGCTGAGCCCCAGGATCAAGTCGCTGAATTATCTCAACAACATCATGGCCAAAATCGAAGGCCTACAAGCCGGATGCATGGAAGCGATCATGCTCAACCACAAAGGAGAGGTCGCCGAATGCACTGGCGACAACATCTTTATCGTCAAGAAGGGTCGGTTGCTCACCCCTCCGACCGATGCGGGTATCCTCGAAGGAATCACCCGAAATGCCATTTTGGAACTGGCCGGAGAGCTAAACATCCCAGCCAGCGAATCAACCCTCACCCGCCATGATCTACTGGTAGCCGACGAATGCTTCTTGACCGGCAGTGCCGCCGAAGTCATCCCTGTGGTCGACATCGACAGCCGCCCCATCGGGGACGGCCATGTAGGTCAAACCACCAGATTACTGATGAGCGAGTTTAAGAAAATGGTCACCCGTTAGCGACCGATGCTCGGAGGATTATCCAGCAAGAAGTCTCGCGGACCACGCGTGGTGTAGTAAGGATAAGCGACGGTTGGGCCTGTAACACCCGATCCGACTTGGTCATCAGCGCGGTACTGAGCATGGCTCAACCCACCATTTCCTGCCCCATGCAACCCGCCCCCTGCCCCATGCAATCCTGCAAGCATGCCGCCACCAAGATGTCCACCACCATGGAACCCACCACCATGGAGCAGTTGCCCCTTGTGCGTGCCATCAAAGCAGTAGGAACCAGAGTGAGACAAGTGAGCACCGTAGTCGGTCCCACCACGCTGCCAACCGATTCGGCAAGGGCGGCATCCAATCGGGCCGTTGCAAGTATTGCACGCGTTATGGTGTCCCCATCCCTGCCCACGATGCAAGCCGACGCAACCGGTCGAGCCGACGATGGACAAGGCTAACAGTGCGAGTGAAAAAAGTCCGCGTTTCATTTTGTGACCCTTGTGTTGTTCCGCCCATCCAACCAAGTTGGATTTCTCCTGGCATCCATGAGAATCGGACGGACCCTCACCAAGAATCCAATCGCTTCAACCGGACCTGCAGAGTCCACGCAGTTTACCGAGATGAAATGCTAGCGTCGTTTTGCGCGAGACCGAAGCGGATCGGTCTCCGAACCTATCTCAGCAAACAACAGATCGGCACTCAGCGGATCGATATCGCTGGTCAGGGAGTCTTGTGATTCCCCTTCTGCCAGCCCGCCGGTTCCATTGAGGCGATTGATCACCGATAGCACATCCAGGGGTGTGATTCGACCATCACCATCGACATCCACATCGGGAAGCCCGAGTGTACTGCCGCTGCGAGGCATCGGAAGATTCCCCACCGGATTGGCATTGATCGCATCGATGAGCAAGAGCACATCCAGGGGAGTGACCACACCGCTACGGTCGACATCCCATCGCAGTGCGGGGTTTTGCCAAGGGGCATTGCCCGGGATCCGCTCCAGAGCCACGCTCAGCCGCAGGAACAATCCTCCTGCGATGTCATTGACCAGCAGCGGAACGCTCGTGAGGATTGGATCGGTCTCTTTAAAGTACTCGTTGCTCTTAAAGACCAGACGGCCTTGAATCACATCAAAGCGGGTATCCAGCGACGTAAAAGCATACGTCGTGGGACCATCTGGATCCTCCACCAAAATTCGTCCTAGATCCTGCCCAGTGATGTTCGAGGGCACTAGGCTCTTTTCGACGGTGATCGAGCTCGGTGGTTCGTTGACGTCGAGAACTTGGATTCTGATCAATCGCTGGCTAGACAAAGACGGGTTGCCGGTATCCGAAGCCACAACGGTTACCCACTGGGTCTGACTGCGTTCAAAATCAAGCACACCGGCTTGGGCTAGGCTCAGTTGCCCGGTGGTCGGGTTGATGCCAAAGCGAGTTTCAGAGGGAAGCAGCGAGTAGAGGATCGCTGGACGATCCGCAGGTTGCCGATCGGCATCGGTCGCAACGACTTGGCCAAACGCAAGCCCGACCGGAACTGTTTCGGCAGCCGAGAGCACTTGGGTATTGATCACTGGAGCAAACTCGTTGATATCGAGCACTTGGACTTCTGCGGACGTCCAAGTCGAAAGCGAGGGGACACCGTCATCGAAGGCTTCTACGAAGAATCGGTAGGATTGAGTCGCTTCGTGATCAAGAGTAACACCTGGTTTTACAGATAGAATTCCGCTGTCTGTATTGAGCAGGAACTGCGAAGGTGCGGTACCAAAGAATCGATAGCGCACTCGATTGGCCGTATCGCCGTCGGACGCAAGCACACGACCGACGGTGGCTCCGTTGGCATTGTTCTCGGCGATGCTCATCGAAATCGGATCCAGAGCGGGTGAAAACTCATTCACGTCGGCGACATTGATGGTGACGATTTTTTCGAAGAACAGCGATGGTGTTCCGTTATCCGTGGCGCGTATCAAGACATTCACTTTGCTGGAAGCTTCGAAATCCAAGCTGGTCTTGGGGGCCAGAAATAGCAGGTCGCCTTGGATCACAAACCTCGGATCGGTGGTCGTCCAAGCGATCGAGTCGTTGGGATCTGGATCGACGGCAGTCAATCGACCGAGTCTTGCTGCTACGCTATTCTCTGGGACTGCTTGTCCGACAAGATCAATGCTGGTGGGAGCATCGTTGACGTTCTGAATGTCGATCGTCAAAGGTGCTTCGGCAAACGCGCCCGCTGAATCTGTGGCGCGGATAAAGACCTGGCGTGCACCGACATCCATGTTCGTGGGAGTGCCGCTAAAGGTTTTCGTCAAAGGATCGAACTTGAGCCATGCCGGAAGGGGGATACCTGGCAAGCTATAGGCACTTAGGCTCAAGGTCCTATCGTCGATGTCTTGGAATAGACCGTTGGGTACTAAGTAACTCAGAGGTGCATCTTGAATCCCCAAGGCCGATGGGAAAGGGGGGACACTAAAGGGAGCATCGTTGACCGGCAAAACGGTTTGTTTAATTTCCCCTGGAGCCGTGGATATCGAATCGGGAGAAAAGACGGTTTGGATATCCACCAAAACCACGCCATCTGTGCCACTGTAGGAACCTTGGTACTCCGGGTCCAGCGCGTAGTACTTGAGGTCCGGAGCGGGGCCAAAATAATTGGGGGCAGGAATGAATCGCAGACGTGCGGTGGGTCCTAAAACCAACCCTGACGATGTCGAAAGATTCGCCAAATCGATCCACCCCAATCCCGCTTCGTACTGCCACTGCCCGTTGTTCGAACCGACGCTGGTGATGACGATCCCAACACCTTGGGTCGCATCCGGGTCGATGACACCTCGTTGGATGATCTCTGGAACGGTCGTTCCTTTTGGACTGCGATCGTCTTCCTTGACATCGTCCATAAAGCTCGTGGTCGCTAGCGGCGAATCGTTGATGGATTGGACTCGGATCTGCACGAAACTCGAACCTCGGAAGCTGCCCTTGGTAAGGGCGATTTCAATCCGACGAGCAAATGTGTCTGGGGAATCGCCTCTGGCTTCAAAGCGGATGCTCTCGACGATGGCTTCGATCGCCGGTTTGGTTGCAAACGAGGTGAAGTTGATGATGAACGAAGTGTCGGAGGCTCGAGCGATCGAACCGATTTGATTTCCATTAAACAGAAGAACCGAGTCGACCTCCGAAAGTCCTTCGACCAGGGAGTAGTCCAAGGTAAGGATGTCGGTCGCACCAGATGTGGGTTTCATTTCGACCAGCAATGAACCCGACGAATAATCGCCCGGTGCTAAGTCGATCACTTTTGCCCATGAAGCCAATTGCTTGGGGGGTTCGTTTTCGATGTAAGTCAACGCAGCGTTGGATACCGCAACGCCGAAAGCCACAGGCATCGATCCGGTGATCAAGTACTGCCCGAGGCTGCCGTAGTCGGTGTAGCCATCGGGTGGATTGTTCCTTGGGCTACCAAAACCCACGCCATCGATGCTCAGGTAATAGATCCCTGCGGATATCTGCAGACCAGAGAAGTAGGCGCGAAGTCCCGTGGGGTTGGCCGTGGCAATCAAGGTACCCGAGGCGTCGTACAACTTGGCCTCGATATCTAAATTCGAACTCGATGTTGCAGGCCAATAGTTGGTATTAAACAACGCCGACTCGACCGAGGAACTAAACGAACCATCGGCAGCGCGCGTCCAAGTTTGGGTTATGTAAGGGTCGATCGTCAGATCGAGCGTTCCGGTACCGGCTTGGAACTGGAAGAAATCCAAATCATTGGCCCGTTCGATCGTACCGAGTTGGCTAAAGACCACTCGATCGTTCGGATCGATCGGACCGGTCAGTTCCGTCGCTTGGGTGTCTTGATCTGCGTGATCGTCGGGAACCAGTCCAAAACCATTGGGTGGGCTGATGATCACGGCGATATCGTCGGGTCCTGAACCAAAATTCGCATTCGCACCGCCGTTGTTGCTACCGAGATACTCACCTCGGTCCCAAGTCGTGACATTGCGATCGTAAGGGGCACCCATCAGCGGCCCCCAACTGGTTTCTCCGTTGCCACCGTGACCATAGTAATAAGCAGCGTTTTGCTGGAACGGATTTCTGTCATCGGTCCCGTCGTGCGAGAGCCCCAACGAGTGACCGACTTCGTGGCTAACGGCCAACGAAGCTTGCTCGGGCACGCTGTTGAAGATGTAGCAAGGGGTGTCGGTCGCTCCGGCTTGGTTGTATCCCCAGCGGAACGAGCCGATATAAGCCACACCGCCGGCACCTGGAGCAGGAAAATCATCTGGCGTCATTACCGCACGAATTCCCCAGCGGTCGTCGCTCCCGCCGGTGTTGACCAAGGCGGCTTCTCCCGGATCCTCGGTTGTCACGTTGACATCAAACGGGGCGTAATCCCCTGCGACCTGATGCCAAATGATCTGGATGTTTCTCAATTCGTTGTCGGTGAACGCGGCACCGTTGCCATCGGGGTCGTAAGCCGGAGAGATGATTGGATCACGACCGCGCCCGGAATTCCAAGGGGTTCCCCTGGCAGTAAAGCCGTCAAAGTCCAAGTAGATTGTCTTGGTGGCGGTCGGACGACTATGCAGCTTGAATGTCTCACTCAGTGGCACAAAACCAGCAGGGCCATCACCTCCAGATCCGCTACCCGAACCACCGTTTCCTCCACTTGCGTTCGAAGAGCCCCCCTGCCCTTCGTCTCCAGATCCCTGGACCGCAGGCGGCTTGGGAATAAATCCGATCAGATTTCCAAATGGGTCCGAATACGTGTCGGCAGCCATCAAAGCTCGGTTTTCAAGCCCTTCGAGCACCAGTTTTCTAAAGGCGATTCTGTTTTGATAAGAAGTTTTCCGCCATCGCCGAGAAAAGAACATGCCTGAAGCCCTTTAAGAATGTGTGGACCTTGAGGTCGATTCATGCATGAAACAACCCCCAAGCCCTTTCTGCCGTCTTCGTTGGAAAAATGCTATGTGTGTGAGTCCAAGCCAACGAATAGACCCCGAATATCCTAAATCATGATGTTGGCTTGGACAAGTTTTTTCGGACCAGCCAAGTCCGTCTTTGTCGATTTAAAAGCCAAAACGGCCTTTGCCAGCGAAATCCGATGGCAAAGGCCGCATTTTCAGCTTTTTCAAAACGAAACGCCCGATTCGAATCAGTCGCCAAGCGACTTGCGAATTCGCATTCCGTAGAAGGATCGCCACAGGAAATAGGAAGCGATTGCGCAGAAAACACAGGCGAGGGCCGCCGTCAACTCCGCCCCCTGCTCCTGCTTCATTTTGACGGCCAAGGCGACCGCCAGCAAACCAAAGAGCGTGGTGAACTTGATGACAGGATTCAGCGCGACGCTCGAAGTGTCTTTAAACGGATCCCCGACGGTATCTCCCACAACCGTGGCGTCGTGCAGAGGGGTCCCCTTTTTCTTGAGTTCTACTTCGACGATCTTCTTGGCGTTATCCCAAGCTCCACCGGCGTTGGCCATGAAGATCGCTTGGTAAAGCCCGAAGATCGCAATCGAGAACAAGTAGCCGATGAAGAAGAAGGGTTCGATGAACGCTAACCCAAGGGTCACAAAGAACACAGCGGCGAAAATGTTGAACATGCCGTTTTGCGCAAACTTGGTGCAGATCTCAACGACATTCTTAGAGTCTTCGATGCTGGCTTTGGTAACCCCATCGAGCTTGATGTTTCGCTTGATGTACTCGACGGCTCGATAAGCCCCTGTCGTGACGGCTTGGGTCGATGCACCGGTAAACCAATAAATGATCGCTCCACCGGTGATCAAACCGAGCACAAAAGGTGCGTGCAGCAGCGATAGATTCGCAATCGCTGCTTGATCGGTAAGCCCGCCGGTGAGCCCCATGATGATCGAGAAGATCATCGTTGTTGCGCCGACAACTGCAGTTCCAATGAGCACAGGCTTAGCCGTCGCTTTGAACGTATTGCCCGCTCCGTCGTTCTCTTCGAGCAAGTGCTTGGCAGATTCGAAATCCGCAACGATTCCAAAATCGTTCTTTAGTTCAGACTCGATGCCAGGTATTGTCTCGATGAGCGACAACTCGTAAACGCTCTGCGCGTTGTCGGTCACTGGACCGTAGGAATCCACAGCGATGGTCACAGGACCCATTCCAAGGAATCCGAAGGCGACAAGTCCGAAAGCAAAAACCGCAGGAGCGACCATCAAGGATCCAAGCCCTTGATCAACACCTCCGATGCTTGAGATCCAATAAGCCACGGCCATCAGGCCAGTGATGCTTGCTCCGAGCCAAAGGCACGAAAAATTGCCAGCGACTAGACCCGAGAGAATGTTCAGCGAAGGTCCACCTTCTTCGCTGCTTGTGACCACTTCATGGACGTGCGCCGAAGAGGTCGAGGTGAAAACTTTCACCAGCTCAGGAATGATCGCACCGGCCAACGTACCACAGGAAATGATGGTCGAAAGTTTCCACCAAAGATCCTTGTTGCCGTTGAGCTCAGGCACCAAAAGGTAGGAGAAAACGTAAGTCATCAAAATCGAAACCACGCTGGTCACCCATACCAATCGGGTCAGCGGCATTTCAAAATCCATCTTCTTGGAATCCGCGTACCGAGCCTTGGTCCACAGTTCGTTGAAGTAGTAGGCGGCCACCGAAGCGACGATCATCATGGCTCGCATCACAAAGAGCCATATCAATAGCTGAACCTGAATCTGTTGATAGTTCTCTCCTGCCGACCTTTGGGTGATGGCCAACAGAATAAAGGTGATCAGTGCCACACCCGTCACACCATAGGTCTCAAATCCGTCAGCGCTAGGACCTACAGAGTCACCTGCATTGTCCCCTGTGCAGTCGGCGATCACCCCTGGGTTGCGTGCATCGTCCTCTTTGATCTTGAACTCGATCTTCATCAAGTCCGAGCCGATGTCAGCGATCTTGGTGAAAATACCACCTGCGATTCGAAGCGCTGCAGCACCGAGACTCTCTCCGATGGCAAAACCGATGAAGCAAGCTCCTGCGTAGTCCCCTGGCAAAAACAACATGATGCAGAGCATCAGCAGCAGTTCCACACTGATGAGCATCATTCCAATGCTCATCCCAGCCTTGAGCGGAATCGCATAAACCGGATAAGGCATCCCGATAAGACTTGCATGCGCAGTTCGGGAGTTGGCAAAGGTATTGACGCGAATGCCAAACCATGCGACGAGATAACTACCCAAAATCCCAATAACACTGAATCCAAGAATGATCACCACCTTGGGCACCGGTTGCTTCTCAAGCACGCCAAAGTACAACACGATCACCACCGCAATGGCGACCCATAGCGTCGCAAGGAACTTGCCCTGAGTCAGCAAATAGGTTTTGCAGGTTTCATAGATCAATTCGGAAACCTCAAGCATGCTCTTGTGAACCGGCAGGTTTTTCAGCTGGTTATAGATCATGTAGCCAAAGGCTAGCCCCGCAAGACAAATCACCAAACCACCCCAAAGCCACGTCTTGCCGGGCAAGCCCATGAATTGGGCGCTATTTAAATCCGGCAAGACCAGATCGGCCTCGCCGTGCATCTTGCCACCATCCTCTGCAAACAAAGATCCTCCTGAAACCATCGACGCCACAAGGGCCAAGAGCATGAGCCAACGGCCAACCAGGCCGCACGATTGCTTACCCATCAACAACATAAGAAATCGATCCTAAAGTCACAAAAGAGGGTTGGGAAACTGCCGAGCAGGTAACTTAATCTCCCCTGATGCATCCTTCAAGAAGACATTTTGTCACTTTTGGGCATTTAGTCTTGCTTCAAGTCGGCTTTAACGGCATCGCAACTGCCTTTGACATGGCAAGCAAGAGGCTTACAAGCTCGCCAGGATTCTGCATCCACTGGGACGGAAAAAGAAAAAAACGCCCTCATCGGGCGTTTTCTTATGAACAAAAGCAACCCAAATGGGTAGCCATTAGGTTGGGGTAGCTTCGATACGTGGCATCGACTCGATCACTTTGTCGATCAATCCATAGGAACATGCTTCTTCGGGGTCCATGAACCGATCCCGATCGGTATCTTTCTCGATGGTCTCAAGGCTTTGACCGCAGTGCTTGATGAGGATCTCGTTGAGTCGACGTTTGGTCCGCTGAAACTCGCGCAAGTGGATCGAGATTTCCTCGGCGGTTCCCTGCATACCGGCCAGGGGTTGGTGGATCATGATCCGCGAATTGGGTAACGAAAAACGCTTGCCTTTGGCACCTGCTGTCAGCAGCACTGCACCCATCGAAGCGGCTTGGCCGATGCAGTACGTAGCCACATCGCAGGAAACAAACTGCATGGTGTCATAGATGGCCATCCCAGCGCTGACGCTTCCTCCAGGACTGTTGATGTACATGTGAATGTCGGCCTTCGGATCATCCGATTGCAGAAAGAGCATCTGCGCAACGAGCGCATTGGCGATCTCGTCGTTGACATCGGTTCCCAAGAAGATGATTCGGTCTTTTAGCAACCTGCTGTAAATATCGTAGACTCGCTCTTCGCGACCGGTCTTTTCGATGACATAAGGGATCATTGGCATTGCGTTTTTCCTCGAGCTAACCTGACGTTGGACGATGGGCCTTGGTAGATAGGATCTAGTGGTTTACTTTTTTGCAATTTACTTTTCTGCAATTTACTTTTCATCGGTGACTTGCTTGGTCAAGATCTCATCGACGATCCCGTACTGCTTGGCTTCCAGAGCCGTCATGAAGAAATCTCGGTCGGTATCCACAGCGATCTTATCTGCAGACTTACCGGTGTGCTTGGCCAAGATATCGTTTAGCTGGGAACGCAGGCGCAGGATCTCTTTGGCTTGGATCTCGATATCTGAGACTTGTCCTCGCACGCCACCGTGAGGCTGATGGACCATCACGGTGCTGTTGGGAAGGCAATAGCGTTTCCCTGCCGTTCCACCAGCCAGCAACACCGCTGCTCCGCTAGCGGCTTCACCCACGCAGTAGGTTGCTATTGGGCAAGAGACCATTTGCATCGTGTCGTAGATGGCAAGCGTTGCTCGGACTTCGCCACCCGGGGAGTTGATATAAAAATGGATGTCTTTGCGGCGATTCTCGCTTTGGAGATAAAGCAACTTCATGACCAGTTCGTTGGCATTGCCCGCATAGATCTCGCCTTGCAAAAAGACGATCCTATTTTCAAGCAACAAATCCCCCAGGGTCATCTGACGCTGGCGCTGGTAGCTTTGGTAAGCAGACGCGTTGTGGATGGGTGGAAAATTCGGCAGATCGTTCACGGATTAGGTTCCTTTTGCTACAGAGGGTCGCCAGAACGTCCAGTATCTTTCGCATTCGTCGGGCTTTGGCAAGGCCACCGACTCAGAAACCGCAGGACTGGAACGGAATTTCTCCAAACCCAAACGCCTAGGGACTCGCAGTTTCTGAGATATTTACTGGTTTGAAACAACTCAAGGTGCGCACAAGCTCTGAAGAATTATCCGTCGGATTGCCAACACAACCCAAACCGATGGCTTATGCACCGTTCCAAACATAACTGTCCCCTCGTCGCAAAACGTCCAGGACAAGGGCAAGATCCTCAGCAAGGGGTGCGGCAATCGTCATGAGCTGGCCGGTCTTGGGATGCTCAAATTCAATCTGCTGTGCATGAAGGGCATGACGCTCCAAGACCACTTGTGCATCCTCCGGACGTGGCGGTAAGCCACGTGCAGATCGCCTTTGAAGTTGTCCGAGTTTGGCTTGGGCATGCCCGGCATAGAGTCGGTCACATAGGATTGGGCAACCGATATGAGCCAAATGCAAACGGATCTGATGCGTCCGGCCCGTCTTAGGCGATACCTTCAAAAGCGCATACCCAGGAAATCGCTCCGTCACTTCAAAGTGCGTCTCCGCATAACGACTGCTGTCATGGCCACTGCGAATGGCCATCTTCTCCCGCTGATAGGGATGATGTCCGATGGGCTGAATAATGCGATCCCGATCGCGATCAAGCGACCCGGTAACGACTGCTAGATACGTCTTCTGAACCGTTCTTGCTTCAAATTGCGCACAAAGCTTGAAATGGACTTCGTTGGTTTTTGCAATCAATATCACGCCGCTGGTCTCACGGTCCAAACGATGGACGATCCCCGGACGGGTTGGCCCCCCGGCATCACTGAGCTGGCGGAAATGATGAGCCAAGGCGGCAGTCAATGTACCAGTCCAATGCCCTTTGGCCGGATGAACCACCATCCCAGCCGGTTTGTTGATCGCTACAAGATACTCATCCTCAAAAAGCACATCCAACGCAATGGCTTCAGGAATCGGTCCATCCTCAGGCGGTGGCGGCAAATCATGAACTTCAATCACCTGGCCAGGAAAGACATGAAACGCAGGCTTGACTTCCCGTCGGTCGACTTTCACATGGCCTTGGGCAATCACTCGCCTGAGAAATACTCGGCTGTAACCTTCGATCTTGAAGGTTAAATACAAGTCGATACGTGTGTCTGCGTGCTCTTGCTCGACGGTAAATACCAGACGCTCAAAACCCTTAGGGGCGGCTTGCTGCTGGATTTGATGCTCACCAGTGGACTCCGAGCCCGGCGATTGTGTTCCATCTGGATCGGTTGGGCTTGAGTCTTTCGTGGCATCGACAGCCGGTTCAATCAACTCATCCAACGGCAACCACTTGCCAGACAAAGGGGGACTTGCTGAGCCCTCTTGGGAATTCGACGCCGCGTCCTGCGGTGCAATATTGACGTGCAGTTTTCTGTTGTTGGATCGTTTGCTCACAGGACCTAATTGCCGCCGGCTTAAGGCATAGGGGCTGGCTCAGCAGGAGCCGGCTCAGTTGCAGGGGCTGGCTCAGCAGGAACCGGCTCAGCAGCAGGGGCTGGCTCAGTTGCAGGCGGCTGGGACGGTGGGTTATTGGCCGGGGGCAATGCCGGTAGTCCACTTGGAGAGCCGCCCGAGGCTGGCGGAAAAGCGAAATCAGGCAATCCTGGAATGCTTGGACGCCCGCCAGGATTGCTAGCCGCTGGGGCTGCGTTGGTCCTGTCGCGATACCAAGCAAAAAAGACCTCAGCCTCTTTACCTTCGAGCCAAGCCAACCGTCGTTTTGCTTCGGCTGCGATGTCTTCAGTTACCCCTTCGGACGCCAATCGCTTGTACTCGATGATGGCTTCTTTGCGTTCCCCAAGTCCTTCAAGGGCTTGGGCCAACCCAAATAAGGCACGACCCTTGGTAAACGGCTCAGTGGAACTCTTTGCCGCCGCGCGGTAATCATCGACCGCTTGGGTGAAATACTGGTCGGCAACCGTGCGATCCACGTTCCACTTCTCCAACGCTTTGGCCATATTGGCATCTCCGGCAGTCAGCTTGGCCCACGTCCCGGCGCTGGTGTCGGAGAAATCGCCAGCGATCGCTTCCAAATCCTGAGGCGAAGTATCTGAAAAGTAGAAATCGGTCCAAGCCCTAGCAGCTCGAGTTTCCTTTTGGCTACTGTAGATGCCGTATCCCAGCAAACCTAAAACCACCACCCCTATCGTGCCGAGCAATGCGGGTAGATAAGGCTTGATCTGGGTAAACCGTTGTTCGATCTTGTCAGCCAAAAGATCCGACTCTTGAATCTGACTGCGTTCGCTTTTCATACAAGTCAATTGGGGGCTTACAGAAATGAACTGTCCGCCGACGCGGATCGCTGGGCTGGCAGTATAAGACCCCAAGCCTTTTCCCTCAATAGACGCCCGGAGGCCTTAAGCTGATTGCTTGGAGATTCGTTGAGGCTCTCCCAAGGGTTTGGAATTCCTAGGCAAGACCCAATTCTTGATGCATCGTCCTTTGGCCCAACTGGCGATGCTCTCAAAAATGTACTCTCTGGGAGGCTCCTCGTGCAATTCATGCCGACAACCCTGAAAAAGCAAGAACTCGACATGACCCCCTGCACGGTTGGCAAACTCTTGGGTGGCTATGGGGCAAGTAAGCCGATCCTCCGAACCATGGATCAACAAACTTGGTACCCCCAAATCAGCGGCTCGCTGCATCGCCCAAAGGCCGCTATCGACCAAACTCGTAGCCAATCGAAGCGACATCGTGCGATGAACAAGCCTGTCGCGACGGTAAGCGTCCTGGGCCCGCGGGTCGCGACACAACCACTCCACTCTGGCTGGTGTGGGGACTCGAAAATTCGGCAAGCGATCGGCTAGCCACCGCCCTGCCCTCATGTACTTTTCCCTGGGCATACTTTTGGCCTTCAACAACGGAGCCGCTGCGATGGCCCCATAAACCCCCTCGGTGGCTTCGGGCCGACGAAGCATCCAGTTGATGACCAAGTTCCCACCCATGCTTTGACCAAACACAAAATGAGGCACCTTAGGCCACTTCCTTTTGGACAACTCCAAGGCTCGATCCACCTCGTCGAGCAACTGATCGTAGGAATCAATCACTCCCCGGCGCCCTGGCGATCGACCATGACCAATCAAATCCACTGCTGTGACGGCCAATCCTAAACTAGCAAGACTCGTTGCCATGCCTGCAAACCGGCCTCCATGGTCCCCAAATCCATGGATGACCGTCATGGCCCCCCAGGCCTCTTGCTCCTTGGGCCACCATCGGTGCACATGCCTCGTAGATACTTGGCTAGCGACATTTTCAGCTGGGTCATTTCGCGCCGGATACCTTTCCGCACGGTCAGTTTGACCGGAAGCAGTTTGACCGGAAAGCATCTCGTATTGGCAGGAACTCGCCACTGCGTGCAGGAATGCTTGCATTGATTAACCCATCGTCCGATTCGAGTGTATTAACGGCCTGTGTCGGAATGAATCGGTTGATTAAGCCGTCAAAACTTAGCGAATCCCTACTCCTTGCCGAACTAGTTTTGTCGGAAAATTCGAAGAATATTCCTCAACCGAACCCTTTTGTTCCCGAAGTTATCTCGAGCGATTTGCCGATACGACCACTCATGGACGAGGGAAACTTCAACGGAAAAGCCGAAACGCTCCGGACAAGATTTCGGGAGTGGGCCAGTGGTCGCGGTGGGGTCGAATCCCCTGGTGCCATGCTTGAAACCACTTTGGTCAGAAATGGCACCTACATCGGGAGGCGATTTTCGTTGCTCGGATTCAGCTTGATTTGGTTCGTTCAGGAAGGGCAACTGAAACTCTTGGGGCCACAGGGCAACCAACTCGACACCCAAGCCATCTTGGGTTTTGGCGAGTGTTCCAACGCAAAACCTCTGTAAAGCGATCCAACTAGGGATCCTGTTGGCGGCCAAAGATCAGTACAGATTCTTTAGGCACAGTTGGGACCAAGTCTCCATCTGAGATGCCCCCAATTTGATTTCATCCAAGGGTAGAAATCCTGCGTCGAGCAAGTGATCTTCACGGGGACTGGCTTTGCACGATGAGAGTTGCATCACATGCACGATTCCCAAGTGAACCCTTCCAACCTCGGTGGTATCGTCATAGATCAAACCGACGATCTGATCCTTGCCCCCGCACTCGATGACCACCTCTTCTGACAATTCCCTTTGCA
>JAGWZB010000382.1 GCA_018969045.1 Planctomycetota bacterium | reverse complement strand
TTTCCTCACGGAAACGCAGTTACCACTGTCGGATACAGGGCGGTAACGTTACCCTGGTCGGGACTTACACCCAACTGATTAAACGCCTTCAAAGGCGCACTCGCTGATTTCTCCGAAATCAGTGCTCAACACTGTGAACCACAATGACCAGATTGAACCATGCCTCGAGCGTTTGCAGATGATTTCGGAGAAATCATCGACTTTGGGAAAAGAAAAAACCCCTCGATGGGAATCCAATCGAGGGGTTTTTGATTTGAATTAGCCGTTAGGCAAGGCCTAACGGCAAACGGAAAGTTTACTTGCTTGGTGGCGGCTTTACGGCCGGAGCGGTTGCTCCACCGGTATTACCACCTGCTCCACCGAGAACCTCCAGTTGACCTGGTTCGGAAAACTTCTCTGGTGGAGTTACGGTCGTGCCACTGGAGCCACAACCGACTGCGAAACCCAAGCAAACAAAGCTCAAAATCAAAAGTCTAGCCATTACTGTTCTTCCGTTCGGGTTACGATACCTTCTGCCATCGAGGACATGTTTTGGAATGCGACATAGTCCATGCTACGCATCACAGGTCGAACCGAACCATCAGCCAAGCAGAAATGGATCATGCCGGTGTGGTTGCTGTCGAACGTGTACCAGAACTTACCGTTCTGGGTTCCGTACCAAGGATCATGGAATTCGGTAACCTGAGGTCCGCTGACCCAAGCGTGCGATCGGTTACGACCGGTTCCCTTGATGGGGTCCGCAAAACCACCGGTGACTTCGCCGAACAAGAAGGTGTTCGAGGTACCGTCGGTGATGTTCCCGTGCTTGGTCTTGGAATTGTTGAAAAACACGCCTTTGAATTGGTCGTAGTAAGCCATTCCGGAGAGACCGAATCGACCGGAAACCCCGAGGTAGTTGGTACGTC
Organism: Planctomycetota bacterium; assembly: GCA_018969045.1. GTDB lineage: Bacteria > Planctomycetota > Planctomycetia > Pirellulales > Pirellulaceae > JBKCUI01. The sequence goes on along the minus strand of JAGWZB010000382.1, from coordinate 3,339 downwards.
CAAGGTTGGTTGGATTGGTTTCTGAGTAACCAACGCTCAGCAGAGTACCGTTGTTGAAGGTACCCAAGATAACACCGGTCGCGTTTCCAGCACCAACGTTGCTGTACGGATCATCGCTGGGGCACAGGAACGAAGAAATACGATATTGAGCTTCGTTCCAAGCCGCAGGAGCATTACCCCAGAAAATGTATCGAGGACGTTCTGCCGTCGATACAGTGTTTGCATCGGTGTCTGGCGCGATCTGACGCTTTACTTCCCACGCTCCGTAGACTTGGTTGACTTCCAATTGTGGGAAGAGGAACACCAAGTGACCGATGTAGGTACGGCGGTCGAGTTGAATACCTGCAAGGCTACCACCCCAAGGAATGTTGTTGGCTCCAACATACCCGGGAGGAAAACGCTTCACAGCCGATTCGAAGTTATGAGCTGCCAAACCCAATTGCTTTAGGTTGTTTTGGCATTGCATCCGACGAGCAGCTTCGCGTGCAGCTTGAACCGCAGGCAAGAGCAACCCAACTAGGATGCCAATGATCGCAATCACGACCAAGAGTTCAACAAGAGTGAACCCTTTTCGGTGGCTTACCACTCGCTTTGACATAATAAGACCCTCAAATAAAAACTATAAACAAAACAAATCAGTACTACCCGGACTGGAAGAGGATCGGGTATTCACGCGATTTTAACCCAGCCCCCCTTGCAAGGAAAGCTAAAAGTTTCGCTCGAACTCCAAATTAATCCAGGAAAAATGATAAAACCGGCAAGCAGATTAAGCGTTTCTAATAGTGAGTCTGGCGTTTTATTGGTCGAAATTGCCGCTGCGATGAACATTTTCCCATCCCTTGGTGCAAGTTTTTTAAAGCATCTTCGGCCTAGAAGCCGCCTTTGGATCCGTGCAAAGTATCACGATTTACGTAGATCAAACTCCGGTGGGATGTATCGAGCACCAGTCAGGCGCTTATCCTATAAGCTTAGGCACAATGATTCCTGAGGAAGCCTTTTTCGGAGACAACTACACTCATGCCATCGACGTACCGTCCATCTAAAAAATCGGTCTGTTTTTCGATCCTGCTGATGATCCTCGTTTGGTGCGGCAGCTCGATCGGCAGCTCTCAGGAGTGGATCGACCAACTTGAGCACAAGTTCGCTGATAACCAAGGGGTAAAGATCCACTATGTCAAAGCGGGCAAAGGTCCCTTGGTGGTGATGGTCCATGGCTTCCCCGATTGCTGGTACTCTTGGCGGCATCAGATCCGAGGTCTTCAAGACGAGTCGACGGTCGTGGCTCTGGATACTCGGGGGTACAACTTGAGCGATAAGCCCGATCAGGAAGAAGCCTATGATATGAAGCTGTTGGTTTCAGATGTCCTGGCCGTGATTCAAAACGAAGGGGCCGAAAAGGCAACTTTGGTCGGTCACGATTGGGGCGGAGCGATATGCTGGTCGGTGGCTGCTGCGGCACCCCAGCAAGTCGAACAACTCATCGTCGTTAATCTTCCTCATTTGGCATGCCTTGCGAGAGAACTCCAAGCCGACAACTCAGCACAGCACAAAGCTTCGCAGTACGCACGAACTTTCCAAGATCCGGAGTCTCACAAATTCCTGAACGCTCAGATCCTTTCGAGCATCGTACCGACACAAACCCCAGAAGACCGCAAGCTTTACCAAGAGGCTTTTGAAAAATCCTCGATCAAGGGGCTCATGAGTTACTACCGGCGAAACTACCCCAAAGAACCTTACCAAATCCCTCAGATCCCGAAAATCCAAGTCCCCGTTTTGCAATTCCATGGACTGGCCGATAAAGCTCTCTTAGCACCGGCGCTCAATAACACTTGGGAACACTTGGCCAAAGACTGGACGTTGGTGACCCTTCCGGGCGTCGATCATTGGGCGCATGTCCAGCAGCCTGAAAAAATGACTCAGACCATACGATGGTGGCTTAGGATGCAGCGCCAGATGGCGACCAAGTAAATCTTCCTTGCAGGTAAGAGCTCAAGTCCCTTGAGTTGTCCTGATGCCTCTAATCATGCTTGAAGAACAACATTACTGTCGGTCGAAATAGGCCTCTCGGACCTCGGCTTCCATCGAGACTGTGTCGGCGAGGGCCGTTTGGAATCGCTCTTGATTGAGCCAGTAAAGCAGACAGGGCTCTAAGGCCCATACGCTTGCGTTTCGAGGCTGGCCTGAAAGTAGCGCCATCTCACCAAAGAAATCGCCTTGGGATAACTGCACTATTTCCTGCTGGGTTGTTTCTTGTTCGGGTTGGCTTCGGCGTACCGATACTCGCCCTTGACGGATCAGATAGAAGCGGTCTCCTTGATCCCCTTGCCGGATGATTTGCTGACCTGCTGCAACGTGCTCGATGGTGAATTCATCGGCCACTCGGGTTAAGGTCCGAGGTGTGACTCGCTCAAACACCGGACACTTGGCTAGCATCTGAGTGATGATCGCGGCCTCTTTGACCAGTGCATCGCTTCGGATCGACCCATCGACAAGGGTCAGGATTCGATCCGCCACGTCCAGGATGCGATTATCATGGGTGACGATGACGATCGTGGTCTGAAGTTCGCGAGCTAACTTTTGAAACAACTCAACGACCGTCCGGCCACTGTGCTCATCCAACGCCGCCGTGGGTTCATCGGCAAGGACTAATTTGGGCTCATGCACAAGCCCCCTAGCGATGGCGACCCGCTGCTTTTGGCCACCCGAAAGCTGCTTGGGACGGTGATGCATGCGATTGTCCAATCCTACAGACACGAGAATCCGCTCGGCTCGATCTTGCTGCTCTTGGGCCGACAAATCCGGGTAGCACAGTTCCAACGCCATGCGGACGTTTTGTATCGCCGTCAGGGATTCAAAAAGGTTATGGGCTTGGAAGATAAAGCCAACCTTGCGTCGAAACTGCTCCATGGCCCTAGGCTTGGCCCCTACAAGCGATTCTCCGAGCACCTCAAGACTCCCTTCTTGGACGCTACGAAGCGCCCCGAGCAGGGTCAGCAAAGTCGTTTTTCCCGATCCGCTCGGACCGGTCATGATGATGATCTCGCCAGGCCATACCGTTAAGTTGTTGTCGAAAAGTACTTGCTTTTTGAGCTCCCCAACTCCGAAATAGTGGCTGAGCCCTTGGGCTAGGATCGAAGGCGACTGGCCTTGTGAGATTTTCGATCGGGTGGACGGATCAAATTGCGTTGCCCGCTCCATAGTGCGAGGGATCATCCTGTTTTGACATCCTTCCAAAGAAAATTCTCTGGTAATCTATGCAAGATTTGCTGCCGACTATCCGTTGGCAGACTAATGTGTCGAATTACCCTCAGCATCAATTGTCTGGACTCCAACCGACTT
>JAGWZB010000024.1 GCA_018969045.1 Planctomycetota bacterium | reverse complement strand
CAGAGACTTCTGCTTGGCTCAAAACAAAACGACCTCGCAGAGGTGTCTTTTTTGGATCTTCTGGCGATACGGAGACAGTCCCTTGAAACTCGTTGTTTCCGATTGGTTCAAGCGGAACCACTTTCTTTGCATCTGAGCTAACCGAAAAGCACCAGATTTCGGCACTGAGGTCGGGGATTTCTGCCTGCATACTGATGAGCCTAATTTTAACGCGGCTTGGAATGTAGGGGTCCAGCAGCAAGCCGTTTGCGTCGATGCTGTAAAAAGGGGTTTGCAGCATGGGCCAAAGTTTCTCGACGGGTATGGCAAAGTTAACGCCTGATGCGAGCATCCCAAAGCTTACGATCCCCACGACATTGCCCTGTGGATCGACAACCGGTCCTCCGGAGTTGCCTGGATTGAGACTTGCATCGAGTTGTATCAGTTCGACGGCTCCATTTTCTTTGCGGATCGCCGTCAGTTTACCGACATTGACACTGATCGATGGATTGGATCCTTTCTTGACCGTGAGTTGCTTTCCAAAGGGGAAACCAAAAGCGATTAAGTCCATCGTCTCATAGAGGTTTGGATTACGAGATAGCACTAGAGAAGTTAGTTCCTTGTCTTTGGGAATGCTGTAGGCTTTGAGGATTGCAAGATCAGAAGTCTCGCTCAACAAGACGACTTCGGCGCTCAAGCTCCATTCATCGGTCTGGCTCGATTGCATTACTAATTTGACGCTACCTCCGAGCCCGATTTCTTCGACGACATGATGGTTGGTTACGAAGATTCCTAGAGGGTCGATGCAAAACGCACTGGCGACCTTGTTTTCACCTGCTTCGATCAGCGCGACAGCCGCCTTACCTTTTTCGATCACTGCGCGGTCTTGAGCAACCCCATTGGAGTTAATAGCAAGCAGAGCCATAAAAATCGGTAGAAGCTGGAATACTTGGGATAGGCGAAGCATAGATCAAATCCTAAAAACGAAGTCTCCGAAAAGATGACTCTGCATATGTTTTTGTGGCAACGATCATCCAGTTCAACGATTAAGGTATCATTCCGTTATGGTCAGCGCGCTGCTGGGATGGGGATTTCTTTTTTTTCACCAAAAATATTCTGACCATTTTCGGGCAAGATTTTTAATTCCTGCCTAGAATCCGAATCGTGTTGATCGCTGGCCAGCGAATTTTTTAGGAAACAGGTCCAACCTAAGGAGGGAAGCTGATGTACTCCATCAGTTCGCGCTGGCTTCGTCGACTTATTCTAAAAATTCGCCGTAAACGTAGTGCACTCAGACACAAACGCCGTGCGGTCAGAAGTTTGATCCTGGAAAACCTAGAGCCCAGAGCGCTGATGTCTGGATCTCCCTGGGCAATCCCGGTGATTCCCACCCAAGCTCCCGATGCGGGAGCACCAATTCAACGATTCCCAGGAAGTTTGCCGTCGGGTTCTTTTTTTGGACCGCGCGAGAAAGTATGGATATCGGAGTTTCAGCCCACGAGCGAATCGGGACCTGCTGCCTCCTTCCGCATCGAACGTTCAAATTCTCTTCCTGCTCTCGAAGTCTCCTTCAATGTACTTGCCGATTCGACGGCCCAGAAGGATGTCGATTATGTTGATTTCAAGACCCTGGTTCTCTTTGAACCAGGGCAAACCTACGTCGATGTCCCTATCACTCCGATCGACGACTCACTGGTTGAGCCCACCGAATCGATCCGCATTGTCTTGTGGGATACCTCTCGCATCGGTACATGGGTCCCAGCCGATATCACTTCGATTCAGATCAGCGATGATGATTTCTCAAACACAGGAACGTTTGTCGAATTGCTGCCACCAATCGATGGCCAAGAAGCGATTCGCGATGGTCGTCTTAGGGCCCGACGGACTGGTTCTCTTGCAGAGCCGCTGAGTGTCAATTACGAACTTTCGCTACAAGAGAACCTGATCTACGGTGAGGATTTCGTAATCGACACTTCCTCCTGGTCTCGATCCAGCCAGCTTGGCCAGTTCGTATTCCTTGCAGGCGAATCGCTGACTTCGGTGCCTGTCTCCATCATCGATGATTTGGTGCCAGAGAACACCGAGTGGATGGATGTCCGTTTGATCCCCGACACAAATAGTCGTTACCAGACCGCGGGCAAGCAAGTACAAACGCTACGTATCCTCGATAACGATGGAAGCTTAAAACCTAGTGATGACCGGCCATTATTGACGATGGTGCTGTCGTTACTAAGCGACACAGGGATCTCCTCGACCGATCGGGTAACCTGGGACGAACGATTGGTCGTCTCTGTTGAAGGAAAACAAGGAACTGGGTTGCTGAAGACCCAATTTGACTGGAATGGTGATTTCATTCCCGATGCAACCTTGACGGTCGATCAGCTACCGAGTTCCTTGGTGCTGGATCCTAGGTCCTTTGATCCTAGTCTTGCCGGGAAGCTTGGAAGTCGTTCGGTGCGTTACCGGTCGAATGTGCACGCGAAAAATGGTGTTCTTGTCGAGCAGTCTGCTTGGTCCACTTTTGACTATCGTGTCGTTTCTGACCCGGATCAAGGTCCGCTGAGGCTTGAAAACCTACAACTTAAAATTGATACCGACAACGCAAGTGACCGAGTCACGACCAATCCGAGCGTGGAAGTGTCGATTTGTGGAGAGTATCCAAATCCATCAACATCGGCTTCGAAGATCCGTATCCAGTGGGATCATGATCAGGATGGTCTTGCCGAGCACAGCAGTGTTCTGGAGCACGACCAGCGTTTTGCGCAGTACGATCCCAGGTTGATCGATCCCGATTATGCTCAGTTGCCTGGATCTCGCACGATTAGGGTACAACTGGTTGACGAGCACACACAGAGTCCATTGACGGCTTGGCAATCGATCGAGTTTACCATTCCAAACCCTGTGACGATCCATTGGATGGTTGCTGAAGTTTCCCATTCCAACCCGATCCAAACGCCCCGCGAGTGGATCCTTCGCGGTAGCGTCATCGACCCAACCAATCCCGCGACCGGTCCTTTTGCAAGCGCGCTCGATGATGATGCTTTATGGGTTCAAATCGATACGGATCAGGACGATCAATCCGACACCTCGATTCCTATCGAAGGCGATATGTCGTTTGAACACGTCTTTGAGAATCTCGGACCGGGTCGGCACGTGTTCAAACTCCGAGTTCAACAATGGTCATCCAAGGCGAGCATGATGGTCGCAGGTGCGTGGGTGCAATACGATTTTACGATCGAGCCGAGCATACCTGTGGAATTACCGACCCTGAGGCTACGAAACGATACTGGCGCATCGGCCACAGATCGAATCACAGAAGATCCGACGATATGCATCGAAGTTCCTGTCGAGGGTTTGATCCAAGATCGCATCCAAGGCTTAACGATGCTCGATATTGAATCGGATACTTTTGCTCGCACCATTCCGGTCCCTAGGTCCATCGATGATCGACCTAGGCTGGTTGTTTTCCAAGACGAGTCGATAACCGCTGGTCCTCAACGGTACCGGGTTCGTACCCGAGTTATCGATCCGACCAGTGGCCGCGAGTCGCAGAGCGATTGGGTGGAATTTTCATGGGCTTATCAACCTGCAGTCTTGCCGGCAATCACCCTAGGACTACTTAGCGATGACGGTATCTCGAATACCGATAGGATCACTTCGATTGCAACCGTTGTGGGTCAGATCGTCATGGGCTCTGAAGATGTCGGTGCAGATGCGATGGGAATTCAAATCGATTGGGATTCCGATGGAAGCATCGATGCATGGACGCAACCGTTGAGCGATGGCCGTTTTGCGATCCGACCAGATCGAGCTGCCATGGGTCAGCGCAGTGTGTCTGCAAGACTCCAATGGACGGATCCTTATCGAAACATTCCTCTGGTCGGCAACTGGACTGCGCTGAATTTTCAACTCACAGAGCCCCCGAACGATTCGAGTGATATCAGCGGTTTGAGTCTTTGGATCGACACAGGCCGCAGCCGGGTCGATCGTATCAGCAGTGTATCCACGATCCAGGGAGTGGTCGTTGGATCTGAGTATCGCCAACGCGTCCAAATCGATCGACAAGGTGATCGGATTGTTGACGAGGAAGTCTCTATCGATTCGACAGGACGATTTCGTTACACGCCGATGGCTTTAAGCTACGGCACACATGTGTTTTATTTCCGCTCGATGGGATTGAATGAGAACGGGGATGCGATCCGCTATTCATCGTGGCAACCCTTTGATTTTACCTACGTGGCCTCGACGATGGAGCCGGTGGTGATCGAGTCGTTAAAACTGGTAAACGATTCTGGAAAGCCGGGTGACAATCGAAGCGAGCAGGGGAGTGTGATGGGTCGATTGACGAGTTTTTCAGGAATCGAAGGTACGCTAGTTCTAATCGATGTGGATCAGGATCGTCAGGCAGATGCAACGCTGACGATTAAGCCCGACGGACGCTTTATTTATGATCCGGGCTGGATTTCTCAAGGCCAACATACCGTGTCCTTTCGACCACTTCGTATCGCTCCGTTGCAATTACAGGATTCGACCCCCGATCGCTGGACCGATTTGACGTTTGTCATCGAGGACCAGCCTGATACAGCCGCCGAACTATATGCAGTTGAAGTTGGTTCCATCGAAGAATCTGGAAACGCTTCGCTTCGGGGGAGCGTTCGCTCGCAACGATCTGCCGAAGGAGTTCTTGTGGAGTTGGACTCCAACGGAGACGGACTTGCCGATCGAACCGCTAAGGTCAATTCCTATGCTGAGTTTTCGTTCGACCTACAGAACTTAGCGCCTGGCGAATACCTTTATAGGATTCGAGCCATGTCGCGAGGCGTTAACGAAGAGGCGAATTTGGTTGGGAGTTGGCAAAGCGTTCCATTTCGAATCGATGGCGATACGACCATCGCTGCAAAAATCACAGATTTTCATCTTAAGATTGACGATGGATTTCGAGACGATGACCATGTCACCAGCGATCCAGGAGTCTATGGAAAGGTCGATCGCGATTCTGTTGACTCAGTGATGGAAGTGGAATTCGATTTCACCGGAGATTCCTTGCCCGACGACAGCCTGCAAGTTGCTGAGGATTTGACGTTTGAGTACGTCCCCACGCGACTGGAAATCGGAACGTTCAGGTTGCAAGCACGGACCAAAGAGGTCCTCTCGAGCGGTAGGGTATTGCGGGGCCAATGGACGGAAGTTCGAGGAACACTGGTCTCGAAAAACGGTAATTCGGATGCTGGCCAACAAGTCGCTACGGATCATGAGAAAGCCATAGCGCAGGCGATCGCCAAGTTGGCTCAGGATAGACAGGCAAATACGATCCAAAGCGAATTAGATAACGAGTTGTCGCTTCAGGATCGATCCTCAGGGATGCTCCATGCAACCGAGGCATATTGGACTCACACGGCCAGTAGCACGATTGAATTTGCACAAGAGCGATCTGAAGCGATCGAAGCGCTTCGCGAGAAGCTACGAGCCATCGATTCGCTAGAAGTGGACTTACCACTTCCAGAGGAACTTGCAATCTTGTGGCCATCGGACTTATTGCCGAATCTGCCTTTTGATGCTCAGCCGTGGTTGCCAAGGCAAGAGAGCTTGCCTATTCCTCCGGTCCAACCTCCGGGTCAGGCTCTACAAGGCACGGCGGCCCAGGTTCACTGGACTGGGTCGCTCACTGAGGCGTTTGAGGGCGATGCGCTGGGGGACCAAGGTTTGGATTTAAGTCATCATTCAGAGTATCAGGATTCCCTGCAGCGAATCCGATCCGATCTGCTTGCTGAGTTTCGGTTCGCAGAGCAGCAAGCACGTATCGCCAAGAATCGTGCACAACGCCTGTATGAGTTGCTAGTCGCCGAAGCTCAGGCGCTGTATCGCGAAGCGATGACAAAGAATGGGAGTGAGTTTACCAGTCTTTCTCTGGAAGACTATTCAGAGATTTATGAGCAATTCGCAGAGAACTCACGAGTCGCATTGGCAAACTATCAGTCCGAGCGAAACAAGGTCGAGGATCAATATCGTCTTGTTTCTCAACAACTCTCCGATGCTTCTTTGGAGAAAATTCGCACCTTGCAGCGAAACAGGGACGAAAAAATAAATCAAGCCAATCGTGAGCTGGCAAGCGTGTTAAACACGGTTCCCCCGCCCGAGGGAGAGACCGCGAAAGCCGCATTACTTGCATACGCCAAGAAGACCTATGACGCTCATTTTCATTATGAGCAGGACCTCTTGCAAATTCAGTCCCTTCAGCACACCGAGTCTTATAAGCTTCAGCATGACCAAATGAACGAGCTAAGTGCCATCGAGCTTAGGTATGCCGAAAGGACAGCACAGCTTGAGCGTCTTCGCGATCAGTCGATCGCCGAGTACAGATATCAGCAGAGCGCACGGCGCGCGAGTTTAGCCAATCGCTGGGATACCGCGGATGAGCTCGCAAGTCATCAGTTGCATCTTGCCTTAACAAACGCTTGGGCCGAGCTTGAAAGGTCGTTGATTCAGGTTGAAGCCGATCGACGCATTTCCAACGATTTGGGGCTTCAGCAATTCGACTTCATGCGCGCAACCCTAGCGTGCGTGATGCTTACTAGGGTCGATTCCTTGGTCTTGACTCCCCAGACGCGCTATGAGTTAGAGCGTGGCCAGCAGTACCTTGAATTACTCAGGGAGCTTAAACCCCATCAAGAGCAATACACTAAGGAATCTGTGGGGCAATGGAAGCTAGATGCTCTTGCGAAAATTGATGCAGAGCAAACCAAGCGGCTTGGAGCACTGGTGGCTGCTCATGTGCAAAGGATGGAGAGGATTGAAGCGGTGCATGATTTCCGAATGGGCCATGCTCGAATGGTTCGTTCGTATGCCTTTGAATTGATCGACATCCAGCGCGATGCTGTTGTCCAGATCAGGCATGCACGGCAGACACAGCGTCTCGATAGCGGTCTATCGGGAATCACCTATCTGAAGGACGAGTCGACGATCGCATATCAATATCGTCAACGTTTCCTTGATGCATTGGTTTATGAGCCTCCGAAGCTCGAACACTGGACGGGTGGCTGGGGTTGGATCGACGGGAATTTCTTGGGAGCCGTTTCCGGTTCAGCAACGATCTCGCCGCAGATCAGTTACCAATTGGTGCTCGATGAACAAACGGCTACGGCGAATCTTGTATATCAAACGGAGTTGCGACGGATTGGTATCGATCAAGTTTTTTTTGCACGGAGGGATGGCATTGAAGCGGATTTTCGGCTGATCTTTCAGGAGCATGCTGATGAGGGAGCTTCCAGTGAGTTCCAATTGCTGAAGCGGTTCCATGTGACGACTGCCCAGTCGGATCGGAAGCTTGCGGTAGCTTTGGTCGATTGCAATGCGGATTATGAAGCGAGTCTTGCTCGGGCATCGGCCCATTACCATACCTCAGCTAGCGTGCTTGCGCTGCAAAATCACATTCTGCAATCGGGTTTATGGGTCGATCATGAGCAACATTTCCATCAGATGCAGGTGGAATTAAAGACTCGCAAGTGGGATCAGTATCTATCCCAAATGCAACGATGGAGAGACTCCGAGCCCAGTCCATGGACCGATTATTTGATGGAGCAAGCAAGATTAGCTAGAAGCCAGAATGTGCAGCGGGCGCAGATCCTGCTTGAGAAAGCTCAACAGGAGTCGATGCAAAAGAGTGCAGACCAGCTACTTCTCAAGCAATTAGAGAATCAATTCGTAGCTAGAAGCTCGTCGGTGGAATTGCAATCCGCTGAGGATCAAGTAGCTGCGACCCGGCAATTTGGTCGTGCATTGGCCGATGCTAAGTTTGAGTTGGCAGAGCAGACTGCGGGTGCTGTGCAGGTTCAGGTGTTTGGGATCCATTTTCCGAAACCATCTTTGCAAGCACCCAATCTTTTTGAACTGAAAAATGAGGCTTCCAAGGTGACGGCTGCTGCCGATACGAGGTTGGCTGATGCTCAGCTCAGTGCAAGTTTGCAAAGGGCAGATGCGAAGTATCGCCGCTCGTTGGCGTTGAATACTTTGTGGAGTGAGTTCGATCGGGGTGAATTGGATTGGGATCGTTACTATGAACGTGTCACTTTGGTGGAACGCATTTACAGCGATAGGCTCCAGCAAATTGATGGTGAGCATTTCCAAGAGCGAAAGTTAACCGATGAAGCACTTCGTACCGAGCGTGGGGAGATTGTGCGACTTGCTGCGATCGAGCAAGAGTTGGCAAGGCCGATCGAAGCTCGTTGGGCATGGTTGGAGGACTTACCGACGTTGTCGAGTCATTCGGATGCCTATGAGGAATACGCCCGATCGATCCACAGTGCGCAAGACCGATTTGCCGAGCAATCCGGTTCGCTGCAATTGGCAAGGCAAGAGGCGCTTGCTCAGATCGAATATCAACGGGAAGTGGACTTGGGCAGGGTTCGAGACACAACGACTCAGAGGCAAGGGCTTTTGGATCAGAGTCAGCAACTGGCTTTTTTGCAGATTGAGCACGACTCCGGATTTCAAGAGCAGGGCCTGCAAAACAGTTATCAGCAGCGAGTACTGCAGCAGTATTCAGAGGGGCTCGATGCGCTGTATCGGAAACTGGATCCGGAAACGAGAGCACTATTGAAACATCAGATGGAGTCTGTTTATGAGCAACACACGAACATTTGCAATGCGAATTTATGGAAACAGCAAGTCCAGTCCGATCAGACGATGGATTACGAATCGGATCGGATTGCAAAGGATCGGATTTATGCGGAACAGTTGGCCCAGTTACAGACCGAGTATGAGCAGCAGGAGGCTGCTTCGCGACGAGATACCAAGATAGACCAAGCTCGCCAGCAGACTCAGTGGATGATCGCTGTGCAGAAGAATGCAAGTGCGCTGGAAAAGTCGGAGGCTTTGGTAAAGATGGCTTACGATCGCCGGTCCGATGAGGCGCTGCGGCAACTCAATCAGAAAATGCTTGAGCAGCGTCGTTCAAGTGCAAAGGGCATCGGAGAGATTTGGAAAAACTATTATCTACGGATGCATACGGATTCGATGCCTTTGCATGCATCACTGCGCGGTGAGCTCGATAACTGGATGGGCCTAAGGGTCTCGACCAATCCTTGGACATCGGGCCTCTGGCGTTTAGAGCCCATGGCAGAGCGTGGGGGTTCCAGCTTTGCAGGAGAGTCAGCTTCGGAGCAACTGCGCGGGCGACTTGTCCAGCTGCAAGAAATGCAGGAGATCAACCGGGCAGAGTTTCAAATCGCATTTGCAAAAGAACTAGGAATCGCCAAGGTTTCACGAATCGAGGAACTTGCTGGACATCAGCAGTCCAATCATCAAGCGGACAGCCGTGCCGATCAAGTGCATGCCCAAGCTGATTACTCGTCATCGCGTAGCAATCAGATCCAGGCACAGGAGTCTCGGATGCGATGGATCGACAGCAAGGATCGATTGGAATTAGCACGGATCCAGGAACAAAATGCGAAATCAATCCAATTTCGGGAGCATTCTCAAGAGGTGCAGCGTCAGTTTCAACAGAAAGTCCAGCAGGCATCGATCGAATACCAAAGGGATTGGGCTGGCATCCAAGGAAACTACCACATCAACGCAGCTCTCAAGCAAGCCGATATGCTACGTGGAGCTGCCCAGGATGGACTTCGATCACAAGCCTTAATCGCGCACGCAATAGCTTATGCACAATGGATCCACGATGTAGCTCCTGATTACACCGATTGGATTGTGCGTCGAGGGCTGGCCCATGGGGAACACGAGCAACGATTGCTGAAGTTTGAGCAGCAACGCGAGCTTGCGCAAGAAAAGGCGCAAGGCGAGCATATGCTGCAAAGCGAGAGGGTCGAGCGATCCTCGCAGCGGCTCCAATCCCAAGTCGCATTCGATAGCCACGTTGCATTGACCGAGCAGAACCAAGTTGCCACTGAAAAGCAGCGACAGGTCGACTTGGAGTATCGATCCAGTGTATTTGGAAACGAATCGACGTTCCTGCAAGAGATTGAGCGGGCAGAGACTTCTGTCCAGATCATGAAACTGCAGGGGGATTCGGTCTTTGATCAGGCTCGGGAGAAAAGCAGACTATCCTCAACGGCGAGGCACAAGCAGGCGTTGGAGGATTCGGCAGCAATGTTGGTTTGGAGCAACAGCACAGCTCAAGGTGCCATCGAGCATGATCTGTGGCAGATTCAGCAGGACACACATCTTCAAGTCCAGGTGCAACGCATCGACGCACAGCGACAGCGGGAGGTCCTTGAGATGGATCAAACGCGCGATGAGGCAATCGTACACGCACGACTGGAGTACCAGGTCCAAGTGATTGGATCTGAGGATGCATTAGCAAAAAAGGACTCTGAAGTGCAGTTTCAGTGGCTAGTCGAGGCTGCTCAAGCACGCTTGGTTGCCAGGGAGCAGCTCCAAGAGGCAATACCCACAGACTGGTCGAGTTTGATGTTAGCTATGGCGGAGCACGAATTCGAGAGCATTCAATCGTTGAAGCAAATCGATGCGGGATGGACCGATGCACGAGGCCAGATTGAGTATCAATACATTACGACGATAGCCCACGCACAGCTTCACCAAGAACACCAAAGGCAGCAAGCCGATCGAGCGTACCTTGAATCTCAGATCCAGCGGGAGCTTGGCTCGCTTGAGTCATTTGCACGGAACGATTTGCATTACCAAACTGCGATTCATGATAGTGCCCTTGAGGCAATCGAGCAGATCCATCGTTCTTTGAAGACTTGCCAAGAGGAAATAGCACAGGCCGAGTTGGCTTATCATCAAGACTTGAACTCGATCGTGTATCAGCAGCGTATTGAGCAGGCGCAGCAGGCCCATGCCAACAGGTCCAAGCAGTGGATTGAAGTTTGGAATCGACATCGAATCGACGCGATGGTTGCCAAGCAGTCGGCAGACTCCGACCTTCAACGCTCCGATAGTTTGGGACTTGTCGAAAACGAATCCCAGCGAGCAGGGAAAATCCGGGATTCCAAGAGGGAGTTGATCCGCAAAGAAGCGGATGCTTATGAGGTATCTAAGCTGGAGTGGTCGGAACTTGAAAAAGACAATTCCAATCAGATCGCATTTATTGAAATGCAGATGGCTGAGCAGATCGATCAGCAGTTGGGCAATGCATGGAGTAGTTTCCTTGTCGATGTCGCCAGGGCTAAGTCCGATTTGGTTTTAGGAAGTTCTCTGGCGAAAGCAGACAAGATACAAGCCGAGAGTCGCAAGCAAGCTGCGCATGAGAAACAGCAAGGCGAATTGCAATGGGAAACAGACTTCAGAGAATGGCTTGCAAGCGACACTGCAAGGCGTGATGTGGCCCAGCTAGATTGGTCCGCGCAGCAGGATCGTATTGAGTCGATGCGGGATTTGAATGAATCAGGTTTATTGAATGCCGCATCGATCCAGCTCCCAGAGCCTGGGAGGTTGGTTGATTTGCGGCTTGGCAATAGTGATCGCCGTTATCAACTCCTCTTCAATACCATTGTAACGCGGGAGATCGCATCGCCCTATGTTTGGAAGGATACCGGATTTCTGGCGTGGATTCGTTCGCCTCAAGAGCAGTTTGCTAGCTCGTACTGGTCGCTAGATACGATGATTCGAAGCGCTCGCAGGAAAATAGAGGCGACGAGGCACGAGCAGGTAGTTTTATATCAAGGGATATTGAATTTATCGGAGGATGAGAAGCTGGCTGGAGGCTTTGTGAGAACATCGACCTTGGCAATGGTTCCAACAAGTCCATCGACGCAGCAGTTTCTCTCGACGGTAGATCGAGAGTTATGGGCCGATGCGGTGGATTGGATGGATTTGCATGGTCGAATGCTCGGTGCTGCACAACGGCCTGATCACGGCCAAGCGAGTTTCGATCAATCCACTGGATGGAACCTTATGTTGAGTCCGATTCCGGTAGAAAGTCCGAGCCCACAGTCCGATGGTCGGTTCTTTGTGAAGAATCCAGCCCAGTGGGTGGAATTTCTGGAATTTGCAGACCAAGGTTATGGAGGTATCTATCAGTCCAAGTCCCACGATGCGATGAATGAGTTGTTTGGTAAGTACCAGGAGCATTTAGGCAAGCAGGTAGATATCTCCAGGGAGAAGTTATTGAACAGGAACTCGCGATTTAGTGTTGTTGGATATCCGGACAAAGTAATCCAAAAGAAGGGGATTGTTTACTGGCAGCATTCGCTTGGGATTGAGCCCAATCGTATCGATGGAGTTGTCCGCACCAACACAGTACGAACACCGATTGGTCGGGTCGATCGGCAAGGATGGGTCAATCTGCCATCGGGCAAGCGAGTTCTTTATAGCGCGTTAAGAACATGGGCTCATGAGTTGACACTGGGAAGTTCCGACCAAGTCAATTCGCTCATCGATGGGATGATTTCGCCCTATTGCGTTGATCCGAATTCCCCGCAGTACGGTATCTTCATTGGTGGTACAGGCATGCATTTATTTGGAATGGGGAATGTCGAGCGTCTTTATAATTTGTACCAGGGGACAAAGTTTTATTATGGGGGTGTGGGGAATCCCACGGAGTACGATTCTTTTTGGAACGCTTATGCGGACAATGGGTCGGGATATGGATGGACGGCAATCCTGGATCGAATCGAAGCGGATATTATCGCGCACTACCGAGGTCATCAGAAGCTACATATATTTGGCTGGAGTCGGGGTGCCGCGATGGCGATCGAGTTTTCAAGGAGGCTTCAAAGGTACCAGATCGAAGTCCATTTCCTAGGGCTTTTTGATCCTGTTTATTCTTACATTCTTCCGGGCCAGAGTTCATCGCTGATTCAGTGGAGTCCCCAAGGGTCTGTTGGGAATTATGTCACAGGCGTGCCTACTCGAAATGTGAGATCGGTTGGAGTGATCTATGCGGCTAATGAAGACCGCAGTTTCTTTCCTGCGACACGGTTGCACCCGGGTTTTTCACAGCGACTCAAAGCGATGAAGTCACCTGGTGCACATGGTGAGATCGGGGGACATTTTTTAAGCAACCTGATCATTCAGCGTTTGAACATGAAAGCGATGATGGAGTTTGCGACCAAAGACGCGCAAGCGGTGTTCCGTGACCAGGGAATGGAACCCGACTTGGTGAGAGTCTTTGCATCCGGGCTAACTCGACGGTTGCAATTGGGGTCCATCAAGGATCCGGTTGCAAAGTTGGACGCTCGCGCAAAAGTCGAACTTGCATCGAAGTTTGATTCGTGGCAAGCGATGGATGAGGAAGAATATTATCGGGCGCTAGTTGATTGCTCGCTTGCGACGTGGAAGCTGGGTGGATTTGGGTTCCAAAGCGACAATTACACTGGTCTATTGGCTTTTGGTCTTGAGTATGCCAATGAGTTTTCACCTTTGAGGAACATGATTTTTGGGTTAAGCGATGGAATATTGAAGCAGTTTCCTGGAACTCATTACCGCAGGGACTTGGATTGGTGCCCAATGGAGCTATGGGATATGGAGTTTTTACAAGACCAACAACGATCCAATCGTTTGACGGAACGACACAAGGAAGCGATCCGCAAGATGTATGGCTTGATGATAGATCCAAAGACGGGGGATTGGATCGATTGATGGAAGTTATGAGCTAGCCCCATTTTCGGAGCCAAAGTTCGAGCACCAGTAGATTCCATAGCCGATAACCTTGGTTGACGCGTCCTTGCATGTGTTCATTGATCATTTGGCTGATGGCATCTGGTCTGAAGATTGCGTGGCATTTCGCATCGGTTCCTAGCAACGCGTCGATGGTTCGATCTTTTAGGGATGTGCGAAACCATTTGGCGATGGGAATGCCAAAACCCATTTTTGGCCGCGTCCATATTTCGGCGGGTAGTTCGTCTTTGAAGGTTTCACGAAGGAGCCATTTTCCGACGCCACGGTGCATTTTTAATTTTAGAGGTAGGCTCATCGCCCATTGGACCAGAGTGTAATCGAGGAAAGGTTGGCGAGCTTCGAGCGAGTGGCGCATGGAAGCCATATCGACTTTGGTCATCAGGTCGCAGGGAATGTAGGTCTGTAGGTCCGTGGCCATCGCGCAGCTCATCGGATCGCGTTGGATGGGGTTTGCTTGCGTCCAAGCTTGTTGAAGGAATGCGAATGGATCTTGGTCTGGCAAAGATTCGATGAAGGAGTCTTGGTATAGATGGATGCGAGCTGATTCGCCGAAGATTTGGATCCAGTTCATGTACCGTTGGGGAGCAGGTTGCCCGAGTGCTTCGCAGAATCTTCGGATTCGACGAAGCAAGGATCGGCGGGCATTGGAGTCTGGCAGGCTCCGAATGATGCGTGATTGAGAGAGCCACCCGACAGGCAGGTAATTCTGCAATTGTTGGCTTAGTTGCAAAGCGCGATAACGTTCGTAACCACCGAAGAGTTCATCACCGCCATCGCCGCTGAGAGCTACCGTCACACTGCGACGGGTCAATTCGCAAAGATACCAAGTTGGCACGGCGCTGGAATCGCTGAAGGGCTCGTCGTAATGATCGACCAAGGCATCGAGGATCCCGACGGCATCGGGTTGTACCTCGAATCTTTCGTGTTGAGTTCCAAGATGTTTTGCAACCGATGCGGCGTAACTGGTTTCATCGAAATCGGCTTCTGAAAACCCAATGGCGAATGTTCGCAATGGAGTTTTTAGGAGTTTTTGGGCGATTGCGCAGACCAAAGACGAATCGATTCCACCGGATAGAAATGCTCCCAGAGGAACATCGCTACGGAGTCTAAGTTCCACGGCTGCGGTGAGTTTATCTCTAAGCTCTGACTTGGCCTGCTGGATGCTGATTTGAGTTTCGTAGGACCAATCGATATCCCAGTATCGTTGGATTTGAAGCTGACCATTTTCGAAGACGAGAAAATGGCCTGGAGGGAGTTTGTGAACTCCTTGATAAATCGTCATTGGATGCGGGATGTACTGATAGGTCAGGTAGGCATCGATTGCCGCATGGTTGATCGCTTGAGGAAATCCCGGTAAGGTGCGAAGGGCCTTGAGTTCGCTGGCAAAGTAGATTTGATCTTGGTCGTGCCAATAGAACAGTGGCTTTTTACCGAGCCGATCGCGTGCGAGGACAAGGCGGTTCTTTTTTGAATCCCATATTGCGATAGCAAACATCCCGTTGAAATGCTTGAAGCAATCGGTCCCGAGATCCTCGTACAGATGGACGATGGTTTCGGTATCGCTATGGGAGCTAAAGCGATGGCCGGATCCTTCGAGCCGATGCCGCAGTTGTCTGTAGTTGTAGATTTCACCATTGAAAACGATCTGTACAGAACCGTCTTCGTTGCCCATGGGCTGGCGACCGGTGTCCAAATCGATGATCGACAGACGGCGAAAACCCAGCCCGACGCCGGAGTTCCACGTCGGGTTGAGCAAATGGTTGGGGTGAGGGCTGGGAGGTTGGATCCAAAGACCTTCGTCGTCGGGTCCGCGATGTTGGATCGAGTTGGTCATGGCTCGCAGTTGGTCGATGGTCAATCCCGACCCATGGGATGACCACACCCCTCCAGCAATGCCGCACATGGAAGATTACCTTTAGAGACGAAGAGCTCGGTGAATTCATTTTCAGCCGAGGGCTTATTGTAATCAACTACTTCTTGGTCGTTTCAGCGTTCTTTCCCACGGAAGGAAAAACGGGCACATAAGGGACTGACCGAGCGGTTCTCCAGGTTTGAGGTTGCCTTGAAGGGTTTGTTTCCTGGGTTCCGATGTTGCTGGTAGCAAAAGGAACGGGATTGCTCTTTTTGAGAAGTGCAATTTGCTGGCGGATGTTTGACAGATCCTCCTGGACCGCATCCCAATCTTCTTTGGAGGCAGTTAGGTTTTGGCAGCGTTTTTCTTCGGCGGATTCTGAAGTCGGCGGGGTGGGGCAAGAAGTTGCTGCCAATTGACGGCCAGATGCGCGAAGAGCCAGGGCTTCGGTGGTCTGCTGGCGAGCTTCCAGAACTGCCAATTGGGTTTGGAGCTGCTGGTTGTGTTGCAGTAGAAGTTCGTAACGTTGCGCGTACATCGCGCGTTCTGCGGCAAGTTGCTCGGTCATCTCCAAACGGACGGTATTTTGAGCGTGAGCGACCATGTAGGCAACAAGCATACTGGCTGGGACTGAAATCTGTGTTTGGCTTAGAGAGCCATACGGATCATGGTTAGGAAAAGACTCGATGTCGTAAGCATCGGCGATGGGGGCTTGGGGGAATTCGGAAGTGTCCAGGTGCATTTCGATGACCGAGCTATCTTGGCCATGACCTTGAAAAGCAAATGGAAAGCTCGGTGGAATCGGAGGAGCAGCTGGTGCGACGCGGATTGGGCCGTTTGGATCGTTTTCTTCATCCGATAAGGACTGATCGCATGGTTTACCTTCGACCATCTTCTGGTCAACTTCATAGCATTTTCCATCGGCGCAGATTTTTTGCTGAGCAGCAGGAATGACTGCTTGGAGTTCTATCTCGGGAACCACACCGTGTATGGCCAGTCTGGCAGTAACGTTGCGAGGGTTTTTCATCCAATCGGTCACCCATTGAGCAAGTGTGACATGGGATTGTTTGTTGTCCTGGTTGGCCGTCTTTGGAGGATTGATTTCAGAGCTAGTGGTCTTGGTAAGCGTTTCATCCTCGCTGGTATTGGCATCGGGAGCCGTGGCTCCTTTTCGGGACGAAGAGTCGTTGGTCACGGGCGTGTCGGCAGCAAAGGCCATCGCAAGATCGATGGAAACAGAATTGCAGTACGCCAGGGCGAAGCAGCAAGCCAGAGCGGATTGGAAGGTGTTACGACGAAGCAGCTTGTCCATGTGCAAGTCTCCCAACGGGTCATTTGGTCATCAATGTATTTTGACTGGTTTTAGCGACTTGTAGCAAATCGAGTCGACTTGAACAAAGATCGATCTGGCTTTTTCGCTTCGAAAAACAGTATTCTTGCGGGTCTAGCAAACATCGAAGGCAAGTTGCGCCCAGGTGACAGGAATTGCTAGCAATTGCACACGAAAAGGGTTGGCACAGCGATGCGAAGAGTTCGATCCCAGAACAGTAACGATCAAGGCGTCGACATGGGTTTTGCGAAGGATCGCTCAGTGCGAAAGCGATCGAAGTGGAAGCGATGGCTTGCTATTTCCGGCGCGATCACTATGGGGGCAATTGCCTCTGCACCGACGGTTCTATTGCAGCAAAGGGCTTGGCTCATCGGTCAGATCAATCGGAATTCGGGTTTAGCACCGATTCAGATCGACATCGGTCCGTTGCGGGGAGGGTGGATTCAACCATTTAGTGCGCAGGGCATCAGGTTGGTGGATGATCGTGGGTCGGAGATAGTCAAGATTGGTTCGCTGGATACTGAGTTGACTTTGTTCTCGTTGGTATCCAATTATCGAAGGCTCGGGACGATCACACTTAGGGATGTAGCTCTGGCCGTGGATGTGCATCCAGGAACAACGAGCTTAGAGGAAGCGATCAAGCCTCTTATGCAATCTGGAGGCGAGGATCAACCTGCTGAAGGAGTTTCGGGTTCGACTGGCTTTACTGGACGCATTCGATTGGCTGAAGCGGTCGTGCAGGTTCGTGACACAGTGGATCAGACTGCATGGGCGTTACGGGTCAGCGAAGCGGATGTACCGATTCCCACAAGCGAGCAACCAATTCCTCCAATGACGCTGATCGGCCAACTGACACAAACGATGGTGTTACCAGGTCAACCAGCAGCAACCGGGCAGTTCACACTTAGGACTGAGCCGATCGCCCCTGGGATGAGTGCTCTTGCTGCGGCCAATCTGCCATCGGTTCGGATGACCGTATCGACGCAGGGATTACCGCTGCAGTGGATGAGTTTGGTCAAGCGTCGTTTACCAGATTTACCGATCGATCATCTCGACGGCGAAGCTACTGTCATGGCAGACGTCGAGTACACAGGTCCACAGGCATTGACAGCTTTTGTGAAAACCGCCCAGGTGGATCGGCTTCGAATCGCAGCACCGAGTCTGGTCGGCCAGCGAGGTGCTGGAATCCAACAGATACGTTACAGTGGTGATATCAGTTTGTTCCAGAACAGAATCAGCACAAGCAGTTCCAAGCTTGAATGCGATTTCGGTACGGTTATTTCCAAGGCGAACATTGCGATCCCGACGAAACTTCCCGCATGGAACGCACCTTGGCTGGAGGATTCCGAGTTCGACATCCAGGGAAACATCGATTTACCGAAGCTCTCTGCGGTGGCTCCGGATCTGGTTCAGATGCAGGACCAAGTCACTTTGCTTCAGGGAAATGCATCGCTGGTTCTTTCGCAAAGTAGGCCGGCAAGTCTTTTGTCGACCGCGAATCCTTCGGCCAACGCTACAAGCTTAAGCGCTTCTAACAACAACGCTTCGAAGGGAATTCCATCTAGTAGCTATCAGGTCAAGCTGGGGAATCTGCAGGCCAACATGCAGGGGAAACGTATCGTATGGGAAGAGGCCTTTTCTGCGGGATTGGATGTTTCAGGAAATGCCCAGGGGGTACCGAGTTTACGTTTGTTTTGCAACTCAGAGTTTTGTCAGATCGAGGGATCCGGGGATTTGCTCGACGGGCGTCTGACGGCTCAGCTCGATCTGGACAAGATGGAGCAAAGGCTATCGGAGTGGTTTGTACTGCCGTTGGAAAGTTTAACCGGGTCGGCGCAAGCTGCTTTGGCATGGAAACTCAATGAAGGGAATCGATTGGCAGCAAGCGGATCGCTGAGAACCACACCACTTCGTATCGTGCACGCCAAAGGCATGTTGGATGAGCCGGCTTGGGATGGTGATTTTACCACCATCGCCCAACTCGACGGGATGACCATCATGCAACTCGATAGAATCCAAGCGAATCTAAGATCACCTCAGGAGTCTCTAGAATTCCAAGTGCTCGAGCCCGTCGTCTTCTCAGATGCACCTATCTCAAGCACGGTGCCCGCAGGAGCAACATCGCTTGGTCAGACCCCAGCACCGATGGTGTTTAAGTTGAATGGGGATTTAGACCGTTGGCAACGAAGAGGTCAAATGTTCGCCGGAGTCGATCCTGGTGTGGCTCTGATGGGTAAGGTTTCTTTGGATGTTCAAGGAGCGATCGACCGTCAGCACGTGGAGGTTTCATCGGTCGATTGGATCGCAGAGCCTTTCCAAATCACAAGCGGTTCAAGCGCCTTGCAAGAATCCCGAATGGTCGGCAAATTCCAAGGGAATTTCGACAGCAGCAAATTGGCCAATTTGCGGGTCGATAACTTGCTGGTTCGCGCCGATTCCTTTGCCATCCAAGCGCAGGACCAAGCGGTTGGGCAAGCGGGTAATCGCAAAGGCCAAGGGGCTTTTCGGATCGATCCGAGCCGATTGATCGCATCGATTCAAAGCGAGCCTGCAGTTGGCTCAAGTCAGCCAATGAGATTGACCGGAGATGTTACCGGACAAATGGACTGGACACTCAGTCCATCCGATATCCAATGGCATTTGGTGACGCAGGCCAAAGATCTACGAGCAGTCCAGCCAACAGTCCAACCGAGAAATCCAAATCAACTCGTAAGTACCGGGGCGGCCTCAGCCAAAGAGGGTGTCTTGTGGGAAGAACCCCAAGCCGTTGTTACTCTAGATGGTAGTTACCGATTTTCCGATGGATTGCTGCAACTGCCTCAAGTCCTCATGCAGACCGAGTGGCTCGCGTATGGGGGCGCGACCCAAGTTACCCAACAGGGCGATACGACCATCGTTCAATCGCAAGGAAGTCTTACTTATGATGCCGCTCGCGCTGCAGAGCGTCTAAGGCCCTATACGGGCGGGATGCTCACGGCCACAGGCCAAAAGACTCAACCTTTGGAAGTCACTTGGGTCAATGCCCCCAATCACAAATGGACCGAAGCCCTCTCGGCTAAGTCAAGTGTTGGTTGGGACAGCGCCAATGTGGTCGGGATCGATATCGGGGGAGCGGAGATTCCTCTGGTGATCGAAAATGGACGTTTTGCTTCTAAAGCGGAGTTCCCCGTCTCGCAAGGAATGCTCCGGTGGAACCTCGATGGTGATTTTGTCGCTGAGCCGATGGTGATTCGTCAGACGCAACAGCGAGTGATTGAAAATGTAGCGATCACAAGACAAATGTGCCAAGGCTGGCTCAAATACGTCACCCCGTTACTAGCAGATGTCACGAGCGTTCAAGGCAATTTAACACTGGATATCGACCGTGCAGAAATTTTCCCGACCGAGTCTTTTAGGCAGACGGTCGAAGGCCGTTTGCATGTTCACGGTGCGAACGTCGGACCGGGGCCGTTGGCCGACCAAATTCTGAGTTTGGTGACCCAAATACGCAATTTGCGACGTGGAGCCGGAGCGACTGATGGCGGAGGCCAAGCCACAAGTTGGCTGCAATTACCGGAACAGAATATTGCTTTTGCTGTCGATCGCGGTAGGGTGATGCACCGGGACATGAAGATCCAAGCTGGTGACGTACTTCTGACAACCTCGGGATCCGTCGGCCTAGACGGAAGCTTGGAATTAGTCGCCGCTGTACCGATACTTAAAGAATGGGTAGACAGAACACCGGCTCTGCAACCCCTTGCGGGCCAAATGATACAGATCCCGATCCGAGGGACGGTCTCGCGACCCCAACTCGATAGCAGTGGTATGATCCAATTGGGGCAGCAGCTTGCGACGAGCGCTTTGGCCGGTGCCGCCCAAAAACAGATCGACAAAGGGCTGGGTAAATTGCTAGGACCTCTGCAACAAGGAGGTTCGCAACTCCCATTGCCGAACTTACCAAGTATCCCAGGAATTCCCGGACTGCAAATCCCAGGCTTCGGTAGCAATCCCTTCGGCCCGGCTCCCTCATCTGCTGCTCCTTCCATACCTACTCCAGGCGGAGTCGGTGCACCAGCGGGAGGCCCGATCGGGGCTAATCAGGGCAACGGGCTGCCAGCACTCCCCTCGCCACCTGGTTCTTAATCCTTTTCGGTGACCATAAGCAGTACTGAGGCGATCGCGAAGATCAACCCAAGCCACTCCCGCTTGGAAAGAGACTCTCCAAATCCAAAATAACCTACTAAAGCAAGCAAAATCAACATTGCTACGGTGTAAAGAATGCCGACAGCGGCTAGTTTTAGATGCTGCATCACAAAAAGCCAACCGAAGGCGGTCGACGCATACAGCACCAACCCAAGGAAAAACTCCCAATTCTTCCAAGGGTTTTCTCGCGTCGATGCGACTTTGAGAAAATAGTCTGCAACAACACCGATACCACTAAAAAGAAGTGTCACTGCGATTGCAAGATGCTTTGGTGGCAACATGAATCAACCTCATTTGCGCCTAAGGTAAAAGGAAATCGAGCCTAAGCAGTAGCCAGAATGCTCTGGCTTAGCCCTTTGGGCTAGACCAATGAATCCTACCAAAAGTTTTTTATCAGCTACTATCGATGGAAATCCTAAGCTTCATCGGCGAGTTTCTCGTTCAATTGCTCGTCGAGGTTATTGGCCAATTTTTGTATGCCATCATTGAAGCGATTCCTGGTGAAATTCTCTCCAGGTGGGGCGAGCGGAGCGATCGGGATTAATGAGCGTCGATTAGCGTTCCTGTTTTTTTAACCGCTAATGGGCGCTGATGACCGCTGATGCCAAGGATGCGGTGGGGTCGAGAGTGGATTGGGGCTGTTTCATGAGCGTCGATTAGCGCCCATCAGCGGTCCTGTTTTTTAACCGCTAATGGGCGCTGGTGACCGCTAATGCCAAGGATGCAGTGGGGTCGAGAGTGGATTGGGGCTGTTTCATCAGCGTCGATTAGCGGCAATCAGCGGTCCTGTTTTTTAACCGCTAATGGGCGCTGGTGACCGCTAATGCCAAGGATGCGGTGGGATTGGGAGTGATTGGGGCTGTTTCATGAGCGTCGATTAGCGGCAATCAGCGGTCCTGTTTTTTAACCGCTAATGGGCGCTGGTGACCGCTAATGCCAAGGATGCGGTGGGGTTGGGAGTGATTGGGGCTGTTTCATAAGCGTCGATTAGCGGCTATCAGCGGTCCTGTTTTTTTAACCGCTAATGGGCGCTGGTGACCGCTAATGCCAAGGATGCAGTGGGGTCGAGAGTGGATTGGGGCTGTTTCATAAGCGTCGATTAGCGGCTATCAGCGGTCCTGTTTTTTTAACCGCTTATGGGCGCTGGTGACCGCTGATGCAAGGTAAGCGGTGGCGATTGCAGGCAGGGGAAATTGCTAATTTTGGGGGTGAATTCAAGGTGGATTCTGGGCATACCGAATGGGTGGATGCGAGAGCTCACCAAACGGGATTCACGACGACATTTCCCCCGAACCAAAAGATTCCCTATTGGACTGGCGGTAAAGAGTATGACATTGATTTCAACTCCATGCGGGAAGGTAGGAGCAGCACATTGCCGACGTACGCAGTGGTGACGAGCCGGAGTTACCACACGGGTGGTGTGAATTCGATGATGTTGGATGGCTCGGTCAGGATGACATCTCAGACGATCGCAAGCCAGGTGTGGAAGGCGTTGGGCACGCGATCTGGCTCAGAGGTAGTCAGGGAGGTCGAATGAGAGCCGAGGGCGATCGAGTTGGGATGCGCAAGTACGTAAAAAAACCCCGCTAGGGAGACCCTAGAGGGGTTTTAAAAATCCGGCAATACCTACTTTCGCACTGGTGGGCACTATCATCGGCTCAGAAAGCTTAACTACTGTGTTCGGTATGGGAACAGGTGATCCTTTCTGATATAGTCACCGGGAGAGAACCAAGTACCGGTAAGGATACTTGGCCCTATGTTGGATTGGTAATGGCATCGCCACGCAGGGCGACTTGTGAATAAGAGACCGAGGTATCGAGTTTGAGAGCAAGATACCGATGGTCAAGCGTTCGTCCGTTAGTACTGGTAAGCTTAACACGTTACCGTGCTTACACATCCAGCCTATCAACCTGGTGGTCTACCAGGGGACTTTCGCATTACTGCTACGAAACCTAGTCTTGAAGAGGGCTTCACGCTTAGATGCTTTCAGCGTTTATCCTTTCCATAGTTAGCTATCCAGCCGTGCCACTAGCGTGACAACTGGGACACCAGAGCTATGTCCAACCAAATCCTCTCGTACTAAGGTTGACCCTTCTCAAGTTTCGTACGCCCACGGTAGATAGGGACCGACCTGTCTCACGACGGTCTGAACCCAGCTCACGTACCGCTTTCATTGGCGAACAGCCAAACCCTTGGGAGCTTCTTCACCCCCAGGATGCGATGAGCCGACATCGAGGTGCCAAACCGCCACGCCGCTGTGGACGCTCGGTGGCGATAAGCCTGTTATCCCCAGAGTACCTTTTATCTGATGAGCGATGACCCTTCCATTCGGAATCACCGGATCACTAAGGCCTACTTTCGTACCTGCTCGACTTATTTGTCTCGCAGTCAAGCACACTTCTACCTTTACGCTCTTTGCCTGATTGCCGACCAGGCTGAGTGTACCATTGCGCTCCTCCGTTACTCTTTAGGAGGAGACCGCCCCAGTCAAACTGCCCAACTGACACTGTTCTAAGCCCGGATTCACGGGACAAAGTTAGAATTAAAGCATATCCAGGCTGGTATCTCAACGATGGCTCCCCAGAGACTGGCGTCCCCGGTTCAAAGCCTCCCAGCTATTCTGCACAGAACATACCTCAACCCAATATCAGCCTACAGTAAAGGTTCATGGGGTCTTTCCGTCTAGCCGCGGGTATGTGGCATCTTCACCACAACTACAATTTCACCGGGTCGGTGGTTGAGACAGTGTACCAGTCGTTACGCCTTTCATGCAGGTCGGAACTTACCCGACAAGGAACTTCGCTCACGCGTCTCTCAGTGTTTCCACTAAGCGTGGACCATATCTTTACCCGTTGAGCAGAGCCGACCGAACCTCAAGCAAACGAGGACGATCCAAGGAGTTCATCTCCAGAGCAACATCAATGATTTCAATCATTCCTTCGACGTTCAGATGCTTCTTATCGAGCATCATCAACACGATCTGCCGAAACTTCCGAAAGTCCACGTTCTTACGGGACTTGAGCGGATGCCTCATGAAGAAATCACAAACATTTTGCAGAGAGTCGAGTTTTCGGATCCTGAGACAATCGCGATCGCCGTGATTGCTTCGAACCGTTCCTGCTCCGAAAAATCGCTTGAGAGCGAAGAGCAAAGATCGATCGTTGCTGTGCTGCACGACCACGAACTCAGGTAATACCTGAAAACCAAGCTTCATCTCTGGGTGTCGATTGACGCTGACGTGGAAGCAACCTTCCCCGTCAACAAAACCAACCACCCAATCTGGCGACAAATCCATCACAACTCAATTCAACTAGGGCACTCAGCGTTTGGCCTCTGAGGATCCTCTATCCAACACCCCAGCATTACTGCCAAGGCGAAGACAAAGTTTCCTGCGGATTGTCCAATCTACGGCATTGTAACGCTCGAACCGCAGTTCGAGAAACGTAGCCAGTAGCTTTAGGAGGTTCCCGCATACAGCTGAGTATTGCCCTACGCGTCATCCGCGTAGGCAGGCAGACTTTTATGAAAGCTACCTTAGGACACTCATAGTTAGTGCCGCCGTTTACTGGGGCTTCGGTTGCGAGCTTCGCATTGCTGCTAACCCTCTTCCTTAACCTACCAGCACCGGGCAGGCGTCAGACTCTATACCTCCTCTTACGAGTTCGCAGAGTCCTGTGTTTTTGATAAACAGTCGCTGGTACCGATTTTCTGTGGCCTGATTGCTCAGGCGCCCCTTATCGCGAACTTACGGAGCCATTTTGCAGAGTTCCTTAACCACCGTTCTCCCGAGCGCCTTAGAATACTCTTCTTACCTACCTGTGTCAGTTTTAGTACGGTCAATCTTGCTTTAACGCTTAGAAG
>JAGWZB010000381.1 GCA_018969045.1 Planctomycetota bacterium | reverse complement strand
TAAAAACCGGACCGCTGATGGTCACTGATGGACGCTAATAGAGCAGCCCAGGATCTCCAGAGGTTTCTTAATCCCTACCGCTTATCCATGAGCGGTCATCAGCGCCCATAAGCGGTTCAAAAAACCGGACCGCTGATGGTCACTCATGGACGCTAATAGAGCAGCCCGGGATCCGCAGAGGTTTTCAATCCCTACCGCCCTGCCATGAGCGGTCATCAGCGTTCATAAGCGGTTCAAAAAACCGGATAGTCCTTGTTATTAGCGGACCTTAGCGTCCATTAGCGGTTTGAATATTCTTGTTGTAGAATAGATCAGCGGTTATAGGGAATGATTTTTGGATATGGAAAGCGATCATGGCAACCATCGATTTATCCCGAGCTGTCGCGACGTGGATCTTAGGGTTCCAACTACTTGCGACTGTTTTCGCCCGGGCTCAAGAAGACAACGATTGGTTCGAGGCCAAGGTCCGGCCGTTGTTAGTCGATCACTGTTATGAATGCCACTCGGGGACCAAGTCCAAGGGTGGGTTGCTCCTGGACTCCAAGCAAGGCTGGTCCAAGGGGAGTGATTCCGGGCCGGTGGTTGTCCCTGGCGATCCCGAAAGCAGTTTGTTGATTCAAGCAGTTCGGTACCAAGGACTGCAGATGCCACCTGGTGGAAAACTGGAGGATCGCGACATACAAGTCTTGGTCGAATGGGTGAAACGGGGAGCACATGATCCACGCGATGCGATCCCCAAGGTGGGAGGTATGGATACGATCACCGCGCAATCTTGGTGGGCTTTTCAACCCTTACCTGCCCCAATCGATTCCTTCGGTCCTGCTTGGATCGATCGCCAGATCGCCGCTCAACTTGAATCCCACGGAATCACTCCCTCGGAGACTGCCGATGCGAGGACCTTGGTACGTCGATTGAGTTATGATTTGACCGGCTTACCACCGAATCTAGGGGAGATCGAGCGAGTCGTCCAAGTTGCCGAGGGTGAATCCAAAAAAGCTGCTTTGAACGAGTTGATCGAATCCAAACTGAATTCCCCTGACTACGGAGTCCATTGGGGGAGGCATTGGCTCGATGTGGTGCGTTATGCAGACACCGCAGGAGAAAATACCGACCGACCTGTGGTCAATGCGTGGAGGTATCGCAACTGGGTCTTCGACGCATTTTCTCGCGATATGCCTTACGATTCCATGATCCGATACCAAATTGCCGGGGATACCCAAGAGCAGCGAAGCGACGGGATCATCGCGACGGGATTTCTCGCGATTGCAAGGCGTTTTGGCCACGACATCGACAAAGATATGCATTTGACGCTTGAGGAGATGATCGATACGACCGGTAAGGCATTTTTAGGACTTACGCTTGGTTGTGCCCGATGCCATGACCATAAATACGATCCTGTGTCTGCTGAGGATTACTATGCGCTTTATGGGATCTTGTCCAGCACCAAGTACTCTTTCCCAGGCTGCGAGCCCAAGGGGCAGCCCAAGGACATGGTGCCTCTGTTGGAGGCAGCCCAAGTTGAAGCGTTGATGCAGCCATGGCAAGCCAAAGCCGATGCAGCCAAACTAGCTAAAGAAGCACAGCAAAAGCAGATCCAAGAGGCACGCGCTTCGCTGACACAAATCGACCCGATCCAACGAGTCTTGATCGCCCAATCCAATGTAGCCGAGGGAGCTAAAGTCGACTTCGATTCCAAATCGTCCGACAAGACCATTACGGTTCGTGTCGGTGAGTTGATCCAGTTGACCGTATATCCCAACGGCAATCACGGTGCGGACTCTACCGCGATTGGCTTGAATATTCGCCAAACAGAAGGAGCGCAGGCAGGATGGTCAACCGACCAGTTGATCGAAGGTTTTTCATCTGCAAATACGAGAAAGATTGGTCCTTGGAAAGCCCAGTCGCAGCAGGGATTGCGGGCCGATTGGTTCTATTTGGAGACAACCAAAGGGCCCGAATTGCTGACCGATCGAAAGCTCAGCAACGGCGGGAATTCGAATGTTCATTCTTGGAGCATTGGAGAGTTGCCTTCGGTATTTGCCAATGTGTCCGATGCGCCTGCAGCGGTGTGGACCAACCTTCCAGGGAAGACTCTGTTTGTTCATCCAGGTCCAGAGAGGCCAGTCAGTGTGGTCTGGGTAAGCCCCATCGATGGCGCGATTGACATCGATGGATTTGTTCAAGATGCGCATCCTGCAGCGTTAGACGGAGTGTCGTTTAAGCTTGAACATATCGGCGTGCCGGTGGCTGGCGAGAGTCTCTCGAAGATGGCGCAGATTCTGCAAACTCCGATCGAAGAGCCCGGGCCGGCACCCCCGATCCCGGTGGCTTATGCGGCCATCGAAGGCACACCGGCGGATGCGAAGTTGCATTTGCGTGGCGACCCAGAGAAACTTGGGCCGAACGTGCCGCGTCGATGGCTATCGATCTTGGGAGGTGACTTGCTAAAGGACCAAGCCGCAAGTGGTCGACGAGAACTTGCTGATTGGATTGCCAGCCATCCGCTTGCAGCCCGAGTGATCGTCAATCGGGTTTGGCAATGGCATTTTGGATATGGATTGGTCAGGACCCCGAGCGATTTTGGATCTCGAGGTGAGTTGCCTACGCACCCAGTGTTGCTGGATCAGCTGTCGGCACAATTTGTCAAGAGTGGCTATAGCATCAAGCAATTGCATCGTTGGATCCTTGCAACCGAGGCTTACCAACGCGCTTCGGTTTCGACACAGCTTCAGCGCGATTCAGATCCAGAAAACCGGTTGCTGTCGCATTTTCCTCGAAGGCGTCTGAGAGCCGAGGAGATCCGGGATAGTATCCTCATGTGCAGCGGGAATCTCGATCGGAGCGTTGGACAAGAGCATCCTTTCCCTCCGACAGCCAACTGGACCTTCACCCAGCATGATCCTTTCAATGCAGTTTATCCGACGAATCGGCGCAGTGCGATGCTGATGGTGCAGCGGCAGCGTCGGCATCCCTTCTTGGCTCTTTTCGATGGTGCCGACCCGAACGCTTCGACCGCCACGCGTCAAACCACCTTGGTGCCCACGCAAGCTCTGTATTACCTGAACGATCCGTTTTTTCACGAGCAAGCCTTAACGATTGCCAACGAATGCATTGGATTAGGACAGCCAGCAGAAATCGTCCAAGCGATCTATGTAAGGACGCTTATGCGTCAGCCATCGAATGAGGAGACCCAATCGATTCTGGAATGGATCAGCGGCTATCAGGGTAGTGCTCAGCAGTCCCAGCCATCGGCTGAGACTTGGTCCGCAGCGGTCCGGATGCTCATGGCCAGCAACGAATTCCACTTTATCGATTGATGCATCAGGAGAACTTTGTATGAATTCGCTCAATTATCCCATCCATCGGAGGGCCTTGGTACGATCCTTTGCGGGCGGTTCGATGCTGTTTCCCGGGATACTCAAGCAAGTGATGTCGGAGGATTTGGGTCAGACCTCTCATTTTCCGGCCAAGGCCAAGCGAGTTATTTTTTTGTTCATGACAGGTGGTGTGTCTCACGTCGACACGTTGGATCCAAAGCCTGCTTTGACAAGGGATCACGGGAAAGAGATCAAGGCGGATCATCCGGAGATCAAAGACAGGCCTGGTTATGAGAAAATTTATTTGAAGAAACCACAGTGGGAGTTTTCCAAACACGGCCAATGCGGCACGGAGGTCAGCACGCTTTTTCCTTGCGTGGCCAAGTGCGTTGATGACATCGCATTGATTCGATCGATGCACACCGGCCATTCGAATCACTACAACGCAACGCTTGGGATGCATACCGGATCGTTCGCGCAGTCGCGACCTAGTATTGGCTCTTGGATCACTTATGGATTGGGATCCGAGAATCGCAATCTTCCAGGCTTTGTCGTGATAGCGCCCAAGCAGACTTATGCTGGGACTCAAGTCTATTCGAGCGATTTTTTACCTGGAGCGAATCAAGGTACTTTGGTGGTGCCCGGATCGGAGCCTATCAGCAATATATCTCCACGTGTATCGATGGATAAACAGCGTAAGGAGCTCGATCTGCTGGACAATCTCAACGCAAAGCATCTGAAGGAGCGATCCGACGACGGCAACCTTGTCACAAGACTTAGGACTTTTGAAACGGCGTTTGGCATGCAGATGGCGGTTCCTGAAGTGTTCGACTTGAGTCAAGAGTCCGATGCCACGCTCGAAAGTTATGGGTTGCAGCGTGGACAGACCACAGGTTTTGGTTGGCAATGTTTGTCGGCTAGGCGATTGATCGAAAAGGGGGTTCGGTTTGTGGAACT
>JAGWZB010000380.1 GCA_018969045.1 Planctomycetota bacterium | reverse complement strand
AATCCAAATCAAAGTCTGATCGGAGACGGCTTTGGAGGATCTCTTTGGACTTCCTCAACGCTCTTTGAACCACTGACAAACTCCCGACAATGTTGGCTATTTCCGTTTGGGTCCGTTGTTCCAAAAATCGCATCCTAGCAATCTCCTTGAATTCCGCCGGGAGCCTTTCGATCTCATCGTGTACCTTCTTGATAGTTTCCTCACGACTCATCTTCGTCGAGACCGTCGAACCATCATCAGGAATATCAATTTCCTCAAAACTGGATCCATCTCGATACCGCCCTGGGGGGATTTCTTTTCTTGGGTCGTTTTTTTGGGCATACTGCTCTCGCACCAAATCGGTCGTACGATGATTGACGATACGGAAGAACCAGCCGCGCAGTTGCGCATAGCTTTCTACGTCCCATTGAGCTTGGGAGGGTTTAAGCAAACTGTAGGAAACTTCCTGCAAGACTCCCGATGCATCAATTCGTGATTGTAAATTGGTGGAAATATTGCCCTGAACATATTTCTTGGCCGCAGGACCGAAATGTCTCATCAGCAAGTCCACAATGTCTTTGTCTCCGGTTTTGTATTTGCCAAAGACATAACCTGGATGCTCTGTCATCAATGCATCACAGGCCTCTTTGTCGCCGACCAAGGCCCTGCCAAACAACACCTCTGGATTCTCATTAGTCATCTACGGCCACTCCAATGCTAGATTGATTTTGACCCTTCATAAGGTTCGGACGCACCTTCAGCAGGATCCCTAACATAGTAAACGTAACTGCCACGGCCAATTTCGAACAAATCTGGGGAATTCAGAGAAAATGTTTGCCAGAAGGTCCGGTGCTTTGCGTTTAGAACCTGTAGGCGGCCTAAAACAACCGATCCCCCGCTAGGGGGGGGCGGCAAAAATCAGCACCTCAATCGCCCCAACGAGCCCAAGATGAGATCCTGTAACCTTCGACCAATCCTGGGCTTCGTTAGTACCATTTGCTTAAGGATGCATGGTGTGAAACCGCAGTTTCTAGCTGGCTTGTGTTTTGTTGGAGCATCTGTGTCGGGGGTTTGGACGAGTCTAGGTCAAGAGAAAGCGGACAAGACGTTGATATCCAAGGCGATCACGTCGTTAAAAGACTCCGCACGTGCACCCGAGGAAATCCTCAAGGGCCTTGAAAGGATCTCTCAAGGCGAGTCCTCGTATGCGAAAGTAGCTCATCAGACGGTCTGCATGCTCAAACTCCGTCAGCGGGACTACAGAAGCACTTGGGCGGTCCTATCGCAACTTCCTCAACCCACGACAACCCAGCAGGCCGAGTCGATGGAGTGGGCTGACCAACGCATGCTTTTATGGCTATCGATGGAAGCACGGCGGAACGACCGGGCTTCGGAATTGCTCAAAGCTGCCGTTGTTAGGTCGCTTGCAATCGATGAGAAATCGGTATCGCGAGGCAGACTCGATGCGGATTTTCTGGGGGTTCTCTGCGCTATCGCTAAAAGCGACTCATCGCAGGATCGCATCAATGAATCGGTAGTTGACAAAGCGATAGAATTGATGGCCAAGCACCCTCATCAATCCCTTGCCCAAGCTTTTAACAGAAGCTTCGAGGGGACTTGCCAGGAAATCCAACATCTGGAGTCCGCGATCAAACGTGTCGAGCAACTTGTAGACTCGGAATTCGAGATGGAATTGGCAAAAGCCAAAACAGCATTTGAACAAGCTTCAGAAGCCCTCGAGCAATCGACCGGCGAGCTTGCCGCTGCCAAAAAGCTTGCCAAAGACCTCGATATATCGATCACCAAGACCAAAAAATACGGCATTCAAACCCAGAATTTGCTTTACAACACCGAGGAATCTGGCAAACCAAGCCCGCCAGAGGTGCCCAAGGAGCCCGAGTCTAAATTCGAAAGAACTGGCCCCAAGGGAGAGAGGATCAGGATTCCACCTAGCGCATCGGAAATGAATCGATATCGAGAGCAACTTGCCAAGTACAACGCGGACTTGCAGAGTTATCCGTTTCGCTTTGCTCAGTGGAGTCAACGCAATGAAGAGCGCAAAGTCCGACTCGCCAACCAGATCATGGTTGCCAAAGCAAAACTCGTCGAGTTGCAAAAAGAACATGCGATGCAACTCGATCGTGTCAGAGCCCTAGAAAAATCTCATTCCCTGGAGATTTGTCGTCATAAGGATGTTAAATGGCGGTTGCGTGGGCTCGAACTGTCTCGTGGCCAAAGGGAAAGTCCCCAAGGCTTCGAGAATCTTTATCGCCCAAGCCTTTATCAAGCGATCGATTGGCAAGCCGAATCCGATCGATTGCTCAAAGAACTGCAGCGGAATTGATCCCTATGAAGCTGTTCAAAAAAAGCCTCTTAAGAAGTAAGTGCTTTAGATTAAATTCCCGATGGCTGGGGATTCTTTTAGTTTTTCGAGCCCTCGACGGAATCGCTTGGCAACGGTCGCTTTGCTGATCTGTAGTTGCTGCGCAATTTCTGTCGTACTTAGTCCATCATAGAACTTTAACAGGATCACATCTCGATAAATCGGACTGAGCCGTTGGATCGCATTTTGGACAACACAGCGTTTCTCGTAATCCCTGAGTCTCTCCGAAGGTGGTTTAAGTACCAATGCGCAAGGCCGATCGCTCGATCTGGGTGTTTCCGATCCGCTTTGGTCCAGCTGGCCCATGGAAAGCTCTCGTCGGGCGTCGCGCATCTTGGCACCCATGTGCCTACGATACAGGTCGGTAATACGCCTGCAAGTTATCCTGCGAATCCATCGGTAAGCACCCTTGGAGGAGTCGGGAATCAAGCCTGTTGATTTTCTCTTTGGGGCATTCGAGCAATCGTTCGTTCGAACCAGGAGTTGCAAGGACAGTTCTTGGACAACATCGGCAAAGCTGAAGCGGGTTTTGAGCCTCGGATGGATCTTGGTCTCAAGGTCCTGCGTCAACTTCAGGCGGAAATGTTCAAGCAACTCAAGGGTCGCGTGACTATCACCTTCGACAGCACGTCGAAAGGTACCGGTTAAGTCGAGTGGGTGCGTGTGCATTGGGTATCAAGAGTTAGCGGACCTAGTTGGCTGATTCGATTCGGATCGCAGCCGAAAAAGAAAACCGTTATTTATTTTTAAAGTAAGACAATTTCCGTCCCATTTGGTTCACTCCATTGCGATTAGAAACAATAAGTAGCCAACAGGGAAGTAAATTCTTGGAGATTTCATACTGAACTGGCGGGCATGCTGTCCCCCCATCCGGGGGAAGGGGTGTATTGATGTGTTTTGCCCCAGATGAATTTAGTTTTTGAATTGATTGAGTTATTCTAAGCCCACTGGAGGCTTTCGAAATGACCCGATCCAGAAGAACTTTTACCTCGCAAGAAAAAACCACGATCCTTTTGCGGCATTTGATCGGCAAAACACCCGTTTCAGACCTGTGTGACGAATTTGGGCTCCATCCGTCTCAAATCTACACATGGCAATAGCAGCTTACAGATAACGCTGCTCTGGTATTTCAGACGCCTCGCCAGGCGACCAAGCAGGAGGAGGGTAGGGCAATGCTCAGAAGCAACCCGAGCGTCGTGAAGTCCGAAGTCGGAATGTGGAGCGGGCCCTCAAGTGGATCTGCTCCCTTCCATTCCGACTTTAGAACTATGCGATAAACCTTCGCCGCACGACGCAGCGAACCCCCCGTGCAGGATGCCTTCAAACTTCGTTAGCCATGAGACTGTAGATTCCACTTGCCGGTGAACCAAAACAGAACCAAAACAATTCAGATAATTCTTTGCGAATGACTAATTAGGGAGGGTCGTAATTGGGAAAGGTCCATTCCAGCGATATACTGGACCTGAGTCTCGCCAGTAAAACTGCAACTGATCACCGACGCGGGCAATCAACTCGAGATTGCCAGGTGAACCGAAATTACTCTGTATCATCGTGATCGCTTCAACATTTCCCGATCCGAATCGGATGGGGGCAGACCAAGGCAAAGACGTGTTATCATTGTTTCTGAAAGCGAACATGATCCCTCCTCCTACTGCCGGCACAGCCAGTTCAAAGTTACCTTTGGTACCAAACCGGCTTTGAATCAATACAGGATTGCCCTGGGCACCTCTCAAAAGAGGAAAGGGTCCATTCCAGCGATACGTTGGACCTGAGTCTCGCCAGTACAACTGCAGCTGATCACCGACGCGGGCAATCAACTCGAGATTGCCAGGTGAACCGAAATTACTCTGTATCATCGTGATCGCTTCAACATTTCCCGATCCGAATCGGATGGGGGCAGACCAAGGCAAAGACGT
>JAGWZB010000023.1 GCA_018969045.1 Planctomycetota bacterium | reverse complement strand
TTGACCAAGCCAAGAGCCCAAGAACTCATCGACCTGTTTGAAAAATCCCCCGAAGCGACCCGACGAGGAATCGTCTCTGCGCTTGGCAGTCGCGTCGATACGATGGAAGTCCTTTTGGATGCCCTCGAGAACAAAAAGATCCCCAAAGACTCCGTCGACGCAACCACGTGGCGACAATTTCTCTCGGCCAGCAATTGGCAGCTGCTAGAGCGGGCAAGGCGATTTACCAAAGTTCTCGATCCACCGGAAAACCGAAAAGAACTGATCGAGAAGCACGAAGCTCTTTTGAACCCTGAATTCATTGCCAAAGCCAATGCCAACAGCGGTCGGGCGATCTGGATTTCCAAATGTGGGAATTGCCACAAGCTTTATGGAGAAGGAGGACAGACAGGACCTGAACTGACCGGAGCACAGCGATCCAACTTGCGCTATTGGCTCGAAAACATCTTGGCCCCTTCGACCGTCGTGGCCGAGAACTACCGAACCACAGCGATTCGAACCCTGGATGGTCGCGTAATCACCGGGGTGGTCGTGGCGCAGACTCCCATGGAACTTACCATACAGACGGCCCAAGAAAAGTTGGTTCTGGCAGTCGCCGATATCGAAGAACGTGTTCCTTCCGAGTTGTCTTT
The DNA here is from genome assembly GCA_018969045.1 of Planctomycetota bacterium. Lineage (GTDB taxonomy): Bacteria > Planctomycetota > Planctomycetia > Pirellulales > Pirellulaceae > JBKCUI01. The sequence continues at coordinate 24,324 of JAGWZB010000023.1, read as the reverse complement.
GATGCCCGAAGGACTCTTGGAAGATTTGGATGATGAGAAAAAAGCCAATCTGCTCAAGTACTTGATGTCCAGTCCCCAGGAGCTATCGAAGTAGTCCACGACCAAGATGAATCGTAAGCAGCGCGCTGAAATCGTTCATTGCAGACTTCAGGAGCTTTATCCAAAGACCGAAGTCCCCCTGGAACACGCGGACCCTTATACGCTGCTGGTCGCAGTCGTTTTAAGTGCTCAGTGCACCGACAAGATGGTCAATCGTGTGACCCCCAGTTTGTGGAAGTTGGCCAGGACACCTGAGTCGATGAGCAAGCAGCCTGTGGAACGGATCCAGAAGATCATCCAGCCCTGTGGACTCAGTCCGCAGAAGGCCAAGGCTATTTCGGGGTTATCGAAAATTCTGGTCCAGGAACATGCAGGACAGGTACCTCAGGATTTCGAAGCGTTAGAGAAGCTACCTGGGGTTGGCCACAAGACCGCTTCGGTCGTGATGGCTCAGGCTTTTGGAGTCCCAGCGTTTCCGATCGACACCCATATCCATCGGCTCGCTCAGCGATGGGGACTGACCAACGGCAAGAATGTTGTGCAGACCGAAAAGGATCTCAAGAAACTCTTCCCGATGGAGTCTTGGAACAGGCTTCATTTGCAGATCATTTTCTATGGACGCGAGCACTGCACGGCGCGAGGTTGCGATGGGACTGTTTGTGGAATTTGCAAAGAACTCTATCCCAATCGGCAAAGAGCGGTCGTGACTAAGAAGTAAGTTGAAATCTACTGCGGCTTTCGAGGTGGGGCGAACTTGATTCGCTCCACCAATCGATCGATCTTGTCTCCCTGGCGCTGGCCGGTGATAGCCGAGATCGCGGAAATAACATGGGCATAACGCAAGTTATAATCCAAGTCGATTTCGACTTCCGGACCATCCTCTGGGTTTGGAGGTGCGCTTCCTCCGGTTTGCTGCAGGATGAAGGCTCGCAGTTTGCCGAAGTCATTTCCAAAGGATCGCGTATCGTCGACGACGATATCGACGAGTTCTCCGTCGGTATTGGAACGCAACCTCAACTTGATCGGCAAGTTGGTTGTGTCGGTTGGACCGGACCCGCCGCCGATGGGCATGCGGATGTTGAAATCACCTTCTTGAGCAGCGATTTTAAAGGTCATCACAAAGAAGATCAGCAACAAAAAGATGATGTCGATCATCGATGTAAGCTGCATCTCTACCTTTTCGTTGCTTCGCGACTTGAATTTCATGATGCTAGTAACCGATCTCCTCTTTGGCCCTCAAAGCAAACTTTTCGTAGCCGGACTCTTGGCACTTTTTGATCAGCTCCTGAACCATCCCACCTGCGGTGTTGCCATCGGCGCGGATGATGACATTGGCATCTTTCGCACTTTTCTTTTGGGTATTGAGCACATTGGCTTCAAGCTCCAGCAGTGGCCTTAAGCCTGCGATGGTTGACGTCTCTGCCCCTAGGTAGACATTGCCGTTAAACGCCAGATTCAAAACGATCGGGTTCTCTAACGGAGTCTCCGCCGGTTTGGCCAATTCGCTCGACGGTAACTTGATCGTTTGATTTTGGTCGTCTTGGGAGAAGTTGATCAATACCATGAAAAAGATAATCAACTGGAAAACCATATCGATCATCGAGGTCATGTCACCTTCGGCGGCTTTGGCGTCGAATTTTCGTTGGAGTGCCATTACTTCGCTGCTTCTTGGAATTTCTCGATCAATTCTTCACTCTTGGCCCCTGCGGCTTGGATCTGCCTCTGAACCATGTTTCGCAAAATATTATAGATGACGATCGCGGGGATCGCTAAGTATAGACCTACCAACGTGGTGTAGAGGGCTTGCTCGATACCCACTGCCAATACGCTAGGTTTTGGTGTCTGCGAACTGGAGGCGATTTCACCGAAGGACTTGACCATCCCTTGGACCGTTCCAAGCAGCCCGACCATCGGAGCGATGTTTCCGATCAGGGCGATGTATCCGATATTCTGCTCGGCCTTCATCGTCTCGGTGTCCCCAGCGACTTGCATGGCTTCAAGCACCGCTTCCTTGCCCTTGGTCAGTTGCCCAAGTCCAGCGTTGAGCAGGTTGCCTAAAAAGCTCTCATCGGCTTTGACCAATTCGGCTGCTGCTTGTGGATTGTTTTGCTCCAGACTTGTTTCGATCCCCTGCACCAAATCGTCAGGTATAAAATTAGCCTTCTGAACCGCTAGAATCGATCGGACAACCAAGGCCACCAGCACAATCGACATCAGCAAAAAGACCACGAAGTACATCGGGCCCAAGCTGACCCAGAACTGTTCCAAAAAGTTCTTCTTCGAAGCCACCGGCTGAGCCTCTGGGGCAGCTTCCTGCGCCAAAGCCAGACCGGATGTCCAAAGGGTTGCTAGTGAAAAGACACAGATCCTAGAAGCGCTAGCCAGCAGGTGGGTTGGCGACAAGCGAAATCGGGACGGCATAGTGACTCCGGTGAGAGATGGAAAAGTTGGTGTTCGAAGGATAGATCCGTCTAGGGGGCGTCGACCCATTGGGCATCGAATCGGTCCCGTATTCTAGCGAATCCCTGTGATAAAGTGGTCAATTGGGCAAGGAAAGCTCGCTGTTTTTTATCCCGTGTGGCTTACTTCCTGACCCATGGCGATGTCGGATATAGTTTTTCAAGCTTCTGCTTGGCATCGGCAGCCTTTTGCGTCGAGCCCATCTTGGTCCACAACTGATTCAACCGATACAACGATTCTGCATGTGGCTCGCTCTGGGCTCCATACAACTGGTCGGTCTTCAAATAGGACAAGACGGCTTCTTCGTTCCTGCCAGCGGCTGCAAATAGTGATCCCAAGGTGTTGAACAACTCAGCAAACAATTCTCCGTCGGTCGAGTCTCCTTCGTCGACCATCTTCTCCAATTCGCCGATGGCTTCGGTGGCTTTCCCTTCAAGGGCATCGCATTGAATGATTCCTATGCGGGCCATCTTCTGGAACTTCAGCGATACCGGATCGGACAACTTGGCCTCCAATACCGCTTGAAATTTAGCTTTCGCATCCGCATTTTGCTTCGATGCCATAAGGGCCTTGCCCTGCAGAAAACTCCCCTTGGTTTTCAGTTCTGGGAATGGCGCTGCAGCCAATCCACCGTAGTACTTGGCCGCTTGGTCTGGGGTACCCGAAGCGACCGCCAAATCACCCATAAGCTCCGCAGCGGGGTAAAACTGATAAGACTGTGCGTTGTCTTTGACCCAGTTGGTCAAAAGGGTCAGCGCATTTTTGGGGTCACCCTTCCCTTTGGTCGCCAAAGTCCCTGCGATGTAACCTCGCAGGAACTGATAATCTTGCTTCATATCCTCCGAAGGAAGTGAGGCTGCGTCGATCTTCTTGAACTCGTCGACGGCTTGCTCAATCTGCCCCTGAGCCACTAAGTCTTTGGTTCGCGATAGGGTTGGTGGTTCTCCTTCATAGAGCACACGCAGGATCTCGTTGGAGGGAAAGTTTTGATTGTTGCCACGAACTTCGATGACCACCTTGTCTCGGTTCTTCTCGACGATTTTTCCAGTCACCGCTGGTCCCTTGACCGGGAATACTCGATCTCGGTCCTGCGCCTGAAGCGATTGGATTCCCAGCAGGCAAAAAGAAGTTGTCGCAATCGCAAGCAGAGTGCGGATTCGTTGGATCATTATGTCGGCTAACTATCGAAAGGAGGAATGGGGACTAGGTTTTTGATCCTAACCAAGCAGCCGTAGGCTACAGGAGGATCCAGTGGGTTTGGATGCAGATTGTATGGATCAAGGTTTGTCTGAAGTTGGCTGAGCGTCGATCTTGGGCAAACCGGCCAAGCCTGTCGCAGGCTTATTGGCTTTTTGTTGTAATTCACGCAGCAGACGATCAAACTCGTTGCGGGTTTCAGCGCCCCCAAGTTCGGGGAATCTCGAGTAGGTCTGAGAGATATCTGCGATTCCAGCATCGTAAAGCTTCTGTTTATCCGCAGGGCTGCTGGCATCTGCGATCAAGCCACGGCAGCGCGCTATGTTGAGACGGGCTTCAAAAAACTCTTTTTGGAAATTGGGATACCGAGCGGTCACCTGGGCGATCTGCCCCCAACCCCAAACGAGTTTCTTTTTGTTGTCCATCGGCTCGGCTCCAAGCATCGCTGACTTGAGCTTCTCGATGTCCTTGCCCCCAGACCATTGCTGTAGATTCCTGGCTGCCTCCATCTGGACTGTGATGTTGTTCTGGTTTTTTTGCAACGCTTCGATGAACAACTTGTTGGCCTCTTGGAATTTTTTGGCTCCACGTTTGGTCAACGCCAATTTGAGCATGATCTCTTCGGGCTTGCGTTTGATCTTCTCAAGGTCTGCAGCCGATAAACTCGACAGCTTGGTGAAGGCTTTCTCGGCAGTTGCCATCATTTCAGTGGCTTTGGAAGCCAACGCTGGCGTTTTTTCCATGTTGGTTGCCAAGACAATCATCGCAGCGCCAGCGGATTCGATCACCGCAGGATCGCTGCTGACACCCGTTAGCTGCTCGATGAGTATCTGAAAGCAACTGGCAAGCTTGGCTTGCTGCTCGGCATTTTTGTTCGACTCGAGTTGGCCTTGCAATTCAGCTGCCAAATTCTGAAGGGCCTTCGGGAGCATCATGGTGTCCCCAGCTTTATCGCACAAGCCCTTCATGGTCGTAATGGCTTCATCGATCTGCTGGGCACTTAGGTCCGATCGCCCCTGACCGGCCGATTGCACCATGGCTTGCAGATTGAGTCGATAGGAATCTAGTTGGGCCGGCAGTGGCGCATCGGGCATCCCCTTGAGGATCGCAATGGCTCCTTTTGCTGGATCGCTTAGGACCTTTAAAGCTTCATCGAGCCGCCCACCTTGTAGATACAGTCCAACCAAGTCGTTGGTCCCTTCGAGCACTCCAGACGTGCTGCTATCTAGACTCAACGTGTTCCAAGCATCGGAAAGAAGTTTCTCGGCGCGCTGGCGAAGCGCCTCATCGGCTGGAGTCGGATCTGTCTTGGCTTGCCGATGCGCATAAATCGCTTTGCGATACTCGGCCCACAAAATACGACCCAACAAAAAGGCCTTATCCCCTCCAGCGGTTTTCTTGCTGGCAAGGTACTTCTCGGCTTTGTCCCAATCCTTCTGTCGCAGTGCCAGACTGACCAAGATGTCGATGGCCTGCTCGCTTTCTGAGGACCCCGGTGCCGAATCATTAAGGTAATTGGCAAGCTTTTCGAGGCTTGCGATGAGCGTCCCTTGCCGATCTTCAGGGGAACTTTCGATGATTTGCCCCAGCGACATCAAGGCGAACGAACCGGCTTTTTGAGCCGTTTCGGTTCCCTTGCCACTTCGCAGAAGCACCTCTGAAATCGCCAATGTTTCCCAATAGTTCTGCAATCGCAGGTTCAAGTAAGCTTGTAGGAAGCGGACTTGAGCAAGATCCTCACGAGAATCGTCATCTCGGTACATTCGCAGAGCCATATCATTGAGGATGACGGCTTGCTGGCGATCTTGTTTGGCATCGGACTCGACGAGTCGAATCTGATCCTCGATCCCCTTGCGCTCCGCCTCGGGTGCCCCGGCAAGCTGTTTCTCTAGCAGCTTGATGGTCGTTTCACCCTCTTCGGCACGATCGAGCCGACCGCGAGCCGCCTTCATCGCCTCAGCAAAGTTCTTGACCTCAGGCAATTTGGTATCGTCGTTGGCCTTGGCCTCAATCCCCAAGTCCTTCAAGTAGTTGCGAGCTTGATTGGAAATAGGTCCGCTTTTCTTGGCCAAGGCTTGAAGGGCTTCTCTTGCCTCGCGTCTTATGTTGCGAATCTTTGCTTCGTCGGATTTTGGGTCGAGGGATTTCATCCAAGCCAATCGAGCCTCGGCGACCGCTAGATTCAACTCCTGCCACTCCGGTTTGTCTCTCTCGCGATAATCGGCCTGCTTGAGCTGCTCTTCACCGGCCATCACGGCCGCTTCGTACTTGCCAGACGCCGCTGTGCTATCGAGCCGGACCATTTCGGCCATGGCCTGGATTCGCCAAGTTCGAAAAATGCCGGCTTCTTCATTCTCCGCAACTCTTTTGAAGGTTTCGCGGGCAGCGTCGAGCTGTCCGAGCATGGCCTGGACACGTCCCCGATTGAGCAAACTCATGTATTTTGCCCCGGCATTTTTTGACCCTGTGCTTTTCTCGGCAACGTCCGAAAGCTTCTTGTCGGCTTCCTCCAAACGCTGCTTCCACTCCGGGGTGTTGGCATCGTAAGTCTCTGCGATGAGCTTGGACGTAATGGCTTGGAGAATCTGAGCTTGTCGATACTCCTTTTGTAGTTTTTCGCGAAGGGCCAACCGATCCGTTTCGTTGGGTTTGACGTTGGCCCCCTGCATCTGCTCGAGCGTCGGACGCAAGGTGTCGATGGTCGTTGCGAAAGTGTCGAAGGCTTGTTGCAAGGAAGGCCGCGCCTTTTCCCGAAGCTCCCTGGCTTTGGTCGCCATCTCCGGTTTGTCGGCATCCTCCTTGGAATCGTCTAAATACTTCGTGCCACGGTTAAGGTACAAATCGGCAAGCTTCAGAAGCGTTTCTCCCCGCCTGGGGTGAGTCGGCGAGTTGGTTAAAAAGTCCTTGAAACCTTGCTCGACCTGCGCAAGTTTCTCGTCGAGATCCTTCGATGTCCGCACCTCGGCTAGCGACATTTGCAAAAGCATGATCTTTTCCAAACCCAGATCTGCTTTCATCGATTCGGGCAGACGATTCCTCTGGGCGCTGAGCTCCAGGTACTTCAGCGCCTCATCGTAGTACCCAGAGTCCTTCAAACTCTGCAGGAATTTCGCGGCCGGCTCCTCGGCACGGACCAAGCTGGGCCAAAGGGGCCAATGCGCACAAGCCAACCCGCCAACGATAAAACTCAGCAAGGTTCTACCAGCGCGACAGGTGGGGGGTCTGAGTCCGGTTCGCTGCCGATTGCAACGTGGAAGCATAGATCGCTCGTTTGACAAACGGGGGTACAATAGGAAAAGTAGTCGGTCGCATTATAACGGTCTTTGGACCGGATTGAACGTCCCACACGAAAACTCACCTCCTGTTATCTCCGGTTCCCATGGCACCCAAACGTCGAGAAAGATGGTACTCCCTGGAGGGACAACGCCAAATCCACCAAGCGGCACTGCAGAGCAATACGGGCCCTAGACGCCTGATTTCTCTGATCGTCCTGCTAATCCTGGTCTTGATGATGATCCAACAAGTCTCCGACTCTAGGAAAGTAGCCAAGGTTGCCCTGGCCGTTGGTTTGATACCCCCACCCACTGCAAATCCTGCCCAGCCGGCCGACTCGACGCAGTCGACCCAAGATCCGACCCAAGTTCCAAGTGTCGCAGAGTCGGATGCCCAGATCATCGAGTCCCTAGGACTGGTCTCTTCGGACGCAAAGATCCAGCGATGGTCCGAGATTCTCGCGATCCTCATGAAGGACTTGTCCGGCCAGGACAAAGCCACACTTGCTGGCAAGATCTTCGATATCGCGGATCAACCCAAAAAAAGTGCCGAGCCCCTGCCCCTTCCCGACGATTCCGAATCGATCCTGGCCAATCAGATTGCGTCGTGGCAAAAAACCCTTTTGCGATGGATCGATCTATCCGATTCGCAAAACCCGGAACATCGCTGGATCGAAGAATTGCAAGTCGCACTGGAATCTTGGCCGAACCCCCAATCGCCCGAGTCGATCCAACGAAGCCTACGTCTGGCTTTGGATCGATCTGTCCTTGGCGATCTGACCGACAACACACCATGGAAAACCACCGAACGACTCAGCCTAGCTAGACTCTTGGTCCGAGCCACCCAACTGGCCGGACAATTCCAAGATGCCATCTACATCGAAGCGGTCCCTTCGATCGCAATCCCTCAATTGCTCTCCCAAACCGATACACTCCGGGGGCGTTGCTATCGAATCCGAGGGACGATAGGACTGATCGAACCAACCAGCAGCATCGAACTTGCCAATGCTCGAAAACTGAACTATTCGGTGCTGTGGCTGCGTCCGGATGACCTGAGCGATCAACCGATCAATATCTACGTCCCCCAAGGCGTCCTGGCCGATCGAGAACTCATCGTCGGAGATACTCTGGAAGTCGCAGGGCTCATCGCCAAACGCCGCGCGTATGCATCCAAGCGTGGTGGCGAGATCGCTCCAGTGCTCATCGCAACATGCCTTTCGATCGATCCGCCCCCCAACGCTCCAAAGTCCTCTTTGCAAAAGGACTCCAATCGCTTGGCTCAAAGTCTTGCACTGGCCAAAGAGCTTTCTAATCGGCGAGAACAACCGGCTTGGACTCCGCCAGTGGACCGACAAGCTCCCTTGGATCTAATCCAGCAATCGCTCGCAAAACACCTCCAGGATCTTACCTCAAACGACCCTCGCAGCCTTGATCGCAACGAACTTGCCAACTCGACACCGAGCCTTGCAACCCTAGCAAATTTGGTCAAATTTCAAAACGAAGTTGAGACGGTCGTATCCGGCGGAAACAGCGCGATGCTCCAGGTCGCCCCTGCGGATCCCCCTAAAGTGTCGTCCTACACTCCGCTACTTGGCACCTGGCTAGGGGTCGTCGTAGGAGTTCAGGCGATCCAACTCAATCCGGAAACATTGCCCGGACTCGATTGGCGAACTGTCTACTTTCTAGAACTTAAGCCCCAATCGCTCGGCAATCCGCAATCCGAACCCAAATCCAATATCCGCGTCTTAGCCCAGGAGATCCCCGCCCTCTGGCGAGCCGCCAGCCAAGTACACCAACCGGTGCGGATCGAAGGACTGGGGCTCATGCCCTTGTCGGATCTGAAGTCGGTTGGGAAATCCCACCTGAGCGATCCTCCTTCGATGATCCTTGCCTCCAAAATAGCGTGGCAATTCCTAGCAAACTCTGCCCAGACACTCCCACCTGTCAACGACTTGGTTCCCGAATTGAGCCCTGGTCAGCAGCGATTGCTTCGGCATGGCTGGGACTTAAGCCAAACCGACAAGCTTGAACGCATGCATGGACAGTCATTGACCAGCAAAGACGCCAAACCTTTTTACACATTGCTGGCACTTCAGAAAACGGGTCTGAGTCTCAACCAGCCACACGAAGCGTTTGTGGAAAAAGACTCATCGGGATTAACCGTCATGGACTGGATCCGAAGAACCGAAGCAAACAAGCAGTCCAAAGGGGACGATGGAACGCTCAAAAGGAGCGTTGGTGAGCGAGTCACCGCGCGGGTGCAAGTACGACGCATCCAACGTGTCGAAGTTCAGAACGCTGCGCATCAAAATTGGTTAAACGGAAATCACTACTATCAACTCGACGGCGTTGCGGACATAGGACAGAATCGAATCGACGTCCGATATGGTAAGGACTTGGAACCGATTTCCTACGAAAAGGAGTTCCCAATCACCCTGGTAGCAGCGACCTTACCTACCTGGATCCTGGCCGATCCAACCACGCAGTCCTCCAAATCAGAAGATTCGCAGGAAACGTCCGATCTGGATGCTTCGTCAACGATCGCTTGGTCCACCAAAATTCGAGTTGACGTCCAAGGCTTTGCGTATCGGATTTGGCGATTTCAGACACCGCAAGTTTCGGCGGTGACCCAGGACAAAGGGTATCAACAAGCACCGATGTTGGTCGTCGATCGATGGCAATTAAGCCGTGGTCCGACCGCCTCGGACCAACCGACTCGCAAAACCGATGTTTCGGTCGGTTCGGTCCTGACGACCATCCTTGGGCTCTCGGCGATCGGCTGGTTTGCTTATCGGATGATTTCTCAACCTCGCAAGCCGACGATCAAGCGAAAATAGGGTTCTGGTCAAGCGTTATTTTGCCCCCTGGCTCGATTCTGCATTGGTGGATGCAGGTTGCATCGTCGGATTGCCTTCAAGGGCTCGACGAGGGATCTTTTCGTCCCGCATCGCTGCATGATAAGCGAACGTTGCGAGGATCACCGAGGCTTGTTTGGCATCGTCCTCGATCAAACGCTCGTAGACATCCATGCTCGAATGGTGGGTCCGCGTATCGTACTCGATTGGGTCTTGGATGAATTGGAATCCAGGCAGACCGATCCCTGTAAAGGACTGATGGTCCGTCCCCCCTGTGTTGGCCGCCGTGACGGTCGAAGCTCCCATGTCGGCAAAGGGAGATAGCCACGAGCGAAAAATCGGTCGGGCAGCTTCATTCCCTTGCAAGTAGATCCCACGGATCTTCCCTGCCCCATTGTCAAGGTTAAAGTAAGTCGAAAACTTTTCGTACTCAGGTTTGAATTCCAAGACCGAGCCCCCCTCTTCGCGCCGCTGCAGTGTCTGCAGTTTGCCGAAGTGTTCTGACACGTAAGCCCTCGAGCCAAGCAAGCCTTGCTCTTCCCCTGTCCAAAGCGCGATACGAATCGTTCGACGTGGAGTTGCACCGATCGACTTGAGGATCCGCATGGCTTCCATCATCACCCCGCATCCGATGGCATTGTCGGTTGCTCCGGTCCCGGAGTGCCATGAATCAAAGTGGGCTCCGATCATCACCACCTCGTCCTTCAGGTCCCCACCTGGAATGTCGGCGATGATGTTAAAGCAATTGATATCAGCGTCATGATACGTCGATTCGATGTCGATCTCCAACTGAGGCATCACCCCCTTTTGGACCATCCGGACCAAACGGTTGTAATGCTCGGCGGCCAAGACCATCTGAGGTAAAATCGCGGGGGAGTCGACCGTCCAAGGCCTAGCTCCACGAGACATCGGGCCGCCTTCTCCAGGGCTGCGGATTTCGCGCTGGGGGTCGGCTCGTCTGGGCATGGTAGCCGAAGCGACAAACACCGTTCCGCCATCGCCTCGACCAGGCTCGAGCACCACCGCAGCACCTTCGTCGTAGCACATCTGCCATTTGTCGGTTGTCAAACTGGGACTAGGTCCACTTGCTGTTTGTGGACCTCTGGGGCTAGGCGCTGCACTGGCTGGGTTGACTCCACCGGCAGGAGTTCCCGGCTCTACTCCGGGTGGTCGGCGGCGACGCGAACCGCCCACTTCGGCGTTCGCAAGATTCAAAAGATCGCTATCGGTTTGTCTTGCACCAGGCGGATCAAACCAAGGCTTAAGCTCTCTGGGTGGACTGATCAGAACGATGGCTCGACCGAGCTTGCCGCGGTACTTTTCCAATTCCTCCGGAGTATTGGCGTCCAAGTAAATCGGCTCTCCTCGAACCGTCGTTGGAGTGCTGGGTGTCCACGCCTTGGGGTAAGCGATCAGTCCAAAGAAGTTTGGTGCCACGACGTTGGCACGGTAGGACTGCAGCGACCAGCCACGTCCAAAAGGGCCCCATGGTTCCAAGTGAGCGTTTTCTAGCCCGTACTCTTCGAGCCGTTTTTTGGCCCACTCACCTGCAAGCCGTGTCTCGGGGGAACCGGTCAATCTGGGGCCCGAGACATCGGTCAAGTAACTGATCGTCTCCATGACCTTGGATCGCTCCAAACCTTCCTGCTTGATCTTGTCGACAATCTCCGTATTGACCGAATCGCTTTGCGCAAAGAGCCCAACGGTAGTTCCTGAAACACTAGGTGCAACCATCATTGCAACCAAGGCACTGCGGAGGATCGATCGACGACTAAGCATGATTTTTCCAATCTTAAATAGGGAACGTTTGCCACTCACAGGACAGCTTGCGCCATCCTGCTTTTATTTTGACTTCTTCAACTGATTTTGCGGGTGCTGCTGATCCATGTGCTAACTGAAATCATGAAATCCAAACCAAACGATCAGCGAGGCTTCGATACCCATTTGGCGATCGCGTTGGCAAGGATGATCGTGTAAGCGGCAACCAGCAGAACGATAGCCCCACCGCTTAGCCCTCCTCGCAGAGCTTGCGAGAAATTCCCTTGGTTGTACCCGACCGTAAAGTCTGGCCAGAATCGATTTTGAACCATCTGCGCTGCGGCCGTAAAGGTCGTGGTCGTAACAAAGAGCATCGGCACAACTGTAACCCAGGCGTACTTGCCCCGGCCTTCTTGAAAGAGCCAAGTCGTCAGCAAGCACAGCGCGATCGCCGCAAGCAATTGGTTGGCAATGCCAAACATGGGCCAAATCGTATCGATCGATCCAGACCAGATCAGACTGCCCCAGCCAAGAGTCACCAAACCGGTGCTTAGCCAAACCCCTGGCCACCAATCCATCTTTTGGAATTTTGGATGGACGTTCCCAAGCAGTTCCTGCAAGAGAAATCGGGCGATCCGAGTCCCGGTGTCGATGGTCGTTAAGATAAACAACGCTTCGAACATGATCGCAAAATGAAACCAATACTTGATCAACGCATCGACCGAGACGTTCGAGAACATGCTGAAAGCTTTGGTCATGATCTGAGCCATGCCGACGGCCAAGGTCACCGCACCGCCGGTTCGACCACGCAGCGTCTCGCCCCCGACTTGGGCTTCGATCTGATCCAAATGATCCACGTCGGCGTTTAGTTTCGTCAACGTCTCTGCGTATTGATGAGCCTTGGACATGTCGATGTTGATCGCCCAGTAGTCTCCTTGGGGAAGCGCCGCCGCAGCGATCAGCGCACAGACGGCGACCAAACCTTCTAAGAGCATCGATCCATACCCGATGAGCCGAACATCTTTCTCGTTGCTAACCATCTTGGGTGTTGTTCCCGAAGAGACCAACGCATGGAACCCCGAGACAGCTCCGCACATGATGCAAATGAATACAAACGGAAAGATAGCTCCGGAGAAGTAAGGGCCACCGCCGCCGGCAAAGTATGGATTAACCGCAGGAGCTTCGAGCTTCGGATTGGCCACGATCACTCCTAGCATCAATAGCCCAATGGTTCCTATCTTCAGGAACGAAGAGAGATAGTCCCTCGGGCACAGCAGCAACCACACAGGCAAGACCGACGCGATGAATCCATACAGACAAATCGCTGCGATGATCCCGTTTCGCGAGAATGAAAAGTAAGGTTCCAGCGATGAGCCTTGGACCCACGAACCCGCAACCGTGGCAAGCAAAACTGCGACGGCCCCAAGGATCGAAGCTTCCACCACCTTGCCCTTGCGAAACCGATACATGTACCAGCCGACAAACAGGGCGATCGGTATCGTGCAAGCGATCGTAAATGTTCCCCAAGAACTACCACGAATGAGCTCGTAAGACTTTTCGGGGACCTTCAAGCTCGATGTTCTAGGGTACGAGTCTGCCTCTGGCATTTCGATCACGAACGCTTCACTTCGAAGCAACTCGGTGCCGCTTGGATAACTTACTTTCGAACCAGCCGGGACCCGGTAAGTCACCGGACCGGAGTTCGAAGCCTCAGGAGACATCGGTTCGGGGGTCTGAATCCTGCTGCCGGGGTAAAGAGCCACGCGCTCACCTCCGAGGGCTTTGACGACGACGACCCCAAGTCCCGACAGAGCGATGATGACGATAAAGAGGATGGCGATCGAAGTCAGAACGCCAAGTTTTGGCCCTAAAAGAGACTTGGCAATGTTGGCCAGCGATTGGCCACGATGTCGCAGACTTACGGCCAAGACCATGAAGTCCTGGACCGCACCTGCAAGGCAAACGCCGATAACGAGCCAAATCAGACCTGGCATGTAGCCAAATTGGATCGCCAAAACTGGGCCGATCAGAGGCCCTGCACCACTGATGGCCGCGAAATGATGGCCGAACAATATCCAACGATTCGTCGGATGGTAATTTTGTCCGTCATTAAGCTCGTGAGCTGGGGTCAGACGCCCTGGGTCCAAGGCCGCGACTTTGGCCGCCAAAAAAGCGCTGTAGAATCGGTAGGCAACGGCCATGGCCGCCAAGACCCCCAAGAGAATCGGCATCGAGTGCATAAGCTTGGATGATTTCTATTGGTTTTACGATTAAAGAAACTTCGCGGGTCGCTTGCCCCACTCCATGGCTACGCTACAGTATGAAGCCTGTGGCTGCATATCAGCTTAGCAACAACGCTATCGGTTGTGGTGCGACTCCCGCCAGAAATCGTTCTGATTTCGTCGTCGGTCCTAAGGGAGCATGACATCCGGTAATGAACTGAAATCGACGGTGTTTGGCGACGAAGGGTAGACGGAGCCAGGCAGCGGAGTTTCGGCAGGGGCAGATGGATATCTGTTGCGTCATGCGAGCTGGCAGATGCCAACCAGTGTGGACTGGTGCATTTGTCCTCGGGGCTTGAGCGTCGAGGGTATCAGCAGGCGGAACGTCTATCTTATTGTTTTTGGAAGGAAGAGTTAGCTAAATGTCTTCGGATAACAAGTTCAAGCTCGAGTACATTTGGTTGGATGGGTATCTACCCGAGCCCAACATGCGTAGCAAAACCAAGATTGTCGACAAGGCTCCAACGAGCGTTGCGGATCTCCCTATGTGGGGCTTTGATGGTAGTTCGACCCAACAGGCAGAGGGCCGCAGCTCCGACTGCTTGCTCAAGCCCGTGGCATTGTATCCAGACAGCACCCGCAAGAATGGGTTCTTGGTACTTTGCGAAGTCTTGCTTCCTAACGGCCAGCCGCACCCATCGAACTTCCGTGCCCAGTGCGAAGAGATGCCTGATCTGTGGATCGGTTTCGAGCAAGAGTATTTCTTTTACGAGAACGGCCGACCGCTTGGTTTCCCAGAAGAGGGATATCCTGCACCCCAAGGGCCTTATTACACCGGTGTTGGTTACAAGAACGTAGGTGACATCGCTCGCGCGGTCGTCGAAGAGCACATCGACATCACGTTGGATGCCGGTATCAATCTCGAAGGGATCAACGCCGAAGTGGCCAAGGGCCAATGGGAGTTCCAGATCTTCTCGAAGGGATCCAAGAAGGCAGGGGACGACATGTGGATCGCACGCTACTTGATGGTCCGCTTGGCCGAGAAGTACGGCTTGGACATCGAGTTTTACTGCAAGCCGATCAAGGGGGACTGGAACGGTTCTGGCATGCACACCAACTTCTCGTTTGACAAGTTGCGAGATGCAGGTGGCAAAGAGTTCTTCGAGAAGCTCATGGGAGCCTTCGAGAAGTACCGTGACGAGCACATTGCAGCCTATGGTCCGGACAATCACTTGCGTTTGACCGGGTTGCATGAGACCCAGTCGATTGACAAGTTCAGTTACGGGGTAGCAGACCGAGGTGCCTCGATCCGCATTCCCCACAGCTTTGTCAATTCCGGCTACAAGGGATACTTGGAAGATCGCCGACCGAATTCGCAAGCCGATCCGTACAAGATCTTGGCGCGGATTGTTAAGACGATCAATACGGTCCTGTAGTCGATCGGTATTGGTCGGATTTCCAATCGACACAACCTCAAAGACACCAGCTTGAGCTGGTGTCTTTTTTTATTGCATGGTCGATCGCTAAACCCCTGCCTGTGCGAGAATCGCATCGATCTTGGCCGCCAGAATGAAATCGTTTTCGCTCAACCCACCGATCGCATGTGTCGTCAGCTCAATCTTCAAATTCCGATAGCCCGTTAAATGCAGATCCGGATGATGTCCTTCGGCCTCCGATAACTCCGCGATTCGATGGACCGCTTCCATCATCTTCACGAAATTTTTGAACCTTACGGTGCGGTCAATCCACTTCCCATCGGCCCTGAGCTCCCAACGAGGAACCGCCCCTTGCTGCATCCGGGCTTGTTCCAGCGAGCAAGCCTCGACTCCGCCTTCGCACGGCAAACATTTCTTCCGAAGCAACTCATCGCTCGATGCACTCATGGGTTATACTTTTCTTTGTCAACGTGGTTTTTGTTTTAGCCCGCTACTTTGTGGAATTATCCGGCAATGGCTAGCCCTATCCATGCGCTTTCCATCACGCGAATCCTTGCCCTGGTTGGCACAAGCCTTCTTATGGGGTCAGCCAGTGCCACCGATTGGGCAAAGCGGAACGAAGAGTTCGGCAAAACCATCGAGCCTCTGTTGAAACAATTCTGCTACGGATGCCACTCTGGGGCCCAGGCCGAAAGCGGCTTGGCATTGAACAATTTCCCAGACGCCAAAGCGGTCTTTCGGCAACGCCGTATTTGGGAGAAAGTCGCCCAGCGACTCGATATCGGCGATATGCCCCCTGCAGATTCTGAGCAACCCTCGGACACCGATCGCAAACTCGTTTCCGATTGGATCAAGAACACGCTCAACGATATCGATTGCGGGAAAACACCCAACCCCGGTGCGGTCACCCTACGACGCATCAACCGGTTCGAATACCGCAACTCCATTCGCGACCTTTTCAAAATCGATTACGAACCGGCAGCTGGTTTCCCCGGAGATGATGTCGGATACGGTTTCGATAACATCGGTGATGTCCTGACGCTTCCCCCGCTACTGATGGATAAATACCTGCGGGCCGCCGAGGAAATCAGCCAAAAAGTCATCCTCGCCCCGAGCTCTGGTCCAGTCTATGATTCGCCCCGCAAGATAAGCCAATTGACAGCCGATTCCGGTGGGAAATTCGAAGGCAGCCGATTCGTTTTTTTCTCGAACGGAAAAACCCAATTCGAAGAGAATGTGCCTTGGACCGGTCGCTATAGCCTTGAGCTTGGTATGGCTGGTTCGGCTGCTCAAGGTCGATTCCCCCAGGTCGTCATCTCCGTCGATGGAAAGAAGGTCGATGAAGTTACCGTCAAAACCGAGTCGCCAAACAATGCAGAGTCTTTCAAAGTCCCATTGAAACTCAGGACCGGCAAACGAATCATCGAACTTGCATTCGTCAACGATCACTACATCGAAGCCAAAGACGGTCAACCCGCCCAGGACACCAACCTCTACATCTACGACCTTCGCCTCACGGGCCAAAAAGCCGCTGAAAAAGTCCCAGAGTCGGCACTTCCAGAGACTCATCGAGAACTCGTTCGTGACTCGATACCGTCGGCTTCGAAAACCGTTTCCGAAGCGGCCAAGGATGTGATGAGACGCATCGCAAGCCGCGCGTTCCGACGGCCCGCTACCGACGACGAATTGGCTCGATTGGCATCGATCGTCGACAAAACCGTTCAAGCAGGCGAAAGCTACGAAGTCGGACTGCAAACGGCACTATCGGCGATTTTAATCAGTCCCCATTTTCTCTTCAAAGTCGAAGAGCCCGCGACTAAGCTAGGAGCACAGTACCCCCTGTTGAGCGAATTCGAATTAGCTTCACGACTAAGCTTTTTCCTATGGAGTTCGACCCCCGATCGGGAGCTGCTAAGTCTGGCGTCCAAGAACCAACTCCGTCAACCCGGAGTGCTCGGGGCCCAACTCGATCGTATGATCCGGGACGATCGCGCTAGGGACTTTGTGCGAAACTTCGCTGGACAATGGCTGACGCTTCGCAAACTCGATAACTTTGCCCCCAATGAAGGGAAGTTCCCAGACTGGAACTCGCAGATCCGAGATTTATCCAGAACTGAAACCTACTACCTGTTTCTGCACGTCCTGCGCGAGAACATGAGCGTCCTGCGTCTGCTGGATGCCGATTTCTCATTCATGAACGAAACACTGGCACGGTTCTACGGTGTCCCTGGTATCGATGGAGAAAAATTCCAAAAGGTCTCGCTCAAAGGTCAAAAACGATTGGGACTTCTGACCCACGCGTCGGTGTTGGCAGTCACAAGCAATCCGACTCGAACCAGCCCCGTCAAGCGAGGCAAATGGATCCTGGACAACATTCTGGGTACTCCACCACCCCCTGCTCCACCGGGTGTTCCTGAATTGGAAAAAGGACAGCTTGTAGGAACCCTTCGAGAACAACTCGAGCAACATCGCGCCAACCCTGCGTGCGCTTCTTGCCACAAACAGATGGACCCCTTGGGATTAGCTTTGGAAAATTACGACGCGATTGGGCGATGGCGAACCACCGACGCTGGATCCCCCATCGACGCCTCGGGAGAACTCCCCACGGGTGAAAAGGTCAGCAACCCAGGGGACCTGATCCGATTGATTCGCGACCAGAAATCGGAGCAATTCGCTCGAACCATCACTGAAAAACTGATGACTTACGGGATCGGACGCGGATTAGAATACTACGATCGCTGTGCGATCGATCAAATCCTAGCCAACGCTTCGAAGAACGACTATCGATTCCAGGATCTGTTGCTCGGGATCATCTCCAGCGATCCATTTCAACGCAAAGGCACAAGGGACGAAGAACTGCCATGAAACAACTCGATCGAAGAACAGTCCTTCGGGGAATCGGAACCGCGATCACCCTGCCTTGGCTCGAAGCCATGACGCACCAAGGGCGAGCCAGTTCGGTAGCCGAAGCCAAACCGCTGAGAATGCTTTTTATGATGGTTCCCAACGGAATCCACATGGCCGACTGGACCCCGGCTTCGGAAGGAACCAAATTTGAGCTTCCTGCAACCCTCGAGGTGCTTGCCAAGCATCGCAAGTCTCTGAACGTCTTTACAGGTCTGACCCTCGATGGTGCTCGAGACCATGGAGATGGAGCCGGCGATCACGCACGCAGTGGGGCTTCGTTCCTCACAGGTGCTCATCCAAGGAAGACTGACGGAGCGGATATAAAAAACGGTGTCTCGGTCGATCAAGTTGCCGCGCAGGGGATCGGTCATCAAACGCGATTCGCTTCGCTCGAGCTTGGCATGGAAGGTTCTTCGCAATCTGGAAATTGCGACAGCGGGTACTCGTGCGCCTACTCCAGCAACCTTGCTTGGAGAAATGATTCGAGTCCATTGGCCAAAGAAATGGATCCATCAAGTGTTTTCGAACGGCTTTTTGGGACTCCGGACAAAGTTTCCCAAGGGGGACCCACGACCCCGCGAGCCGATCGCAGAAAAAGTGTTTTGGACTATGCACTCGAGGATGCCAATAGCCTCAAACGCAAATTGGGTGCTGCCGACTCCCGAAAACTCGACGAATACCTCTATGCGGTCCGCGATGTCGAGAATCGCATTGGACGAAGCGACAAGCTGCAGCTTGGAGAAAACGGCTTGCCCAACTACGCTAGGCCAGCAGGTGTTCCCCGAGTTTGGGAAGAACATTGCAAATTGATGATGGACATGATTGGACTAGCCATTCGCACCGATGCTACGCGCGTGCTCACCTTCATGATGGCCAACGAAGGGAGCAATCGCGGCTATCCGGAAATCGGTGCCCCCGAAAGCCATCATGATCTTTCCCATCACGGAAAAAGCCCAGAAAAGCAAGCCAAACTCCAAAAGATCAATCTGTTCCATTTGCAACAGCTCGCCTACCTTGCCGATCAACTCTCGACGGTGGATGAAGGGGGTCAATCACTTCTGGATCGCACCATGATTGTCTACGGAAGCGGAATCTCAGACGGCGACCGCCACAATCATGACGATCTTCCGATCTTGATGCTCGGTGGGGCAGGGGGGCAATCTCGAAAATCTGGGCACTGGAGATACCCAAGCAACACTCCGTTGTGCAATCTCTATCTTTGGATGTTGCACCAAGTGGGAATCAAGGCGGATCGTTTCGGCGATAGTTCGGATCTGTTGCGTATCGGATAAGTGAGTCTGAGCTTTGAATCACCCGCCAAAAGATTCTGTGTCCCCAGTATGGACCGGCAGTCGTTTTGCTATGGCGGATTTGCTCAGAGCAACAGCAGCCGTTTGCGTTGTTTGGCATCATCTTTCGCTTTATGCTCCGCAATCGGACCTGGCAGACCGATTCGCACCGAGTGTGGGGTATTGGTTATTCAATCATGCGCTCTATGCGGTGGCTGTCTTCTTTGTCTTAAGCGGATTGATCGCAAGTTTGGATAAACAGACCAACCATTTGCGCGGTGCAGCGATCGAAATTCTTTCCAGGTATCTTCGCCTAGCGGTTCCCTATCTGATCATGGTCGCTGCTGGTTTGCTCATTGGCGTTATCACCAGCGCAATGGATTGGCCTTTAGGACAGGTCGATTCCTTTTCATGGGCGCAGCTATTCGCCCATACGGTGTTCCTCCAAGATCTCCTTGGTTATGGAAACTTTTCAGCAGGGACTTGGTACTTGTGCATTGAATTCCAATGGTCCTGTTTTGTCGTAGGACTTGGGGTGTTGGCTAATCGTATGCGGTCCGGATTCCTCGATGGGATCACCTTGCAAGCGCTCATTTACTTTCCCTTGGGGGTTGCGAGTGCTTGGTACTGGAGCCGACGCGAGAGTTACGAAGCTACTTTCTTATTCTTTGTGGCCCA
The DNA here is from genome assembly GCA_018969045.1 of Planctomycetota bacterium. Lineage (GTDB taxonomy): Bacteria > Planctomycetota > Planctomycetia > Pirellulales > Pirellulaceae > JBKCUI01. The sequence goes on along the minus strand of JAGWZB010000023.1, from coordinate 4,211 downwards.
GTACATTCTCGGGGTGTTTTTGGGCTGGAATTTGCAGGGCAAGCTTTCGGCGAGGGTCTTGCTTTCGTACATCGTGGTGATTGCCGCAAGCTATTGGGTCAATCCTCGCCCGCAGTTGGTGGTATCACTGGTGGTCGCTGGGGTACTTTGGCTCGGATTCCGGTATTGCAGGCAGTGGCGATTGCCGGATTGGCTCAGCTGGCTGAGCAAGATCTCTTTTAGTCTGTTTTTGGTTCATTACTTGGTCAACGGATTGGTTCTTAAAACCATCGACTCCTGGGCAGGCCGCAGCCCGGTCCAAGCTGCCGGGGCGATGCTTTTGGCCTTCCTGTGCAGTTTAGTCGCAGCAGAGATTTTTTATCGTTGGATTGAGTCGCCCATGAACGATTGGATCAAACGGCAACGCAAGAGTCTTCAAAAGCAGGTCGTTATCGCATCCGATCTTCGGACCGATTAGAGGCGATCCCGTAGAATCTACTTGGCAGATTTCTCGATCTGCGCTTTTGCCCAGCGTCCTGCGGAATTCAATGCGTCTTGTCCATCGGTGCTATATCGCTCAACGACGGTCTTGGAATCCGTATATCCAAATTCTCCGAGTGCAAGCAGGCATGCATAACCGACCAGATAGTTCTCGGGCATCCGGGTGCTCAAATCCATGATGCGTTCGGCAAGCTGCGCTCGGAGTTTCGGGTCGTCTTGATCCTTCATGATCTTTCCTATGGCCCAAATCGCGGACGAACGACTGAGATTCCCCATCTTAAAATTATCTTTCGGGATGTACTTGCGAAGGATGCTCAAGACTGGTTCGTAGCGATTCCTACCGAAGACTTCGAAGAGAAAACTCAGACGAATAATGTCTTGTTTTGCAAGAACCGTTCCCTGTTCTAACTGCGAAGTCAATTTCTCGGCATGAGGCACAACGCTCTGGACGATTCCTGGATCATTGGCCAGCTCCATCAAAGCCCAACCTGCGAGCATATTGACTTCTGGACGCGGGTGATCGAGCAGTTCCAAGAATCGCTGGCAACGCTCCCGGTCTTGCAGTTCGACGGCAAGAATGATCGATTGTTCGATGCCTTGCCAAACTTGGCCGTTGAGATTCTCTCCCAGGTGCTCTCGGACTTGATCGCGAAATCCATTCTTTGCCAGGTCGAGCAATTGCACTCTCGCTTTGTTTCGTACCACCGAATCGGAGTCTGCGAGCAAACTGGCTTGCAAACGGGTGTTCGAATCCGAAGGTTGGCTTACAAGCAATTTCAATGCAGCCAGCCGAATTTCGTCGTCCGGATGCTTGACCCAATCACCTACCACACTCATTGCTTTGTCAGGATAGCTTTCGGCGATCGAATTGGCCGCAAGTCGCTTCGATGTGGCTGTTCCTTGCTGCATCAGGGCTTGCATGAGTTCCAAAGCAGCGGGGTCTGCTCGATGCTTTGCCATGAGCGATGCGACAAGCATGTGCTTATCTGAAACCTGAGAACGCAAGATTTCGTCAGCCAGCGAAGTCAATCCGTTGGGTTGGAGAATTCCTAGAGTCCGGGCTGCAGCCAACCGTGTGATAGGAGTCGCTTGATCGGAGCGCAGGACCTGCATACATAGTTGCCGATCTTGTTCCTGACCGACTTGGGCAAGACCATCCAAAGCCCGCTCGATGTCGGCTTGGGAGGACTGCGAATCCGCGAGTATTTTTCGCCAATGATCTAGGGAAACGGTGGACTTCCAGCGGATCAGATAGGATTCTACTAACGGAGCAACACCCGGATCGCTCGCGGCGGCTTGCCAAATACCTTGGGCATTGGTCCCGTCGTCGAGAAGGCAAGCCGCAGAGATCATCGTACGTTTGACCAGAATCGAATTGCTGCTGTTGGAGAGTTGTTCCATCAGCAGTTGCAAGGCCCGATCGGGTTTCCGAAACCCGGGTCGATCATGGTTTTGACAAATGTTCTGAGCCGCCTCGAATCGTATACTGGCATGCTCGCTGCGAAGATCCTCGACATTGAGGAACTTGGCCCGCAGGTCGCGGTTGACATTCCAAACATCGCCGAACCCGGGGTCTGCTTCCCAACGATGTTGCAATGGCACGACTGACTGTGCGCAGAGGAAGCTTGTAAGCGATGTGAAAACGCATGAACCAAGGACCAAGATTCGTTGGATGTATTTCATGTTTCAAGGATTAATCAGGACGCGTTAGTTTGGCGATGCGGAGCACAAGCACGATAAGACCTGCGGTGCAAATCGCAAGGCCTACATACCATCCGTTAGGAATCAACTGAAACGTTTCAAAGCCAGGTGCTTTCATCTCGGCCAACGCGGTAGCAGCAGGATTCAAAAGCAAAGCCCGCTCAACAAACACAGGACCGAAAGGATTTCCGCGACCTAGCCAAATCAGAAGTGTTCCGGCAAAGAGAATCAAAAGCACTGCATAGCTGGCTGCCGTAGCCGCAGCAGACGTTTTCGAATACGCGCTGACACAAGCGCTCAGGATAGTAACCATTGCCGTTGCAATCAGTAGAGAGACAACCACGTTGGAGACTTGGCCCCCAATGGCCGGTTGGATATAGCTCATCATCACATATCCAGGGAGTGTGGCAAGCAGCAGCAGCAGCAGGGTCAAAAACGTGCTCATGAGCTTTCCGGTCAAGATACGCCATGCGGGAATTGGCGATGCTCGCATCAGTTGCCACCCCCCGCTTTCGACTTCCGAGGCGATCAAGTTGGCGCCCAAACTCGGGCCTAAAAGCAATAGAAATCCGATTTGCATAAGCACCATGGACGATGCGATCCGATCGACGCCCCAATTGACAGTCCCGGTGGCGGCTACCACCGTCAAGAGGATTGAAACGATGGCACCTGCGGCCACCAATCTGAGCAACCAGTGCAAACGCCCGAACTTGCGAGTTCGAAACTCTTTGACCATGATCGGATTGAGCCAAAAAGGTATGCCGGCTTTGCGCCTGTTTGGGTCGACCAAGTAGGCAAGACGACGAAACCAACTGGACTGTTTGGCTTCGATCACCTTTCCAGCATCCCTAGCTCGATCCATCATGGTTGGGTGCAGTTTGTACAAGGTCGCCATGGCAAGTCCAACGGTGGTCAGAGCCGACATGATCAAGTACTCGACCCATCCGGTTCCAATACCAATCGACTTGGCCTGGCCTTGGGATCCTGTGATCTGTTGGAGTGCAGGGATCGGTGACAAGGTCGTCAGAGCTTGAGAGATCCATGCAACGATGCCAGAGAGTTTTCCCACCAGGACGCTTGGACCAATCGATAGCACAACCAGAAACAGCAGAATACTGTAAGTCCACCTCAAGGCGGCATCGATCGATTGCGATCGGCTCGATACCCAAAGCCCCAAAGCGGAGTACTGAAATGCCATTCCAAGGAAAACCAGCAGCAGCGGGATGATATGGTTGACGATGGATATCCCGCCCATGGCATAGCAAGCGAAAATCGCAGGGAGACTTACCGAGAACAGCAACACCCCCAGCAGGACATTGGCAAGCAGTTTGCCAACGTAAATAACCCAGGGCGGGGTAGGGGAGTTGAGCATCAGGACCAAGGTCCCTTTCTTGCGTTCAGACACGATGGCCGTGGCAGGGAACGCCGGAGTAAGCATCATGATTGCGATGGCGATGGCATAAGCGACCGGTCGGAAGACTTGGATGGAACCTTGGCTGACCAAGTCAATGGTCGCTTCCCGAGGCCATCGCATCAAAACTAGCGTGCAAGAGACGATCGCCACGATCGCAATTGCGATAAGTGCTTTGGGACTTCGCAAGCGGCCGATGAGCTCGCGTCGTAGGATCGGATTACTGAAAAATGATTGAGGATTCACGCGATGGAGCTTTCGATAAAAGCGACAAGTTACTCTTTGCCGGCGACTGATAGGAAGGCGTCTTCAAGGTCGCTGGTCAGTTCGCGGAATTGGGTTACGGGCAATTTGGCCGCTACGAGTTTTTGCAAAAGCTCGGCCAGTTCCACTTCGCTTCGGACCGTTGGAAACCTGAGCATCAATTCAGCAGGGCTGCTGATGAGTGGTTCGGTATCGAGCAAAACGTCTCGCAGGAGTTTTTCGGCGCTGGGCATGTGCTCAGCACTTGCAACTTGGATTTCAAAGTTTCGCTGAGGGCATAGTTTGCTCATGACATCGTCGACCGAACCGAAAGCTCTAAGCTTTCCTGCGGTGACGATAGCAACGACGTTACAGA
>JAGWZB010000379.1 GCA_018969045.1 Planctomycetota bacterium | reverse complement strand
ATTAACCCTTGCGGGAATAAGGAGGTTCTCGTTAAACTTTTGGGCTCGATTGATCCATCGGAATGGGTTCGCCTCGCTAGACACTCTGGCTAAGGTGTTCGTTTTTATCGTAAATCGTGACTGGATAATGGTTTAGGAGTGGGCCGGTATGCCGCGTCTTCTGGGTGTTGATATTCCAAACGACAAGCAAGTCGTCTATTCGCTTCAGTATCTCTACGGTGTCGGACCTTCGATTGCCCGGGAAGCGTGCGTGAAAACCAAGATCAACCCAGCCAAAAAGGCACGGGAGTTGGACGAAGATGAATTGAGTCGTCTAGCGAGTTTGCTCGAGCGTGATTTCACCGTAGAAGGTCCACTTCGCCGTCAAGTCGGACAGTCGATTCACCGGCTCCGAGAAATCAAGTGTTATCGGGGGATGCGTCATAAGCTAGGTTTGCCAGTTCGCGGTCAGAGAACTCGGACCAATGCCCGGACCAGAAAAGGCCCCCGAAAGACGGTTGCAGGGAAGAAGGGGGTCAAGGACCTTCGGTAGTCCTTGGGACACCTTCCTGGCTTGCTAGGGGTGTGGATTGCCAGCGTTGTTGGCACAGGGAATATAGGTTACAGTCGGTTCAGGTTGCAGTTCGATTTTTGCCTAATGCAGCCTAATGGTCGGACTCAAGACTCGTTCATTTATCGCCAGTAGGGTTTCGGTTTTTTACAAATTATGGCTAAGCAACAAGTTAATAAAGACGCAAACAACAAACGTCGCAAGGTACGCAGGAACGTCACCAGCGCGATCGCGTTCATCAAAGCGACCTTCAACAACACGCACGTGACGATCACCGACACGCGTGGAGATACCCTTTGCTGGGCTAGTGCAGGAACTTGCAATTTCAAAGGTTCCAGAAAAAGCACTCCGTTTGCTGGTCAGATGGCCGCCCAACAGGCTGCAGAAAAGGCAGCTAAGTTTGGCGTCAAGGAGATAGAAGTCCGGGTCAAAGGTCCAGGGTCTGGTCGGGAATCTGCAATCACTGCCCTGCAAGCTGCAGGGATTACTGTCAAGCAAATCGAAGACACAACACCCATTCCCCACAACGGTTGCCGTCCACGCAAACGAAGACGCGTGTAGTCGGAAGTCGGTAGAGTGGATGCGGTTTCGAGTCATTTATTTCGGGAGATTCAACAATGCACGTTAGATGGCGAGGTCTTGAGCTTCCTAGCCAAGTCAATGTCGAGCGTTCGACGCTCACTTCGACTTACGGCAAGTTCACAGCGGAACCTTTCGAGCGCGGTTTCGGTGCCACGATCGGTAATAGCCTGCGTCGAGTGCTCTTGTCCAGCCTTGAAGGCAGTGCAATTACCCAGATCAAGATCCGGGGTGCCCAACACGAATTTAGCTCGATCCCCAATGTGCTCGAAGATGTCACCGAGATCGTTCTGAACGTAAAGTCCTTGGTCGTCAAGAATCACAGCGACAACACCCGCGTTCTGACGGTTCTTCGCTCAAAAGCCGGTCCAATCACAGGTGCCGACGTTCAAACCGACTCGGATGTCGAGATCATCAACAAGGATCACGTCATCGCTACGTTGACCGGCGATACCGAATTCATGATGGAAATGGTTGTCGAGAACGGTCGCGGGTACTTGCCTGCATCCGAACAAAACACCGGAGAGCACGAGATTGGGATCATCCCCGTCGACGCTGCTTTCAGCCCAGTGGTTCGAGTTCGATACACGGTCGAAGAGACCCGCGTCGGACAAAAGACCAATTACGATCGTTTGGTCATTGAAATCTGGACCGACGGTTCGCTTCAACCCGAACTTGCCATGGTCGAAGGAGCCAAGATCCTTCGAAAGCACCTGAATCCATTTGTGCAATCGGGTGAATTGGGGCGTCAGGTTCATGCCGTGGCGCGAGGCGGGCCAGGGAGTCCAGAGGCTCAGTTCGAAGCCAAGCTGAACATGCTGGTGTCTGAACTGAAGTTGTCCGTTCGAGCCAACAACTGCCTCGAAAGCGAAGGCATTCGCTACGTTCGAGACCTCGTGCAACGAACCGAAGACCAATTGCTTGAAGTTCGTAACTTCGGCGAAACCACCTTGACCGAAGTAAGAGAGAAGCTCTCGGGCTTTGGTCTGCACCTTGGCATGCGAGTTCCTTCATCGATCCGATAGGCCCCCAGTATTGCCAATAGAGCGATCTGTGAAGAACGCTTTTGCTCAAAGACATTCATTCCTAAAATCCTACTGAAAATTGAGATCTGATCATGAGGCACTTAAGGAAAGGCCGCGTTTTAGGCCGCAGCCCCTCGCACCGTAAGGCGTTGTTCAGCAACTTGGCTTCGGCCATTTTCCTAACCGAACGCGATTTCAGTGATTTAGACGCCAACAAGCCCAAGGTTCCTGGTCGGATTGTCACCACGTTGGAGAAGGCCAAGGAAATTCGACCTATCGTGGAGAAATGCATCACGATCGCCAAGAAGGGGTTGGCCGCTGAAGCATCCGCCGATGCCTTTGCAACCACCGCCGAGCGTGGATCCGACGCTTGGAAAGCTTGGAGGAAAAGTGAATCGTGGCAGAAATGGTGCGATGCCAAAGCCCCCGGCGTGAACGCTCGCAGAAAAGTGCTTTCGATCCTCAAGGACAAACAAGCAGTACGAGTTTTGTTCGACAAGGTTGCTCCTCGGTTTACCGATCGAGCAGGCGGATACACCCGAATCCTCAGGCTTGCCAAGCCACGCGTTGGCGATGCGGGTACTCGAGCCATTTTGGAATTCGTCGGAAAGAACGATCGAACCAAGGCCAAGGCGGAGAAGCCCTCGTTTGGAGAATAGTTTCACCGGTTTGCGGTTTACTATGCAACGACTATCAAATCACTCGGCTGGCGGGGAATATCCGTCAGCCTTTTTTCATAATTGGACATTATCCAAAAAACAATGAGCAACGATCTATTCCACCTGATCCGCCAGCGCATCCATATTCTCGATGGAGCGATGGGAACCATGATCCAGAAACTCAATTTCGACGAAGCTGCCGTTCGAGGAAAGCAGTTCGAGAATCATCACAAGGACCTGGTTCGTTTCAGCGATGTTCTGTGTTTAACCCGACCGGATGCTATCTCGGACATTCACTTCGAATATCTCCAAGCCGGTGCAGATATCATCGAAACCAATTCCTTCGGTGCTTCTCCGATAGGCATGGGGGAATTCGAACTACCGAATCAACTGGTTCGCGACTTAAACTACGCCGCTGTTGACTGCGCCCGAAAAGCGGTCGACCGTATCCGGAAAAAGGACCCTTCGCGACGCTGTTATGTAGCCGGTAGTATCGGGCCGACCACCAAGCAATTAGCGATTAGCACCAAGGTCGACGACGCAGCCAATCGAGACGTAAACTTCTTGGAGATGATGGCTAGCTACAAAGAGCAGGTAGCGCATTTGGTGGAAGCTGGAGCAGATATTCTATTGCCAGAGACCGCAATCGATACGCTCAATCTCAAATCCTGCTTGTACGCAATTGCAGAATACTTCGCTGAATCTGGGCGGCGTATTCCTGTGATGATCAGCGCGACGTTTGGCACTGGGGGACGAACGTTTGTCAGCGCACAAACCGTAGAGGCTTTTTGGAATTCGGTAAGTCATTTTCCGATGCTAAGCGTTGGGATGAACTGCGCGATGGGACCTGATATTATGCGTCCCCATATCGAGGAGCTTGCCAAAGTTTCGGATGCTCCGATTTCATGCCACCCTAATGCAGGGCTCCCGAACGACTTTGGAGGTTACGACCTGAGCCCTTCTGGAATGGCAGATTACATCGAGGATTTTGCGCGTAACGGCTGGCTCAATATCGTCGGTGGTTGCTGCGGATCGACTCCGGATCATATTCGCGCGATTTCTCAACGCATCCAGGGAATCCCAGCTAGGCGTCCTCCTGAACCGATCGTCTGGACCAGGCTGAGCGGCCAACAGGCCACCACGTTACGACCGGAAACTCAATTCACCATGGTCGGTGAACGGACCAATGTTACAGGCTCGAAGGCCTTTGCGAATTTGATTCGAAACGACAAGTTCGAAGAAGCGGTCGAGGTCGCTAGGCAACAAGTCCAGAACGGTGCGACGATCATCGATATCAATATGGATGACGCCCTACTCGATGGCGCAGAGGCGATGACAAGATATCTCAGGCTCATCGCAGGCGATTCGATTGTCGCAGCGGTACCCGTGATGATCGACTCCTCGAAATGGGAAGTTCTGCTGGCAGGATTGCAGAATGTCCAAGGAAAAGCGATCGTCAATAGTATCAGCCTCAAGGATGGTCAGGATGAGTTTCTC
>JAGWZB010000022.1 GCA_018969045.1 Planctomycetota bacterium | reverse complement strand
GGAGTTTAGAGGATCTTTGCATCGTGCATTGCAAGTGCGCAGAACTCGATATGCTCATCCAGATCGACTCCAAAGGCTTTGGCACCACGGGTGATATCCTCGCGATTCACAGCGGCGGCAAAACTGAGGTTTTTTAGTTTCTTGCGGACGCTCGAAGCACTCAAGCCTTCGAGCCGCTGCGGTCGGACCATAGCACATGCGGTCAGAAATCCGCATAACTCGTCGCAAGCATAAAGGCCATGTTCCAAGGGGGATTGGCGGGGATACTGGTCGCTCAAGTAATCGGCGTGGGACAAAATCGCCCGAATGATTTCTTCAGAGTACCCTCGCTCTCTGAGAATCACGCTGCCTTGCAATGGATGGTCTGGCGGATTCGGCCACTTTTCGTAATCGAAGTCATGGAGCAGACCAACGGTTCCCCAAAGCTCGACGTCTTGGCTTAAACGCAAAGCGTACGCCCTCATAGCCGCTTCGACGGCCAGCATGTGGCGTTTCAAACTGTCGCTTGCGACATATTCCTCGACAAGCTGAAGGTTTACGTTTCGATCAAGCATGTTGGATTCAAATGGTTTGGGTTGGCTAGTCGGCTCTACGAGGAATGATTGAGAGTAGGATTATACGCTACTGGCAATCTTCACGCTGGTTCTCCTGCTCGTACTCGAAGCTCTTCCACTCGTTGAGCTGGTTTTCAAACAGATTCAAAGATTTAAAACACAGAGACGCAAAGGGCACAGAGCGGAAGAGAGAGGTTCTCAAGACTCTGTGCCCTCTGTGACTCTCTGTGTCTCTGTGTTTCAAAAAGACTTCATCCAATCCAACGAAAAAAGGTCCTGTGAGATCGTGCTCACAGGACCTTTTCGATAGAGCTAACAATAAGCTTTTTAGCTATTTGACTCGTTTGAACTTCAGACCTGCTGTATCGTCGGTGGCTCCTGGAGGATTCAAGATCCATTCGTCGGCATTGAGGCTCTTGACCGTACCACCCAAGGATCCTTTGTCCGGAGTTTCCATCTGAACTGCCGTGCCGTTGGTACCAAAATCCCCTGAAAGCTCAACGGCTGGTTTACCCGACTCGGTGGCTTTCCAGTTGAAGGTGGACTCTTCGGTGATCGATAGTTCGATCGTCGTCGATCCGGCTACGGCTTGCCATTTTCCAACCAAGTCGACTTCTGGAGCAGGTTTAGCAAGCTCCTCGGCTTGAGGTTGCCCTTCGACTTTGGGCTCGGCAGTCTTGGCTTCGATCGGCTTTGGATCGAGGGCTTCGAGCATCCGCTTGGCCGTTACGTCCTTGGGCTGATTTTCCACCACGACTTTCAAAGCTCGGATGGCGGAGTCTTTTTGGCCGATGACCAGGTAGTGATAAGCCAGCACGAACGCCGAGGCGGGGTTCTTCGGGTTGGCTTTGCAGTACTCTTCGAGCTTACGAAGCTGAGCGGTGTAATCATCGCTGTTTCCGTAAAGGCTGCTCATGGTCGTCCAGTCCATGCCAGGTGCAGCGGCAAGAAGCGAGTTCAGAGCCACCGCGGCACTGGTGTAGTCACCCAGTGCGAACAAGGACAACGCTCGGACTTCGTGGACCACAGGGTCGCCTGAGTTTTTCGACAAAGCGGAATTGAACGAATTCAAAGAAGCTTGGTAGTTCCCCTCTTTGAACGACGCGAGACCTTTGTCGAAATCCCCGAAGGAAGCTTCGATGTTGGCATTGGATGTCGGGTTCGCATTCGTTGTCGGAGAGGAAGTGGACGTTGCTGTCGAACCTTGGGACTCCGCAGTGATGTAGTTGTTGACTACGACAGGCTGAGAGTAATCGTAAGGGATCGAGCTAGCGACGGTCGTGGTCCCGACGGCTGGAGCCACATAGTAGGGGTTGCTGTACGTCGCGTAGCCAGTGTTGAAATAGCTGGTCGACAGCGAGCCAAGTCCCCAACCGATGCCTCCCCAAACGATAGGCGAGTACCAAGAACTACCCCAGTAACCCGACCAACAACCGTTGTACCAACCATGGTAATGAGGGTGAACGCAGTGGTCATGCCAACCGTTGTTCCAATTGTAGTTGGGGCGATAACCCCAGTTGTTACCCCAGTTGTTGTAATTGTTGTTGTAGCCTGGTCGATCCCAGAAGGGACGGTTGTAGCCGTTGTCGAACCAGTTGTTGTTATTGTTGAAGTTGTTGAAGTTATTGTTGTTGATGTTGACGTTGGTATTGCCGTTGTTCCAGTTGGGGCGGTTGTTGTTATTGCCCCAATTGCCCCAGTTACCGTTGCCCCAGTTGTTGTTGCCGTTGCCCCAGTTGTTGTTGCCGTTCCAGTCTGGTCGATTCCAGCTGCCGCCACCGGGACGGTTGTTATCGACCACTCCGGGGAGGGTTTGGATGCCGCCCGGACGGTTACCGCTACCACCGAGACTTGGTCGGTTGGGTTTGGTCTGAGGACGTGTCGTCAGACCGGAGCCGTCGTTGGGACGGTTGCCGCCGCCAAAATTAGGCCGATTGCCGTCGAAGTTGGGCCTGTTTCCACCGCCGCCGATGTCAGGGCGATTACCACCGCCAATGTTTGGTCGGTTGCCATCGAAGCCTGGAGCTGGTTTGGTGGTGGGTTGACCACCAGGTCCACCGATTCCAGGCAGGGGAGCCGGACGGGTCGAACCGATGCCGCCTTGATTGGGCGGACGGCTAAGTCCACCTAGGGAAGGACCGCTGTTGCCTGGCAGGGGAGCTGGTCTGGTGGTGGGGCGATTTCCAGAGCCGATGGAGCCAGGACCATTTCCTGAACCGATGCCGTTTCCAGAACCGATACCGCCGGGTGCGGGACGCGTCAGCGATCCTGGGGAGGTGGGAAGTTTAACGTTGGGGCGAGTCGAAGGGGATTGGCCTCCGAGGTTGCCAGGAGCAGGACGAGTCAGGTTCGAAGGTGGGGTGATGTTAGAAATTCCCCCTGGAGCTGGACGGGTCGTCGGAGCGCCGCCCCCGAGGCTTGGGCGATTGGCTCCGATGCTACCGCCGGTGCTTGGCCGCTGAACGTTGCCAGGCATTGGCCGGGACATGCCGCTTGGCATTCCACCGATATTGCCACTTGGGCGGCTGATGTTGCCAGGCAGGTTTGATGGGCCGGCCGGTCGAGCTTGGGGCATCGAGTTGCCCAGCGAGGGTCGATTCATCGGCATTTGGGGAGCTGGTCTGGACATCGGCATCGAGGGCCGCGACATGCCACCCATGTTGGGCATGCTGGGGCGAGCCCCGCCGCCGCTGAAGCCAGCGCCTCCGCGACCAGCACCAGCGCCTCCGCCGCCGCGCATGCCACCTCGACCTTGGGCGGCAGCATCATCGATGGGGCCTACAAAACCGATCCAACCGATCGCCAACGCGGCTGGGCACAACCAACGCATCATCCACTGGGTACGCTTCATTATTTCTTTGACCTTTTACAAATCTGATTCGGACAGCGCGATGACTTGAACAAGCCGATGTCTTGAACAAGTTCCAACGATTATTCGAGCTTCATCTGCTGGGGACTACGCGCTCGCAAATAGTTTCTGGATAAATCCTTGTTGGGTTCTTGGAATCGACCCGCAGGGATTACTTGGCCACCGGTGGTTTACGCACCACGGTGTACTGGTAATCCGGAGCTTCGACTCCTTCGCTCATGCGGTGAATGCCCTGAAAAGTGAACCGATCCTTGCTATCAGATACCAATTTGACAGTCGCGGTTCCACGCATTCCATCGGGACCTACGGCGCTGTTTTGCATGACAAGACCGTTGGGAGTTGCGGTCCATACGCCTTCTCCAAATCCTCCGTCAGAATCAAATGTCCAAGATCGGTATTTGCCTTGGCTGGCATCCCAAGCGATCCTTTGGAAGCTCTTCATGATGATTTGTTCGCCGCTGGTGACGTTGATATCACCGACGATGAAGTTACCTGTCTCGTCCCAACGGTAGTTCAGAAGGACTTTGGAGTCGCCTGATTCGTTAATCCATTCGCCGACGATCCATGCCAGACCTTCGAGGGCTTCGTGCGGAGTTGGAGGCAATGGTTCACTGACATCGCGAAGCGACGCGAGCTTGAGCCCCGCTTCGGTTTTCTTCCAAATGGTTGCAAAGCGTAGGACCGAGAGCCCCTTGCCGTCTTTGTCGGTGATCACTCGAGTTCCATCGACGAGCACCAGTCCAGCAACACCGCGGACCGACTCGACTTGGGCGTCGGTCTTTGCACCCGGATAAGCCTCTTGGAAGGCTTTGACGAGGGCTTTGATTTCAGTGTGTCCTAAGTGGACCGTGCCCGAATCGTCGATCAGCTCTCCGTCGGGTAGAAAAACGCCGGCCACGGCGTCGGCGTTTCCAGCGTTAAACGCATCAGAAAGTTGCTTGGCAGCTTTGACCGCTTCTGTTTCAAGGGCCAGTTGTTCGGGGGATACCGGCTTTGCAACCGCTTGAGCGTCGGCAGGTTTGGCCGTTGTGTCTTGGGCGACCACAGCGATGTGAGCAGAGGTGCTCAGAAGCAGGGCGATGGCTAGGGAGGATTTCCAAAAGCGATAAGTCATTCTAACAGGCCTCGTAGGAAAAACAGAAAGGGAGATTTGTCGACGGAGAAAATGGGTCGTATTGCTGTTCATCTACAGCGACGCTTGCCACAATGAGACCCAACGGCAAGACGGTCAACAGTTTAGACGGTTCCTGCGAACAAATAAACCTCCGAAACCTTTGTTTATGAAAACTACATTTGGCTGCATCGTTGGTATCGTCATCGCTTTGGGCGTCATCTTGCTGAGTAATTCAACTCATTTGATCGGTCAGGAACTGCCCGCACGGTCAGACATCCGCAGGGTACCTCTGGAGGCCGCTGAGTTGGACCAGGATCGGATCCATTTGGGGTGGGAGTTTCGTGCCGAAGGCTCAGACACGTGGGTTTCGGTCCAAGTTCCCAGTCCATTCGAAGCCCATCAAGGGGTGGGGTTCAACGGCATTGGTTGGTATCGAAAGCGGATTTCCTGTTTCTTGCCCAGCCAGGAAAAGTCGGCGGGCAAACGGCTAGTTCTTGTTTTTCATGGGGTCGCGACCCATGCGACGGTGTTTTGCGACGGCAAAAAGGTCGCCGAGCATCTAGGGGGCTGGACCCCGTTTGAATGCGACATTACCGAAGGCGTGCTCAAGGCGTCGCCTGGTCAATGCGAGTTGGTCGTTCGTGTCGATGAGTTGGTGGGGCATAATTCCCAAGGGTTCCTGCCCGTGTTTGCCCAACATTTCGGAGGGATTTGGCAAGGGGTCCAATCGCAATGGCGAAGCGATGTTTGGATCGACACTAAGGAGTTGTTTCTCTGGGGGCAAGTCTCTGCGGGCAGCATGCAGTACCAGATCCCCATGGGCACCGATTCCGCCAGCTTCGATGCTACAAGCAAGCTCCGGATCTGTTTGAGGTATCGACTTAAAAAACGTGGGGCTGCTGGGGACTTGCCCTGGACTGAGCATTGGATCGACTTGAGTCATGAGCAAGTCATGCAGCTTGCCGAAAGTGGCAGATTGGTTGCAAGCGGGGCGATCGAAGTTCCTGCGCCTGCGCTTTGGAGTCCGGAGACTCCGGAACTTTATGAAGTTCAGATCGGCCTGGAGCGACGGGCTGATTCGCATTGGCTCGATTGGGTGAGCACACAAAGCGCGTTTCGTGAAATCAGGGTCGATGGGTCCAGGATGCTGCTTAACGGTAGACCGCTGAGGGTCCGGGGGATATTGAATTGGGGGTATGCTCCACCGAGCACCGCACCGAGTTTGGATCCAGAGCATTGGCAACGAGAGTTGCAGCTCGTCAAAGACTATGGATTCAATATGATGAAGTTCTGTCTTTGGGTTCCGCCCAAAGAGTATCTGCAGATGGCCGACCAGATGGGAGTGCTTGTGTGGATCGAGTATCCGACGTGGCATTCGGCATGGACCAAGGAGGCATTGCCAACGCTTGAGCGAGAGTTCGACGAGTTCTTTTGCTACGATCGCAATCACCCCTCGGTGATCTTAAGAAGCCTGACGTGCGAAACCGGTCCAAGTGCCGATTTGGAGGTGATTCGCAAGCTCTATGATCGTTGTCATGAGCGGATTCCCGGCTCGATCGTTGAAGACGATAGCAGTTGGATCCAATGGAATCGCATCCATGATTTTTATGACGATCACCCTTATGGAAACAACCATACCTGGGTGCCCACACTCAGTAGGCTCAAGCAGTACATCGACGAGCATGGAGTTAAGCCACTGGTGCTGGGCGAAGCGATCGCGGCAGACACATGGCTGGTTCCTGGCAGTTTGGATCCCCTCGCTCCGGTTGGCCCGCAAGCCGCCTTGCAGGCAGTCAAGCGTGGTGAAGATTCCGAAACGTCGATGGATCCGTTCTGGTTTCCGCTGTCGTATCGCGATGCATCCAAGTGGGCTGCGGCCCGTGCGCTGGATATGGGGCAAGACGCGGTAGCTCGACTTGCCGAAGACTCCCAGCGCTATGCGATGTTGATGCGTAAATATCAAATCGAGACTTTGCATCGCGAGTTGCCAGATGCGGGATATGTGGTCTCGGTCATTCGAGATTTTCCGTTTGCTTCGATGGGCCTCATGGATTTTGCGGGGCAGCCCAAGTGGGCGAAGAGTCAGTGGGAGTGGCATCAAGATCGAATGCTGGTGGTGAAAACGGATCGGGATCGCCGCAGTTTTTGGGCCGACGAGCCTTTTGGAGTGCAGGTGCTCGGGGTGAGTCTGATCGACCCGTCGGAGGATTCGCACCAAAAGGCAAACACATCGGATGTTTGGGTGCGATGGCAGTGGGTCCATGGGGCCCAGTCGATCACAGGCCAAAAGCGATTGGATTTAAGGTCGCTAGGGCCGCAAAATCCTGCTCAGCCAGGCGGGCCATTGCAGGTGCTCGAACTCAATGAACCACTTCCCAGGGCGCTTCAAGGTGAGGGTATTGCAAAAGATCCCCGAGCAGTTGCTTGGACACTGCGTGTGGAAATCGTCCAGGAGACACAAGCAAAGGGTCCGCAGGTAATCTGCAGCAATCAGTGGGATTTCTGGCAGATCCAGCGCAGAGACCAACAAGGAGAAAATCGAATCGGACGCCGTGAGTTGCTTGTGCACGATTCCTGTTCCGATACGACTAGTGCGAACATTCATGCGATGGCCAACTCCGCAGGCCGACGGGTCCTGGACCATCGGCGAGCCGAAGCAATGCCTCAGGGATCCATTTGCGTAGCGCAGAGGCTTGAAGAATCGCTCATCGATTGGATGGAGCAAGGAGGGAGGTTGATGCTAATGCCCGATGGTCAAAAAGGTAGTTTGCCGATCAGCGACCAATGGTTTTTGCGCGGAGGCCCGATCGTCAGCAGTCATGGGTCTTGGGATCGTTTACGGCGCATGATCGTCGAGTTGCAGCATTTTGATCTTGCCGGTCCGGTGGTGCCCGATGTTCATTGGCTAGCAGAGATGAATCCTTTGGTGATGCTGTGGGACAATCATGACATCGCAAAGGTCAAGACCCATGGTTTGGTATTTGCAAGCAAGGTTGGACGAGGCGTGATGTTCGTCAATGCAATGAATGCCAATGCAATGCATAGTGGTCAGGGACCAAGTCCGGCCGGATCGATGATCTTTGCGGAGTGCTTGGATGCGATCGAGTTCATGGACATCGATTCGCTCAGGCCGATGAAGGCACAAAGCTTGCAAGGGGTCCGCGATAAGCTTCGAGAGAGGATCTACAGCTTGAGCGATCGGATGTGGGATTTTCGACCAGATCCTACCGATCAAGGCCTGAAGCTTGGTTGGCAGCAGGCCGAATTGGATCGATCTGAACAAGGACAGTGGAAGCAGATCGCGATCGGTAAGCATTGGGAGGCCCAAGGTTATCCAGGGCTCGACGGATGGGCTTGGTATCGAACTCAAATCCAGCTTCCAAGCGATTGGCCAACGGGCCAGCTATATCTGCAGGTCGACGGGGCGGACGATTACTTTGAGGCTTATGTCGACGGTCGGCTTGTCGGCTCGGCTGGCGATCCAAAGCGCCGGCTGACGGCTTTTGAGCAGAGGGTGAGCTTCTTGGTTGCGGAGCAAGTCAAAGCGGGCGAAACGTTGAGTATTGCGATGCGTGTGGAAGACTGGCAGGGGGCAGGAGGGCTGTTTCGTCCAATTCGAATTTCAACTACGGAACTCAGCGGAGGAATTTCCATCCTAAAGTAAGGTAGAAAGGGATGGATTGGTCGAATGCCAGGAGTCGATAATTTAGCCGACTGGGACTTGGGGACGCTGCGGATTTTTCTCGATAACGCGAGAATCGCCCCCCTTAAGTGGGCTGGTTGGGTCGGAAATCCTCAAGATTTGACCAAATTTTCCCGAAATTCTACCGGTTAACAACCTCGAGTCTTGTCCGGGAAGAGGGGACAAGTTAAAACTTTACGGTTGATAGCCACGTTTTGGTGGCGGAGTTTTTTTAAGTTCTCCATTTTTTAAGGGGTTTTTTCATGAAGCGTAGGAATGTCCATGGCTTCACGCTCGTGGAACTCTTGGTGGTCATCGCGATCATCGGGATTCTCGTGGGCTTGTTGCTGCCGGCGGTTCAGGCCGCACGGGAAGCCGCTCGACGTATGTCTTGCGGTAACAACATTCGCCAAGTTGGTTTGGCGTTTTTGAATTACGAGTCGGCTTATAAGAAGTTTCCTCCCGGATGGGGTGGACCTGCTCCCGGAGGAACCGGTACTGACCAAGACGCCAACGTCGGTCGTGTTGGTATCAACCGCTGGTCCGGTACATTGATGGCTCTTCCTTACATGGAACAGCAACAATTGTACACCCAGCTGTTCACGATCCCTTATCGTCACCCAACCAATGGCACGACGATCAACGCCTGGTTGTGGCCTTGGGATATGGGACCTGGCGGTAATTATCTCCCATGGCGTACTCAAGTCGCCAACCTGCGATGCCCATCGGATCCAGGTAGGATGAACCCTGATGCCAACTGGTTCGACGACGGTGCTGCACGTACCAACTACGTGATGTGCTACGGCGATACGACCCAAGATAACCACGCTGCGTGGCACCCAGCCGCAAACCGCGGTATGTTCCAAGGACGTTACCAACGCCGGATGGCAGAAGCTACCGACGGTCTGGCGTACACCGCGATTCTCGGCGAAGTCGGAACCACTCCTAGCCAAAACCTCGGTTGGGGTGCTGGTAAGTTCCGTATCCAAGGTGGTATGGTTGTCAACGTCGGCAGCATGAACACCGGTACCGGGGTTCTGACCTGCCGCAACACCGCTCAAGGTGACCGTTACGTCAACGGATCTTTGGGTGGTCACTGGCGCGGTATCCGTTGGGGCGATGGTCACCCATCCTTCAGCGGTTTCACCACGATTCTCCCTCCAAACCGTGCTTCCTGTAACGCAGGTGGCGGTGACTGGGACTGGGGTATCTTCTCCGCAAGTAGCTACCACGGTGCAGGTGCACACGTTTGCTTCGGCGACAACAACGTTCGATTCATTCCTAACTCGGTTGATGCCGGTGACGCCGGTCGAGATCCCCCACTGGGTATCGACGGTGCTCGCTCCAACCTCCCAAGCCCTTACGGTGCGTGGGGTGCAATGGGAACCAAGGATGCTGGAGACCTCTGGGATGCTGCTAGCATCGAGTAGTCTCCACGTCGAACACGTTATCTAACGAGTTTAAGACCGGGCTTGTTGACTCAAGCCCGGTTTTTTGTTTGAATCTTGGGTCTGGTTTTGGAGCATCCGTTTGAAGTTTTCAACGCTTTCTTTTCCCAGTCTTCCCTAGGTTCCGTCTTTACTTCAACCCCCTCGATTCTCTATTATCCATCAGAACGCGATCCATCGGACGGATCGCTCCTTTGTATGTACTGACCGGACCATTGGTCCAAGGTAACGGTCATGACCGGATTATGGATGATCCTGCTGCTGGCTTTCACTCAGCCCGATGAGCTACTTCCTGCACCCAAGAACGAGTTATTGCCCAAGCCATTGATGGTCTCAAGCAACATGGAGCCTCAGCAAGTACCGTTGGTGGCACCAGAGTGCAAAATCGGATGGGGGACAGATCCGGTGGATCAGTCGATGTACATGGTCATCCAGTTGGCTCCCGAATCGATCGCGCAATTCGCTGCCGGAGGCAGATCGATGGAGTTAGAGAGCCTCATCCCCAAAGGCCTTCAGGGGCGCGTTCAAAAGGTGATTGTACGTGTCGGTAGCGGTTCGGTCGAACAAAGTCCACCGGAGTCCGAATTGGAGCGATTGCCCACGCTCAACAATAGCACGAGCAGTAGCATGACGAACGCTCCGTTGATCTCGAACTTGGATCGCCGGTCCCCGGTAAGTATCGATTCGCCGCGATCTGCCGATCGAACTGCAACTGAGATTGTTCCGACTTCGGGGACCACTCAATTGCCCGTGGTACCTGGATTGAATCTGCCAGCAGTACCAAATCCCGTGTTACCTAGCGGTCCAACGGTCGTTTCAACACCGATTCCAAACCAGACTGTTCCCACCGGTGCTCCTTTGGCGGGGGCTTCGACGGCCTCCGGTACGTCCGCGTACAGTGCTCCAGCGCCAAGTGCCTATGGCAGTGATGGTTTTGCTCCGATGCCACGTACGGTGCCTTCGACGCTGAACCCATTTGGAAAGAGTGGTCTTGCAAACACCACCACGACGACCAGCCAAGGCAATGTGACTTATAGCAGTTCAGCGACATCGCCCCAGCAGGGCGTTTATCCCAACAATGGAAATTACAATTCGATACCGCATTTGGCAAGCAATCCGAATGCACCTCAGGGTGGTTATGTATTGCCAACCGACAACTACGCCTCGTATGGTCAGCCTCAGGGGGGCTATGTCCAAAATGGTTATGCTCAAAATGGATACGGGCATGGTGGCTATACCAACCAAGTAGCCCACAATCCCCTGCCCAGCAATCCAGTTTTGCCGATTCAGCAAGCAGGTGCACGTCCGTTGCCCTCGACGGTAAGCCCGCCGGTGTTGACCCTACCTAGTACGCAGCAGCGCGAACTAGAACTGGCCAGCACCTCGCCTCGGGGCTCCCTAGTCCCCTTCTTTTTGGTCCTGTCATTTATTTTGAACGTCTACTTCGGATTGTGGCTGAACCATTTAAGCACCAAGTATCGTCACTTGCTTGGGAGTGTGCGTGGATTGACTCCAACAACGCTTGATGGTTAAAACGGTTAGTCAACCACTAGGTTGAGTTTCCGGTCGGCGATGTTGATGGTTGCCGTGGTGCCACTGTCGAAGGCTAGGAAGTCCTGTTCGACACCATCGCTAAAGATCACTCCACCGGTGGGCATTTGTGAAGTCACAAGCAGCGGAAGGTCCTTTCGGATCAAGCCAGTAACCAAGTTGGCTTGGGATGAACGGCTGATGAAGGGTTCCCTTACAAAAAAAGCTAGGGCTTCGGTCGAGTAATCGAATCGATAGTCGTCTCTTGTTTTACTCAAGAGTTGGCACTCCTCGCGGGCTTCGACAATCGCTGCCGATCCGGTCAGGATCGATCTAAGCCACCCGGTGGATCCTGCACCGGTCGATACGATGATCCCGCTTGAGGATTGGTTCTCTATGACGTCGCCTTGGGCGATCCGGTATCTTGCTGATGCGTGGGAAGCATATCCGATAAACAGATCGTTCAGGGCGTAGATCGTTTGGCCATTGTTGAGCGAAGCTTGGGCCATCGTTAGTCGATCGATCTGATAGTTGCCCGTTACGACCCTTTTGAGGATCTCTTTGGATTGGTGCACAGAAAAGGGAAGCAAGATGCCATCGATGCGAGTTGGATCGGGATTGAAGGCCACCAAGGGTTGATCTGCAAGGTATTTGGCGGTGTTGACCACAAGTCCGTCTTGGCCGAGGACTACGACAAGGTCTTTTGGGCCAAAGAGAAAGTTTGCTAGAAACGAGCGATCGATCCATTGGCAACGGATGTCCGGTAGCGATCGGTTTAGAGTATCTAGCGATGAGTGAAATGCTTTGTGAGAACTGGTGTAGTTGTCGAAAGAGTCTCCTAGTCGTTCGATGTAGAACCTGGCTTGAGCCTCCGAATTGTGTTTTTCGATGAGCTCTTCTAAAGCGGTTTTTCGAGTGACAATGACGATCTTGTCGAACGATAGCTCTGGCATGTTACCCGATGGATTTAGCGATCGCTATACGAGGAGTTGTCGGTGGGGGTAGCTGGGCTTGGGGGATTGAGTAGTCCCGCAAGAATCTCAGAGGTGATATTCAATTGTCCGACTTTATCGGCGTTGAGTCCCAGGACCCGCATCGATTCGGCCAGCAGCAGTTTTGGATCGATGCCGCCCAAAGCGGCTAGTTCTTGCGAAAGCGCTTTGGCTTTGGATGCCGATTCGACTTCGACAGCTTTACCTCGGTTCTCTGCTTCGCGAAGCATGTTGGCACCTTGGAGAGCGATCAGTTCCGAACGTCCCTTTTCCAGTGCTGCATCGCTTTCGAGTTCTTTTTCGCGGATCTTGCGCTCATCGTCTACGGCGCTTGCCCGCCTGGCCATGATCGCTTCATCGGCTCGGCGAAGCAGTTGTTCTCGGAATTCCGCTTCCAGTGCTTTGGACATTTCGGGAGTAGGCTTGATCGCGAGAATGAAAACTCCCAACACCTCGACACCGAAGGATTTCACCGTTGGGTCGTTGGCCAACCGCTGGGCGACGGCAGCAGAGATCGATTGCGCATCGCGGATGCATTCCTCCATGGTGCGCTTCTCAATCTCCTCGTGGGTTGCGATTTGTAGGGTATTAACGATTCTCTGGCTTAGAACCCGAAGGTCCTCTGTTTTATAAGCACCTGATTTGGCGTCGATAGATAGATTTAGAAGTTCCGCTGCGCTTTCGGGGTTGGCAATTCGATAAGTCAGCTGACCTTGAACGCTAACGATCTGATAGTCTCGGCTAATCTCGCTGAAAACAAAGGGGCAATCCATGCTTTGGGTAGGCACGGCAACGATTTGGGTATTAAACCGCAAATAGAAGAACGATAGGCCCTGGCCAGCTCGCGATTTACGGCTCCCCGAATACTTGATGATGTAATCGCTTGGTTGGCCTTTGAAGTACGAAATACCCAGCATGATTTGCCCCTTAGAAAAGATATATCCCCACAAAGTATTGTAATCCGGCCCTCAGTGCTCTCAAAACACAATGGAGCTCAAAACCACCGCCCTGATTCTTTACCGTCCCAATTCTTTGCGTGGTTGATTTCATCGATGCGGGGGGCTACATTAGATCTCCCCCCCAACAGGAGATTTGAATGAGAAATTGCCTGTGTTTTTGGCTATCGATGGTTTGGCTGTGCCTGCCCGTTGCCGGTCAAACCCCTCCAGAGTCGATCGATTTCGAGCAGCATATCCGGCCGCTTTTGGCAGAGCATTGCTACGAGTGCCATTCTGAGCAGTCCAAGCCGCTTCAAGGTGGACTCAGGCTTGATTCCCCGGATTGGATCATGGCCGGTGGCGATAGTGGGCCCAGTTTGTTGTCAAGCAAACCCGATGAGAGTTTGATTCTCCAAGCCATCCGTTATAAAGATCCCTCAACCGCGATGCCCCCTTCGGGCAAACTTCCCGACGAAGTGGTCGGCAAGTTCGAAGCTTGGGTCCGAAGCGGTGCGTCGATGCCCAAGTCGGAGCAAACGGCGAAAATTCAAAAGTCAGTCGATATCGAAGCTGGAAGAACGCACTGGTCGTTTCTGCCGACCCAGTTGTTGCGTAGCGAATTTTTTGATTTAGGAGAGATCATCGCCGAGTCTTCCTTTGTCGCAAATCGCACCGATACGGTCATACTGAGCAAGCTAAAAGAGCTGGGGATCTCCCCTGCCCCATCTGCAGACCGGAGGACTTTACTGCGTAGGCTAAAGATGGATCTGCTTGGACTATTGCCGACAGTCCAAGAGGTCGAGGATTTCGAATCCGATCTCCAACCGGATGCTTATCAACGCCGAGTCGATGAGTTTCTAGCTTCACCCGAGTATGGGGAGCGTTGGGGGCGTTATTGGCTCGATCTGGTTCGCTACTGCGATACGATGGAGGAGTGGGCCGAGACGATCGGTCCGACGTATCCTTATCGCGATTGGGTCATCGATGCGCTGAATCGAGACGTGCCTTACGATCAGTTTATCCTCTTGCAGTTGGCTGCGGATCAGATTCCAGGGACACCGTCGGTCGACCGAGCGGCTTTGGGATTTTTGGGGATGAGCCCCTCGTATTGGAAAGAACTGCAATTGCCCGTGGAGATCATCAAGTCGATTGTATCGGATGAAGTCGAAGAGCGTGTCCATACGATTTCCAGCACGTTTCTTGGATTGAATCTAGCGTGTGCCAGGTGCCATGATCACAAGTACGATCCGCTGACCAATCTCGACTACTACGCGATGGCCGGAGTCCTGTCCAATACCAAAGCGTCCGACGTGGCACTGGCCGAAGGGGTCGACGCTGAGCAAGTGGTCCAGGCGCGCAAGTCGGTCAAGAGCTTGGACGCAGAGCTTCAAAAAGTCGCCAAGAGCGATAAACAAGAGGACATGGCCAAGGCCCAGGAGCTCAGAGACAAGATCCAGCAGGCCAAATCGGTTGTCGGTTACGATTCCCTATTAACCCCTGGCGTGAAGGATGCTCGATTGGAAGTGCGTCCTGCCGATGGCGGTGCCCATGGCAGCAAGATCGTTTTTGAATCGGAGCTCAAGGATGCTGCGATCGAGATCCGAGGCAATCCCAATAAATTGGGGGCTAGTGTTCCGCGTCGATTCATTTCGGTGCTGGCCAAGCCTCAAACTGCTTCCGAAGCATGGAACGGCGGAAGTGGGCGGATGGGACTGGCCCACGCGCTAACTTCGGAGTCCAAGGATCTTGTTGCACGCGTCATGGTCAACCGTGTTTGGAAGCATCATTTCGGTCGAGGACTGGTCGACACCCCTAGCGACTTTGGCCGTCAGGGGGAATTGCCGACTCACCCAGCGCTGCTAGATGACTTGTCCTATCGGTTCATCGAGCAAGGATGGTCGTTGAAATGGTTGCATCGGGAGATTCTGCTTTCGGCGGCTTACCAACGACAAAATCAATTGCCTAGCGAATCCGATCCAGAGTTGCGATACTTATCGGCTTATCCACGCCGAACCATGGACGTGGAAGCTTGGCGGGACAGCATACTGCAAGTTACCGATCGATTGGATGGGAAGTTTGGCGGCCCGTCCCAGGATTTAAACAGCGAGAGCAACACGAAACGTACCATTTATGGTCACGTGCGAAGGCGTGAGATCAATGATTTGCTTCGATTGTTTGACTTTCCGGATCCGTTAACACATAGTCCTACTCGAGTTTCTACCATCACCCCGTTGCAACAGTTGTATGTCTTGAACAGTCGGTTTGTGATCCAAGGCGCCGAGTCGCTTGTGATGCGTTTGGAGCGTGAAGGGATCACCGAGCCTCAGGCTCGGATCCGAGCCATGATTCGATGGCTGTTCCAGCGAGATCCGACTCAGCGAGAGTTCGCTAAGATGATGGACTTCGTCAAGGAGTCCCCGCAGGATTGGCAGCTCCTTGCTCAGTCCTTGCTTGCAAGCAACGAGTTTTATTTTTGGAACTAAAAGGATGACGAGTTGATGGATTACCCATGGAACACGCGACAATCGATCCTTACTCGTCGGCAGGCTTTGCAGTCGACCGGGGCTGGGCTTGGACTGATCGGACTTGCTAACTTGATCGGTCGAGACAAAGCCATCGGCGGGGACGCTTTGGGATTGCGACCCGATTTTGCGCCCAAGGCCAAGCGGATCATCCATCTGTTCATGAACGGCGGTCCGTTTCAATGCGATTTGTTCGATCCTAAACCAGCGCTGAGCAAATATGCTGGTCAAAAGCCCGAGGGTGCCGATCTGCGGACCGAACGCCCCACCGGAGCGCTGATGGCCGTACCGTTCGAGTACTGTCATCATGGCCAAAGCGGTTTGGCGATCAGCGAGCTGTTGCCATACACTTCGCAACTTGCCGACGATCTGTGCGTCATTCGCTCGATGTACACCGACAATCCAAACCATGGCCCTGCCCTCTTCATGATGAACAACGGGACGATCACCCCCAATCGCCCGACCCTGGGAGCTTGGTTGTCCTACGGATTGGGTTCACCCAATGAAAATTTGCCGGAGTTTGTCGCCTTGTGCCCTGGGCGTCCGGTGCGGTTTGCAGAGCTTTGGTCCAGTGGCTTTCTGCCAGCCAAGCATCAGGGGGTGTATGTCAATCACACGAATCTGGATCCCAAAGCGATGATCCCGTTTCTTCAGAACGGGAAGTGGTCGCCGGACAAACAGGCCAAGCAGTTGGAGTTGCTCAAGGAGCTGAATCGCCAAAGTGAGGAGCAATCCGGAGTCGATCCTCAAATGGAGTCGCGTATCCATGCGATGGAGACGGCGTATCGTATGCAGGTCGAAGCTGCCGATGCATTTGATATTCAAAAGGAGACCGAATCGACGCGGGAGGCTTACGGCAAGTCCCACTTTTCCAACGGGTGCTTGCTAGCCCGACGGCTTGTCGAACGCGGAGTTAGGACGGTCCAAGTCTACTATGGGAACGGCCAGCCTTGGGACACTCATTCGAATCACAACAATTCGACACGGACCTTGTGTGAGGACATCGACCGACCGATTGCAGCTCTACTGAAGGATCTCAAGCAGCGGGGGATGCTTGAAGACACTCTGGTTCTCTGGGGAGGAGAATTTGGCAGGACCCCAACGACAGAGAACTCCGATGGCAGGGACCATAATCCTTGGGGCTTTACGGTGTGGATGGCTGGGGGTGGGGTTCGAGGAGGGATGGCCCATGGTGCGACGGATGATTTTGGATTCCGTGCGATGCATGACAAGGTTCACATCCATGATTTGCATGCCACGATTTTGCATTTGATGGGATTGGATCACACCAAGCTCACCTATCGCCATGGTGGTCGCGACTATCGATTGACGGATATTGCTGGAACGGTGGTCAAGCCGATTTTGCGATGAGCCAGCCTGATTCCGAGGAGCTTGACCGCGGACTGGGGCTTGTCCAAGCGACCGGTTTGAATATCGCCAATATGGTTGGTATTGGCCCTTTCATCACGATCCCACTTTTCATCGCTGCGATGTCTGGACCTCAAGCCATGATCGCTTGGGTGCTCGCTGCGGTATTGGTGTTATGCGACGGGTTGATCTGGAGCGAGCTAGGTGCCGCGATACCAGGAAGCGGCGGGACTTATCATTTTCTCAAGCGAATTTTTGGCGTTTATTCCTGGGGCAGAATTCTGCCGTTTCTATTCATATGGCAGTTCATGGTCAGCGGTGCGATGGAAATGGCCTCCGGGTACATCGGGGCTCTGAGTTATCTTGAATATGCAGTCCCGAGTCTTCCGCAGGTATTTGAAGGATTACCCGGTGGTACCCGTTGGTTGGCCGTCGCTGCAGTGTTGGTGGTCACATCGCTTTTATGCAGGCGTATTGAGAGCATCGGTTGGATCGCGGTGATCATGACCAGTGGAACGTTGCTGACTGTCGCGATTGTGATCGTCAGCGGGTGGATGCACATGGATTGGGGCAAGATCACTTTTCCCGAAGGGGCCTTTAAGCTTGATGGCAAGTTTGCAACTGGCTTAGGGGCAGCGATGCTGATCGCTATTTACGATTATCTTGGTTACTACAACGTTTGTCATTTGGGGGACGAAGTCAGGGATCCTGCCAGGACGATCCCCAGGGCGGTGATCGGGTCGGTGGTTGTTATTGCGTTGATATACATGACGATGAATTTGTGCATCATGGGTGTGGTTCCTTGGCAGCAGGCCATGGAGTCCAAGAACATTGCAGCGGACTTTATGGAAACGCTCTATGGAAGATCTTGGGCGGTGGCTTTTACGTGGCTGATCCTATGGACGGCGATGGCATGCATGTTCGCAATCACGCTTGGGTACTCGAGGATACCTTATGCGGCGGCCAAGCAGGGAGACTTTTATGGGGTCTTTGGCAGGCTGCATCCAGGGGGCAAGTATCCGTGGGTATCGCTTTTGGCACTGGGAGTGTTGACATCTGCATTTTGTTTTTTGGATTTGAAGATTGTCATCGATGCCGCGGTATGTGTGCGGATTGTAGTGCAGTTTTTGGGTCAGATTATCGCGTTGCATGTCGTCAGGACGACCCGTCCGGACATCGAGTTGCCCTTTCGGATGTGGCTTTATCCGATCCCGAGTTTGATTGCGGCTGTTGGATGGATTTTTGTCTTGGTGACAGCCGATCCGACGGCGTTGCTGATGAGTTTAGGGGTAGTCCTTTCGGGAGTGGTTGTTTATTGGATGCGAGGAATGTTGATAGGTGCGGTCCAAAAGCATTGAAACACAGAGACGCAGAGGGCACAGAGATAACTGAGTTTTGAGAGTATCGGTCCATCGGGGTCGTAAGAGCTCGGTGGGTGCGGTTTGTAACGACTTATTGGTTTAGGATGAGGATGGTACTTGGAAATTTTGTTTGCATAGCAGAAGTCTCGAACTTTTGAAATTAGCCGGCCGATCCTACCAATCGAATGGTCGAGTTAGAGTTGGTCCCTAAGTAGATGTCCTTGAGTTTACTTCTACAGAACGCCTTTCAATCGAGAGTTTATCTATGAGAACGCTTTTCCTTGCGGTAGCTGTGGCGTCCATGATGGTTAACGTTTCCTATGGCGATGAACCGGTTGCCAAGAAGCTTAGTCCCAAGGGGCAGAAGGTACTTGCGGATTTAGGGTTGAGTGGACTTCAGCCGATTCCAAAGAAGCAGGTTTCTGCGGTGCGTGGCACCGGAGGTAGCGCCGCGACACGGGGTCACAGCTTCATTGCTGGCATGTTGCTAGACGGAAATTCCAAGAGCTATGTCTATGGATTGGACACGAACATGGGATTTGCCACATTGGAGCAATGTGGCATTGTCGACGTAATTGATCCCTTTCATGTGCAACGTTCCACGTTGGGATTGCAGTTGGAAGTCGAGAACTCTTTCCGAGGAGCGATCATCGGAGCAGCCGGCGGGACAGCTACATCCTACTTCCGATAATCGCTAGAGAGCTAATCGATCCCATGTTTGGGATCGGTACTAGGGAAGCGTAAACGTGGCGGCAAAGTCTGAGGATCCAGAGGACTGGCCGGTACCAAAGAGTAATCCTGGCGAGAAGCTCGCGGAAAAATTCCCGATCGTGATTTCGAATTGAGAAATTCCTACTGCCGTTTCGACTGCAGCGGTGGAGCGGGATCCTGCGCCGGCGTTCTCATCTGTGGAGCGAGCGAAATTGTTGGAACTGAAATTGAATTGCGACCCTGTTGCCGGATCGTAGATAACCGCCATGAAGGAACTCAGTCCAGTTGCGTAGGCTGAGCTGCTAGCACCTCGGATCTGATACCCCTTCGCTTCGCTTATGGGTTTGATGCTGCTGAGGCCGAGAGCTTTTAGATCGACAGGTTCGCCCCCTAGGGCTTGGGTGGACCAGAGAAAACAAAGAACAAGTGCAAATTTTCGCATTTGGAAACTCCAAGAATAAAATAACGCGGGGCACGTGGGGCGAACGCTAAGACATACCAATCTAGACGGATAAGATGCGTCATCAATAGAATAAGTGCCCAAGCGCCATCGAATTCCAGCAAAAGAAAAAACTATGGAAAGTGTCAGGCCAGAAAAAAGGCTGGCGGTTTTCCGCCAGCCTTTTTCAATAAATCGAAGCCGTGAAAGGCGACTGATAGCACTAAGGTAGTGTGAACGTCACGACGAAGTCCGACGCGCCGGCAGCTTGACCGGTACCGAACAACAGACCCGCGGTGAATTGTGCACTGAAACCACCGATAGTGATATCGAATGCCGAAATACCCGCACCGGTCTCAGCACCCGTAGTTGCAACAGTGGTTGCTCCAGCATTTTCATCGGCCGAAGTCGAGAAATTGTTGGTGGCAAAATTGAACTGAGACGAAGTTGCTGGATCATAAACGATCGCAGTCAACGCACTCAGGCCAGTGGAATTAGCCGAAGCACTCAAGCCACGAACTTCATTACCAACTTCTTCACTGACCGATTGCAGTGAACCCAAGCCCAAATCGGCCAGGTCAGTCGGATCGCTAGCAATCGCAACGTTCCCGACCAGCAAACCCAAAATCAAGAATAGCTTCTTCATCAGAAGATCTCCTTCAGCCAGACAGGAATAATGAAAACCGGTGGGTGTAGGCTGAGAACCACCCCCCAGTCCAACCAGACAACGCCCCGTAGTATATCCGATTGCGTATGAACGTCCAAAAAAACAGCCGGAAAAATCATTAAAATCCGGACAAAGATCACCCCTGTATTAGTTTTGCTTACGGTGTGGGTGTCTTGGCCCGAAGCGACCTTTAGAAATCTTTTTTTTTGCCGAAGACGTACGTTTAGTAGCTGAGGCTAGCGCTGATGAAGAATCCAAGGAGTACCAAGTCTTGGGGATTCGTGTCCGCATGGGCTTGGATTGCCCCCCCAAATTCAGAACCATTAAAGTCACCGGCGAGTGTTGCCGCAGACTGACTTCGTACACCGATGTCTCCGGTCTGCCAGTATTGTCCTTCGAAACCGCTTCTAAGATGCAATGCGGCGGGCTGACAATCGATCCATGTAGTTGGGCAGCGATAATCAAGGCCGATTTGCAACATCCCCATACCGATCATTCCATCCCAATCCGCGATCGCTTCATCCTTGGAGTAGGCAGTTGCGAATTTGTCGTTGCCGGGGATCGCATTTACCAGAGTGATGGCTTGAATTTTGGATTGGGCTTGCAGGGCGGCACCTTGGCATTTCCAGAATAGGGACCAAGGGTGATAGCAACCAGGGGCGAGGTCTTCTTTGCAAAAGATTGGGATCCAGCCACCGATCGACGCGACTCCTCCCCAACCTTCAAGATCGGAATTGGTTGCTGAGGAGCCAAGTAGGTTGACGCCACCGAGTTTGCCTGTCCCTTGCAGGAGTCCGGCTCGATCAAAACTTGCGTACCTGGCACCTAAGCTTGTTTCTAGCCAAGATTGATGGAAGCAGAATCTCTGTAGGAATTCGATATCGAGCGTTTGGGCTCGTAGAAGGTTGCTGTCGTAGAGGGCAAAAGAATTCTGGGGGATGAATACAGGGCTGGGCTGGAAAAATGAGTTTTCGAAGGACCAGTAGGTAATTCGGAATCCGACGGCTCCACTTTGCATACCGATCCACGTGCGATAGCCGGCGCCGAATCCGTCTTGTGGGAGTCCTTGAATGGTTTGGTTGTTGATCAGATCGATCGCTTCGATCGATCTAAGGTTGTCGTTTTGGATCGAGAGGAAAGTTCCTTCGATCCCCGCAATGCAACCTGTTTGGCAGAAACTTTTCCAAGACCCATGGATCCAGCTATCTTGGTCCACAACGGGCCCGAGGCTTTCAGCGATCACAAGTTCCGACTCGGATTCTTGATTTTGTTGGACTTGGGAATCAGGCTTATCGGTAGCAGGTGTGCTGTAGACCGATTCTGGTTGCTGACTGTACGCTTGGTTCGGTGGGTATTGAAAAACAATACCTTGGGATTCTCTGTTTGGGTCATCATACCCGTAGGTGGGTTGTGGGTTGCTGTAAGTCGTTGGAGGTGGAAGCTGGTAGTTATTTTGAGGCTGAATTGTGTTAGGTATTTGCGCAAGTTGGTAAGTGGGCGCAGCAGGTTGGTAATAGCTTGGATTTTGGTAGCCTGGATAGGCCTCATTGCCTTGCTGTCCATAGGCGATCGTTGATCTTGTGCATGCAATCCAGATCAAGCAGGCGAGCTTCAGGTTTAAGCGTTTCCTAAGGTGCAACTTACGGTCACGGTTTTTCAAGCACATAAGGATCTTCCTCTAGGGTCGTCCTGTGAGGTTGTTTCGAAGAAAGTATCGGTTGGTTTGGCCGACTGATTTTTCTTCCTCGGTGAGTGTCAAGGGTGAGTTTTTGGGCGGCTGCGTCTTTGGTTTAACCACAACCAAAACTGCGTTTTTTTGCCACTGTTGTGCGAACTCTTCGATAGGAACTCGCATCCGTCCTACGGCAGGGTCGGCCAGATACACATACTGTTTGTCGGCCCCTCGAACGACCACAAAATGATCGTAATCGTTGACAGTGATTCCAACGATCAATGGGACTTTGCTATCGGCAAGTTTATCGACGGTTAGTTTTCCAAGCACGGTTGTGTAACCAAAGCGGTCGCAGACTCTCTTGAGATCGGTGAGTGTTAAACCATTTTTGATTCGTTCTTCAAGTTCCGCGCGGCTTAGTGTCGTCGCGATAGCGATCAACAGGTTCGTTTCTGTGGCTGCTTTGTCGTCCCAGAACTTATTCAAAACGGTTGCCAGCGCTGCTGCTCCGCATGAAAAATCTCTTTGTTGGAGAATTACGCCTGAAGTCCGAATCTCCTTCGCGTTGCGGACATACACCGAGAATTGCCTGGACTGATCCCAAATGGGAACTAAGGAGCGTTCGTCGGGTTCAGGGGGCATCGTGCTTACGGTGGACTTGGTCTCTTGACCGATTCCGATTCCGATCCCGAAAGGAAGACACAGAGCCAACCATCCTAGTAGCGTTTTGATGATTTGGAGGTTGCTGTTCATCAATACGTCCACCTCACTCCAAAACTCGTATCAGGCGCAGCGTCGGTAACCCCCATTGCAATGAAGGGTTCCGTAGTCTTTCTGCGTCCCTTGGCAGGACCGATCAAAGAGGGCCCTTTGCTCAGAATCGTTGCTGCCAATCGTACCGTCAGTGGTTCTCGCGCGCTACCTGGAATCGTGCGGCCTGCCACTTCCAACTCACTGATGTAAGCACCGTTGAAGGAGCTTGAAATGGTCACTCGGGAATTGATCGCATATCCAAGTCCAAATCGGTAGGAGAAAATGTTTCCTGGTTCGAGATCAAGATTATTCAGCGTTGTTTGAAAAGTTTGAGTGTAGTTGAGTCCAACGAACGCAGCGATCGGATCGATGGACCGAATAAAAACCAAGCCACCTGATAAGGTCCAATACCCAGAGCCTAATGCGACCCCTGGAACTTGCTGGATGCTCGATAGTTGGGCAAGACCTGTTGGGGCAGAGGTCGACATGTTTCCCAGAATCGTAAACCTTTCTGGTTGTGGTTTTCTAAGCACTCTGGTAAGTCCAAAGCTCAAATCACCAATGCCGATCCCGTCATTGGAATCTGCGGTGTTCGCAATCGAGATCTGTTGCAAGTTGTAGCCAAAAGGAAGCGACATAAACGCTTGCACGTCATTTCGACAACCGACACGGAATTCCAAAGGTACCGAAGCGGTTCGCGTGAGGGTTCGAAGCGAAGTGACCACGGTGTTGTCATTGACATTCACACCGATAGCAGTGGTTTGCAGGTTCGTTGTGTAACTGACTCCATACTCAAACTGGTACTCTCCAGGATCCAAAAGCACCGAGGTGTCTCTGAGAAATTGCGGTTGCGGCCGTGGTGGCGGAACTCCGATCGCATCGGGTTGCTTGCCTGAACCTGACCCGTCGCTCGAGTTGGAACTGGAGTCTTGATCGGATTCCCATAGATCGCTGTCCTCATAAGACTCTTCGGATCGTGGCTTCTCCGAATAACTGGCAAGCGCTATTTGCGCACTATTTCGATTCGCACCCGGGTTGATGCTCTCAAGGATCGTTGTGAGGTCTGTAGATGACTCTAAATCACCGGCAGTGATGCAACTTGACCCATTCCATCCTAGGATGAATCCATCTCCCTTGAGCCACTGAGGCCCCTCAGGATTCTTCTTCATCACGATTTCTGGAAGTTTGAACGGAAGTTCAGAAACCGCCGGTTCAACCATGGATGTCGGCGTGTCGTTTGAAACCACACTCTCAGGCCTTGGCCGGAATTCAACCAAGGAACGCTTGGCACGGGATTCAGCTTGAACCTTTTCAAATCCTGTTTCAGAAAATCTTGCCGTTTCAGAGAACCTCGCCGGCGGTTCGTTCGGTAGTATCGGGGGTTCGATCATGGCCGAGTCGTGCCAAAGGATCCATAGCCCGTTAGTCAGTGCAAACAAAGCAAGAACGACTGCAGTTGCGTGTAGCCAGATTTGAGTTGTTTGGCTTTTCATCACTACGAGTCAAATCCTTGTGACAGTCCGAAAAGCCACGTGATCTTTGCACTCGGGCTTATCGAAGACTCTTCGTCATGGCCCGCCTTCGAAATTTAGGCGAACTTTGACGATTGTAAGGAATATGCCACTGGCTGGGTTCCAAGGGTTCCATGAGACTATTTTGATAAAATCCCCAATTCGTTTGACAGTGGTGGGATTTATCCTAATCTAAGTCAAGTTCGTAGAGCCACCAGTTTGCCCAGATCGTTTAGATTAACTTTCGTTTGCACGGAGATTTGCTATGTTCGCTCGAGGGTTTCAAAAGGTCGTGATTGGACTCGGAGTGCTATTTCTGGGGACCTTGGCTTTCGGCTCAGAATCCGAAGATCGCCCGCGGGATTTACTCGATCAAATCGGTCTTGAGGGCATGGAGATTATCTCCCAAGAACAGGCCGCTTCGGTGCGAGGGTTGGGGGTTGGATCCTCGGGTACCTCCATTTTGATTGGGGCCTTGATCGACCCATCCACAGGTAGCACCGCCAATTTCTTCCAAATACAATCCAGCGGGGCAACCGGAGCCAGGGCGTCTCATTCCAATATGATCAACGCTAGCTTTGAATGGAACATCGGCGGAATCATTCAGCGTTTCCAAGCAGAGATCGGAGGCTTTGGAGCTAGTTTTGCCAGGTAACCGGCGACTTCTTTAGGACTGATGCTACTAGAGACTAAGTCTACTTGGTCTTGCTATGAAACAATTCGGCTACCTATAGTCCTTCCAATCCCAAGGGGTAACGCGATCGATCCGTATGGATCGAAGGTGCTTAGAGGTCGATTGGCAAGGGTTATACTGTTGGCTATTTCACCCAGACGGGTATCTCAACAAAAGGACTCGATCCGCAACGAGGCGCCGACGGCCGCCGGTGTGGATTGCGTGCCAATTCCTGCCGAAGACCGAGTCACAATTTCGACCTATGCGAGTTTGCAATCTGCGATCAGTCTTCTGATCATCATTGTAAGTTTAGGGTTTTTGGCCTTTGTGATGTTCTTCCGTACCAGCAAACACCTCGCACCCGCAGGGGCTTCTGGTAAAACGTCATCCT
>JAGWZB010000378.1 GCA_018969045.1 Planctomycetota bacterium | reverse complement strand
ATTGCGATTCCTGATCCGTCCGATCCGTCTGATCCGTCTGATCCGTCTGATCCGTCTGATCCGTCTGATCCGTCTGATCCGTCTGATCCGTCTGATCCGTCTGATCCGTCATCGGTTTTTTCTGCTACAATGGGCAGTCCTTCCTGGAACGTCCTGTTCCGACATCCAACCATTTTTTCGTGCGATTCGACTATGAAATTGTCTCGATTCTGTTTTCCTCTGCCCGTGTTGTCTGCTTGCCTTTTTGCTGCGGTTTTGCTGCTTTTAGGTGTTGCCCAAGCTGCCCCGCCGCTGCAATTGCGAAAGGGTGACCACATCGCCTACATCGGCAATGCAACCGCAGACCGTATGCAGCATTCTGCCTGGCTGGAAACGTATATCCATGCCATGTTTCCCGACTACGACCTCACGGTCCGCAATCTGGGGTATCCGGGTGATGAACTGAAAGTCCGTAATCGCGAAGAGAACTTTGGTAGTCCTGACCAGTGGCTTTCGAAAGTCCAAGCTAGCGTGGTTTTTTGTTTTTTTGGCTACAACGAAGCCCTCAGGGGGGCAGATGGTCTGGATGGTTTCAAAAAGGATTTAGCAGAAACCATCGATGGGATGCTGGCTCAGAAATACGACGGGCAATCCCCTCCTCGTTTGGTTTTCTTCTCGCCGATCGCTCACGAAGACCTTAAGGACCCGAACCTTCCAAACGGCCAAGAAAACAACACGAAACTGGCTCTTTACACCCAAGCCATGCAAGAAATGTGCAACGCTAAGAATGTTCTCTTTGTCGATGTTTTCGCACCATCGAAAGAACTCTATGCAAACGCTGCGTCCAAGGGCCAAAAGCCCCTGACGATGAACGGTATCCACCTCGAGGACAACGGAGACCAAGCGGTCAGTGCGGTGATCGCAAAAGCCTTGTTCCCTAATGAAACCTTGCGTTTGGACAACAGCGGAATCCAGAAACTGCGCGACGCGATTCTGGATAAAAATTATCACTGGTTCAGTCGCTACCGCGTCGTCGATGGCTACAACGTCTTTGGCGGACGCTCGAAGCTCGCTTGGTTCGGCCAATCGAACGCCGACGTGATGATGCGCGAGATGGAAATTTTCGATGTCAAGACTGCCAACCGGGATCAAAGGGTCTGGGCTCTGGCCAAAGGTAAAGACCTCGACGTCAAAGACGATAATTTGCCTCCGGAGTTGTCGGTCAAGACCAACATCCCCGGTGCCTTGGCAGATGGCAAACACAAATACCTAGGTGGCGAGGAAGCGATCGGCAAGATGAAGGTGGCTCAGGGGATGAAAGTCAACCTTTTTGCCAGCGAAGAAATGTTTCCCGAACTGATCAACCCAGTTCAAATGGCAGTCGATCCCGATGGACGCCTCTTTGCATCGGTATGGCCTTCCTATCCCCACTGGAACCCCACCCAACCCCGCAAAGACAAAATCATCTGCTTGCCCGATGACAACGGCGACGGCGTTGCGGATCGATGTGTCACCTTCGCCGATGAGCTCAATAGCGTGACCGGTTTTGAGTTTTGGAATGGTGGGATGCTGGTGGCTTCCCTCCCAGAGATTTGGTTTTTGAAAGACACCGATGGGGACGACAAAGCCGACTTGAAGATTCGTATGCTTCAGGGGGTCTGCAGCGCCGACTCGCACCACTCGGCCAACGCGATGCTCATGGGTCCCGACGGTTGGCTATACTGGTCTCGAGGGATTTTCAATATCGCTGCTATGGAAACGCCTACCAAAACAGTTCGGTCAGGCGAGAGCGGCGTGCACCGATTCAATCCTAGAACTTTTGAAATGGAGTTCCATTTTCCCATCGGCCCCAACCCTCACGGGGATGTCTTCGACCAGTGGGGTTACCAATTCGCCAACGACGGAACCAGTGGAACTGGATCCTACGTGAACATCGGTAAAGGGATCGGAAACAAGCAGTGGTTCAAGATGCGTGTTCGCCCGGTTGCTGCTACTGGGATCCTCTCGAGCAGTCTGTTTCCGGAAAAGAACCAGGGCAACTTTTTGATCTGCAACTGCATCGGATTCCTTGGTGTTCTACAGCACGAAGTCAAATACAACGGGGCGGACATCACCTGCCAAGAGATCGAACCGATCGTGGTCTCAAGCGACCCGAACTTCCGCCCAAGCGACGTCGAAGTCGGCGGAGACGGCGGCTTGTACATCGCCGACTGGCAAAACGCCATCATTGGGCACATGCAACATAACATGCGCGACCCCAACCGTGACAATCAGCATGGGCGCATCTACCGAGTTACCCCTGAGGGCAAGCAAGCCCTTGAGCCAGTCAAACTCAAAGGCAAGCCGATTGCTGAAGTCCTATCGGCTTTTATGGCCAAAGACAATGGCACGCGATACCGCGCTCGCTTGGAACTCAGCGGACGCAAAGCCGAGGAAGTCGTTGCGGCTCTGAACACTTGGTCGAAAACACTCGATCCTGCGAACCCAACTCACGCTCAAGCTCTTCTTGAAGGGCTGTGGGTCTTGGAAGAGCACCGCAAGCCTGATCTCAGTTGGATTGCCAAGACCTACAAAGCGGCAGAGCCACGGGTTCGAGCCGCCGCCATTCGCAGCTTAGGCCACTGGGCAGGACGCGTCGATTCATGGGGACCAGTATTGCTTGCTGCAGCCAAAGATGATGCTGCGTTGGTTCGAGCCGAAGCGGTCAAAGCCGCCGTCGAGTTCGATGGATACGATGCTATCGAAGCCATCTTTGAAGCTTCCGTCCGACCGACCGATCCGGAGCTTGATACCGTGATTCGTTACGCCAAACAGCGTGCGAAAATCGATCAAGGCCTTCAGGATGCCATCGCTTCGAATAAGAAACTTTCCGAGGCGGCGATGGAGTACGCTTTGAAAAACGCAAGCCCCGAGTCGTTGCTTAAACTCCCCAAGGCGGAGCGGGTCTACCAAGCGGTCTTGGACCGAGCCAATGCTTCGACCGACGCGCTTCGAGAAGCCTTGAAAGGTCTTTCGGATCTGCGCAAAGAGAGTTCAATTCCTGTGATTCTCAAGCTTGTGTCCGATCGAGACCAAGCGGGACAAACCGAAGCCCTCAAGGGGCTCAGGGAGCTACTGCTTGAGCAACCCCTTGCAGAGATTCGCAAGAACCGAGGTGCTTTGCAGAACTTGGCAACCAAGGCTCAGCAAGCACAGACACGTCAACTCGGCTATGCTGCGTGGGCGACTGCAGAAGGCAACGGCGATGCTCCCTTTGCAACGGCTTCTGCCAGCAAGGAAGGACTCCGAGATCTTCTCAAAGCGATCCCTGGGATTGCTAACGCAGAACTCAAGAAGAATCTTTTCGCCTCTGCAAGAGCCCTTATGTTCGATCTGCCATCATCGCTGGAGGCAGAGCCCAATGCAGGTGGGTTGCAACAAGCGGGAATTCAGGTGGACTATTTTTATCCGGCTCCAGATAACGTGGCTGCTGAGACGCTTGCTGCGATCAAGCCGACCGACAGCGGTATCGTCCCTCAAATCGTGATGAATGTCCCCCAGCGCAAACAAGCCGACGATTTCGCGTTGCGTTTCTCGGGCAATGTCATCGTACCAACCGCGGGCAAATACACCTTCTTTGTCGCTTCGGATGATGGATCTCGCATCTATCTCGATGATAAACTCTTGGTTGACAACGATCGATTGCAAGGGATGACCGAGCGATCCGGGACAGTCGAGTTAACCGCCGGCCCTCATAAGTTGATGGTCACCTACTTTGATAACGGCGGTGGAGATGGATTGAGTGTCGCATGGAGCGGTCCCGGAATCCAAAAACAAGCCATCGCAGCAGATCGGCTCACTTCAGGGGGCGGAGGCGAAACACTTCACGACTTGGCTATCCAAGCGGTTGCAGCGATTCCTGGTTTTGAAAAAGAGAAGTTCGCGGATTTGACCAAGCTGATCAAATCCGATCGGCATCGCACGACGGCCATTCAAGTCCTGCGATCGTTGCCAGATAACAGTTGGGATTCCAAGGAACTTCCGAGCCTCGTGGATAACTTGGTCGGCTATCTGAGTTCGATCCCAGCCAAGCTTCGTACAAGCGGTCCGGCAACAGAGACTGCAGAATTGGTCAAATCCCTCTCCAGCAAACTTCCGGCAGACTTGGCCAAAGCGGTCGCCGACCGATTGCAGAACTTGGATGTTCGCACGATCGCTATCGGTACTGTCGTTGAGCGCATGATTTATGACAAAGAGCGAGTGATGGTCGAAGCCGGCAAGCCCGTCGAGTTTCGTTTTGCAAATACAGACAATATGCCCCACAACTTTGTGATCCTCAAACCAGGAGCTCTCCAAGAGATCGGACTTCAATCCGATGCCGAAGCCCAGGATCCAGACGCGCGCGAGAGAAACTTCAT
>JAGWZB010000377.1 GCA_018969045.1 Planctomycetota bacterium | reverse complement strand
ACACTCGAAGTTCATTTATTGAAGGGAGGTTTGCCCGGAGATGGATTCAACTCCAAAGAGCCAACCCGAATTTGCAAAGTGGATCGAGTCCAAAATGCGTTGGCTACCGGAAAAGAAGGGGACTACAGCGTAAGCATCGATGGCAAGACGCTCAAAGTGACCGATTCGGAAGGCAACAAGCTCGGTGAATTGACCAAGGTGATCCGCGAGAGCAAGACGCTCGGGCTGGAACCACCCAAAGAAGCGCTGGTCCTGTTTGACGGAAGCAATGTCGAGAAATTTGAAGGTGGAAAGCTCGTAGACGGAAAGTACCTGGGCGTTGGGTGTAAGTCCAAGGATGTCTTCCAAGACCACCGATTGCACTTGGAGTTTCGCACACCGTTTCAACCAAGTGATTCCGGCCAAGGTCGAGGCAATAGCGGTGTGTACATCCAAGGCCGATACGAACTGCAGGTGCTCGACTCTTTTGGCTTAAGAGGGGAAAACAACGAATGCGGTGGAATCTATCAAATAGCCAGCCCAAAGCTCAATATGTGCTACCCACCACTAAGCTGGCAAACCTATGACATCGATTTCAAATCGGCCAAATACGATGCCGATGGCAAAAAAACCACCAACGCAAGGGTAACGATCCGACACAATGGTGTCGTCATCCACGACGATTTGGAATTTCCTCGAGGAACTCCTGGTGGAGTTGGAGGCGAAGCCCCCCAAGGAGGCCCTCTGTATTTGCAGGACCACTCCAATCCGGTGGTATATCGAAACATCTGGGTATCAAAGCTCGAGTAGCCTGCGGTCAAGCATTGGACGCCCCGGGGAATGACAAAAGCATCCTTGATGCAGTTTCTCTATTGCCCCCAGACTAGCATTTCGGCTATCCACCAGTGAAATCTGATCCCTCGCAGTCGAATCGACTGCGAAATTCACTGGAGCCACCTGGAGTTTGGCCATGCGAATAGAATCGCTTGCTTTTTTGCTCAGAGCCTTCGCGATCTGCTTGTTTTTGCTCGGCCCCGAGAAACTTTACTCGCAAAGTCCCCTGCCCTCGTTGCCGATGCCTTCGCTGCCCTCAAGCGCTCCGGCGATCCCTCCGGGTGGCGAAGTGATCCCGCGAGTGCCGAGCATTGAGGGACTAGCGACGGAACCAACCGGTCTTGCGAATGCTCCAGCCAGCCCAACCAGCGCGCCTCCTGCGGTCAACGCTCCAACAGGAAACCCCAATAGCAATAACAACCTTGGCACCAAAGTCCATCAACGGCTTGAACTACCAAACGATGCTGGCCAGTATTGGGTCGAGTATGATTTGAAGCCATACACCCAAGCTTTGAAGAATGTCGACCGACCTCAGCAAGCAGTGATCGACTGGATTGTTCGCGAAACTGGAAGCGAGCTTTGGTTTCAGGAGCCGGTGGGCGTGTTGACTGCCGATCGGACGACACTGCGCGTGTACCACAATGCAGGGATGCAAAAAGTGGTGGCTCAAGTCTACGAGCGATTCGTCAATGGGATCAACGAACCACAGGTCTACAGTTTACGGTTGATCACCATCGGAAACCCAAACTGGAGATCCAAGGCTTTGCCGCTCATGCGATCTGCGCCGGCTCGCACTCCAGGAGTTTCGGCATGGCTGATGCCCAAGGAAAATGGGGCGATCGTCATGGCTCAGCTTCGTCAACGCCAAGATGTACGTGAAGTTCAATCGGTGGATTTGCCGTTGGTACAAGGCCAAACGCAAACCATCGAGCAGATGCGACCTAGGAACTATCTTCGCGAGTACACCCCCAATACGACTTCAGCTTGGCCCCCCTTGACGCCCACGTACGGCGAAGTTCAGGAAGGATATCGCATGGTGTTTAGCCCATTGCTGAGCCTCGATGGCAGCACGATGGACATGATGCTCAAATGCGATGTGGATCAAGTGGAAAAAATGAA
The DNA here is from genome assembly GCA_018969045.1 of Planctomycetota bacterium. GTDB lineage: Bacteria > Planctomycetota > Planctomycetia > Pirellulales > Pirellulaceae > JBKCUI01. The sequence continues at coordinate 2,445 of JAGWZB010000377.1, read as the reverse complement.
CCCCGTAGCCTTGGAGGTGCCCGGTGCCGGGGGGGCTTATCAAGTCGAAGTCCCACAGATGATTTCATGGCGAATGGCTGAGCGATTCCGATGGCCGACCGATCACATGCTTATTTTGTCCTGCGGTGTGATCGCACCTCCGGTGGTCAATCAGCAAAGCACTCTGCTAACTGGAGGAGCGAGCGGTCTTTTCGGAATCAATCGCATCTTGCCTGATTTATCGTTTCAGAAACAGGATGCAATCCTTGTGGTTGAATACCGAGGTGCGGCTTCGACTCAGCTTACCCCTGCGGCACTGGCCGCTGGTGTGAACGGAACTCCTGGACTTCCAGGGAGTGTTCCTGCGGGAGTTGCTGTACCTGGTGTTGGTGCCGGGGGCGTTGTTCCAGGTGTCGCCGGAGGCAATAGCCTTCGCGGACGCTACTAACCGACCGTGGCGCGAAAGTCTTGGTTTCGAATCGCTTGGAGTTCAAGCGTTGCTTGGGCACTGTTGGCTACCCTTTTGTTGCTTGGTATCAACAGTTACTGGCTAAGCAGCAACGACAACATCGCTGCCCCTCCGCTACCTCATGGGGATGGACCGGACTACGAGTCCTTGGCTTACAGTTTATCTGTTGGAAACAGATACGAGTTTGCTTGGGAGGATCCTAAGTGGCAGGAACCTTATCGCAAGTCCGATTTAGCATTCCAATACACCCAGTTGGGTCGGCGTGATTGGCCCGGTCCCACGACCGCACGGCCCCCTGCCCTACCCTGGCTCATCAGTCAGATTTATCGCTGGGTGCCCAGAGGTCCTCAGGCGTTTGCTTGTGTTCGCTGGATGTCCGTCGGAGCCTTGTCGATCGCTGGAGGACTTTCTGTTTGGCTTGCAGGCAATCTTGCCCGCAAGCATGTAAGTTTGGTTCGGGGGAATTCTCAGATCATCTGGAACCTTCATGCAATTGCCTGCGCCGTAGCACTTGCGATGGCCGCGATCGACCGGACGATCAAGACCTACGTGAACGACTTTTTAACAGAGCCATGGGCTTTGTTAGCAGTGACATGCTTTGCGATCAGTTTGCTTGCGTGGTCTGATTCTCCGTGGAAGCTTCGATGGATCATTCTTGCGGGATGGTTCTTCGGATCGATGGTACTCTTTCGATCGCTTTATATTTTTTGGTTACCGGTGATTGTCTTAGGGATCGTTTTGGTGAGTCGCCGATCAAGTAGGTCCGATGCGATGGATTCTGGAGTTCGACGTTGGTGGATTGCACCAGTGCTTTTTGGATTGGTAGTGAGCCTGATCGTTGGTCCTTGGTGGATCCGGAATTGTTCTGTTACCGGGCGGTTGATGCCTATGGGGGCACAAGGTGCTGCGAGTCTTCGTGGAGGCTATAGCGACGAAGCGTTGCAAGACTGGGGCAACTGGCATGCGGAGGCTGAGATATCGATGCAGTCGAAGCTTGATGCGACAGAGGGTTCGGAGGATTGGACCGCCGCCCAGAGAGAAGTCGCGTTGTCAGACTTGGCAGCCAGGGAGACTTGGACATGGGTACAGGATCACTGGCTCGACTTACCCAGACTTGGAGCCATGCGATGGATAACACACTGGGGTCCTTGGAGGATCGATCATGTCGCATGGAAATGCGCGGCGATGTTAGGTTTGTTTTGGGTTTGGCGCAGCCGATGGCACGCTGGAGTCGTTTTAGCTAGCATTCTGATTGCAGATGGGATAACGACGATAGGTTTGTATGAGACGGGGGGTAGGTTTTTGATCCCGTTGCATGGTGTTTTGTATGGGTTGTCGGGCGTTGGGATTGCAGGTTGTCTTGCGTTGGTGTGGGGAAATCTAGTACATCCGATGCATGAACAGACTGAGCCACAGTAGAGATGAAGTTTGCAAAAAGAGCCAAAATGGGTGGTTCTCTACCATTGCGATACGATGTTTACTGGGCTGTATCTTTTGGATCAGTGGGTTTGGGTTGGAACGTTGTTTGGGGCAAATCGGCCAACTGCCCGGAGGCCCAGTAGCCAGTCCGACAAGAAGCGCTGGAGGCTTGGTGGGTTCGGATTCCTACATTGGTAGATCCAAGTCGCAGCGAGCCGCCGTTGAGCAAGCTAGTGCACAGCAAGCAGGCTCGCAACAAACCGCTGGTCGAGAACCAGAGGTCTTCCGACCTGCAACACAGCCGATTGGTCCTGAAACGCTGGAGCGGCTTAGCAAGGGTGTGTCGTCGAAGCAGCAAGGTGGATGGTTCGAGGGCATCGAGGGTTGGGTGGGTCCTCAAGGGATTGCTCAGTCGATTCAGACCTTATTGCTTTTGACGTTGCTCAGTGCAGCTCCTGCTGCCATCCTGATGACGACATGTTACGTGCGGGTGGTCATTGTTTTAGGGGTACTCAAGCAGGCACTTGGGAACCAGCAGTTACCTCCGACTCAGGTTCTCAGTGGGATCACGTTGTTCA
>JAGWZB010000376.1 GCA_018969045.1 Planctomycetota bacterium | reverse complement strand
CGGTTTTCGAAGACCAAACGGCCAAACTCGTTGAGTTATTGGCCTCCCAACGGGCTTATGAATGCTACCGAGCATTCCGCAGATACGACCCCGCTAAGTGCCTTGGGCTACTCTTGCAAACGATGCTCCTGAGTGGCCAGTCCTCGAGCATACGCTTGGCGGTAGACACGTTGGTTGATATCCCTCCTTTGGATTGGAAAGATACCGCCCAAGCCCTTGGGTCCTTGATGCAATCGACCCAGTGGAAACTGGCCGATGTATTTCCTCGAATCCTAGACAGTGACCATCCGAGCGTTCTAGCACCGGCCTTAGATCTTGCCAACAGCATGGTTCGCAAGCATGGTGTTGTCCCGCACCCTGCAGCCTCCAGATACGACGCCCTGCTGAGCATCTTTGGCGCTATCACTTTGCAATTGCAGTCGCTCGAAGAGGACCCTCGCAAGTTCTCTGACAACGTCCAAGTCATCCAGCGGATGCTTTTTGATGCTGTATCGCTGCTGGTTTCGTCTTGCGATTACTTTGCGCTGATGGGTGATACCAAAGCGATAGGCAAACTCAATCAAGCTATTGAGCTCAAGCACCGGCGTATCAAGCTCGAAGCGGCCTTTGCTTTGGCCAAACTCTCAGAGACCCGAGCCATCGACCTAATCGTCGAACTTCTCGAAGACGACTCGTCGAGATCTCGCGCCCTGGCCTACTTACACGAACTCTCCGCGGAAGACCGAATCGCAACGCAATGGACCACCTCGCTTGCTAAAGCCAAATCGGATCTTGCGCTTTGGCTAAGCCAACCCGAGCAGTTTGCTATTCCACCTACAAAGATCGAGCTTGTTGAACAACGGACCATGCTATGGCCGGGTTTCGAAGGCCCCCAGGAATGTTTCTTGCTTCAATTCGATTATGGTACCGGAGAAGGAACCTATTCAAACATCGGATTCTCTGGACCATTCGCCTGTGCGATGTCGCTGGATATGAAATCCCTCAGTAACGATACGATACTGGCAATGTACTTGGCCAACGACATCGAAGACCCAAGTGAATCAAAAATTGCTTGGGACTCACTTTCAGACATCCAAAAAGACTCCTTTTCCGATTGGCTCGATGAGTTGCACAGCAAAGGGTTTCAACAGGTCCGTCCCCTTGCCAAACTTGGCTGCCTAGGTGGCCAAGCTTTGCTCTGCCAAGGAAGTACCGAAGGAGCTAACGGTTGGGGTATCCTCACCGACGGCCAGTCGGTGATTCGATGCCCGGCTGGTCCTCAAACGTTCGAAACGCTGGTGCTCCAGTGGAAAGGCAAACTTGCCTTAGAGATACTCGGTGAGAGCTAGATCAGCGATCACTAGATCAGCCCAGAAGCGCGAAGGATCGTGCGTTGGACGGCTAAATCGTGAGCAAACGAAAATGAGTTATCTTTTTCTCCTCGCAGGACTTGGGCCATGTCGGCAGCGTCTGCAACGTAGCGTTCAAATGGTTTAGGAAAAAGGATCTCTTGGTAGTCTCGCGAGTAGTTGTCTCTAGGATGAGAGAACGCCACCCGGACTTTAGGTTTATCCAACGGTTGGATGTGCACAGTTCCTTGGGTTCCGCACACACACAAATGCCTGCGAGCAAAACCTTCGACTTCCAAGGCGCTGGATTTAATCGAAACTGTCGCTCGAGGATACTCAAGCACCGAGAGCATATTGTCGCGAAGCATGTCCGGTTGAGCTCCGCTGTGGCGATGAAAACTAGGAGTGCCAACTGGTTCTCCTAAGAGATCGACCACCAAGTCGATCAAATGGCAACCCAATTCAAACATGGTGCCACCGGCGTACTGAGCAAGCTCAATACGGTCTTGATCGCCGATCACTTTGCTCATCACCGCATGGACTTCAAAAATATCGCCAAGCCAACCGCGACGATGAAAGTCCTTGAGCAGTAGCCAAGCTGGATTGTAGCGATACATGTATCCCATTTGGACGATCAATTTTTGCCGATCCGCAGACTTGAGAATCCGTTCGAACAGCTCAAGCGACTCACCTGCAGGTTTATCCAAGTGAATATGCTTACCGGCTTGGACGCACATCAGAGCGTATTGGAGCGAATCGCGGACTTGGGTTTCGATAAGCACCACGTCGAGATCTTTGACATTGAGAAGCTCTTGGACGCTCATCCAATTCAATCCGCGGTAGGCTGCGTGGTTCATGGCAGAATCACGAAGTTTCTCATCGGGCTCAGCGATTCCGACAACTTCATAGTCGATCGAGTTTCGATAGACCGTAATTTTTGAGGCGTGGCCATGGCCAGTTCCAAGTTGTCCGACTCGAATCTTGCGTGCTGGCCAAGCCGCCTGGCAGGAGTGGTAACCGACCAGAGCTAGGCCAGCCCCTGCACCGAGGACTTTTGCCGAGCCGATCATCGAATTTCGGCGAGATATCCTCACAGTATTTTCTGTCATCGCGATTCCTCTTTGGGTTTAGATTCCAGGAAGAATGCCGAGGTGGCTAAGCTGAACCAACCTAGAATAAACATCGAGCCACCCAATGGAACGATGCTCCAATGAATGATTTCGTCGGCGAAGACCATGCTGTAGAGTCCACCGGAAAATCCGACCGTCCCGATGAGCATCATGATGGCAGAGGCTTTGGCTAGTCTGGATCTTTGGCAGAATCCCGTGACGGCCAACACCAATACTGCCAGAGCGTGAAACATTTGATAGCGGGTTGCCAAATCGCATTGATGTAGTTTTTTGTCGATTTGGGATTGAGGGAATCCTTGAGCCTCAAGCCTTTTGGGCAAACTGTGGGATCCCATGGCACCGATGGCCACTGCGATGGCGCCCAAGAGGGCTGAGAGAGTCAGAAAAACAGGTGAAGGTTGATTCATGGTTGGGTCGTCAGCTTGCGCTTGGTTGGTGGATCGAAGGGAGTTAGCCGCCCATATCGTCAAAGGGTAGTTGCTCAGCGGAGCGTTCGATGAGGCCTTCGTAAAAATGCAGACGACAGACCGTCACGTATCGATCGTTTCCGCCTATTTGGATCTGTTGGCCGTCGCGAACGGGTCTACCTTCGGAATCGATCCGAAGCACCATGGTCGCCTTGCGACCGCAGTGGCAAATGGTTTTGATTTCTTGGAGGCTATCGGCCCAGGCCAATAAGTACTGACTTCCCTCGAACAGATTGCCTTGGAAATCCGTGCGGAGGCCGTAAGTAAGTACAGGGATGCACAGACGGTCAGCGATGTCACCGAGTTGGCGGACCTGCGATTTGGTTAAAAACTGAGCTTCATCCACCAGTACGCAGTCGACCGAGGCAGCTTGATGTTCGCGTTGAACGATTCTAAAAAGGTTGTCATTAGGTTGGAACGGGATGGCATCCGAAGCAAGACCGATTCGGGAGCTGACTTTGCCTTTGCCGAAACGGTCGTCGATTTCTGGTCCGAAAACCAAGGTGCGCATGCCCCGTTCCCGGTAATTATAGCTGGACTGAAGCAGGATCGTGGATTTGCCCGCGTTCATCGTCGAGTAATAAAAATACAGCTTGGCCACGGAAATTGGTTCCTGCGAACTTGCAAACCCCCGGAGGTACACGGGATTTTCAAAGACCTATACGAGAAAGCTAGATCGTAACGTAAAATAGGAGAATATGAATACAGAAGCTGTAGAGGAACCCGCCCTAGAAATCTCAGACTTGACGGTCGCATATGAGCGCAAGCCAGTGCTATGGGAGATCAATTTGTCGGTCTCACGTGGAGTCTTAGGGGGGATCGTTGGACCCAATGGAGCTGGAAAAAGCACGCTGATCAAAGCCGTTTTGGAACTGGTCCCACGGGTCAGTGGTCGTATCAAGGTACTGGGACAACAGATCGGTTCTCAGCGTCATCGTATCGCGTATGTACCCCAGCGAGAGAGCGTCGACTGGGACTTTCCATCGACGGTATTGGATGTGGTCTTGATGGGCATGTACCGGGAGATCGGGTGGTTTCGAACCACCAAGCGAGTGCATCGTCAACGGGCGCTTGAGGCATTAGAGCAGGTAGGAATTGCGGATTTGAAGGATCGCCAGATCAGTCAACTTTCGGGAGGCCAGCAGCAGCGAACCTTTCTGGCAAGAGCCTTGGTCCAATCCTCAGACATCTTGCTTTTGGACGAACCATTTGCCGCAGTCGATGCGGCCACCGAACAGTCGATCATTCAGGTACTCAGGCAGCTTCGAGACCAGGGAAAAACGATTTTGGTCGTTCACCACGATCTGCATACGGTGCCTCAGTACTTTGACCATGTGCTCTTGATCAATGTCCATGCGGTAGCTTGGGGACCGATCGAGCAAGCTTTTACGCAAGACAACATCAAGCGAACTTATGGCGGTCGATTAACGATACTTGAGGAGGTCACCGAGGCGAT
>JAGWZB010000375.1 GCA_018969045.1 Planctomycetota bacterium | reverse complement strand
TGCTTCCAGCGATCGAGCAAGGAGTTTGGGCGATCGGTTCCTGGTGCTCCGGCCAAGATCCACTGTTTGAGTTTATCGATGTCTTGGGGGGAAGGTTGCGGAGAGTCCTCGGGAGGCATTTTCGGGGAGTCGATACCGAGGGTTCGACGCAGGATGAGAGAATCATCGGGTTTACCTGGGATCAAGGCTGGGCCGGCGTCGCCACCGGTCAGGATGGATTGGAGGCTGTGCAACTGAAGGTTGGATTCATGGTCGCTGGGGTTATGGCAAGCGACGCAGTATTTCACCAGGATCGGTTCGATGGTCGTCGCGTAGGGATTTTCTGGTTCTTGAGAGAAGGCCACAGGTAGATTGGCAAACGCTAGGAAAATCAGGCCCCACATAGGCCAAGTGGATCGATTAGGGAGCATGTCAAGCATGAGGTCACTTGGTGGTTTGTTGGGGTGCAGGAGCTGATTGGCGATCCAAGTCAGTTTGCCGGGGTCAAGGATTTTATAGGGTGCGAATTCCACTCAGACCGGAACGTCGGAAACAATTCTAGGCCGGGCAGGTTGTCAATCGTGCGGGCAGGATGGTATTCTAGGCGGAAAGCCGCCTGAGAGTATCTGGAACTATCCTATTAACCTTGGAGATTTTGCACGATGGCACGACCTGTGACTTTGTTTACTGGCCAATGGGCTGATTTACCGTTGACCAAGATGGCTCAGTTTACCAAGGATGCGGGTTACGATGGAATCGAGCTGGCATGTTGGGGTGACCATTTCGAGGTGGACAAGGCTTATTCGGACCCCGGGTATTGCAAGTCCAAGCGTGAATTGTTGGACAAGATTGGGCTGCAGTGCCATGCGATCAGCGCTCACTTGGTAGGACAAGCGGTGTGCGATCCGATCGATGGACGGCACAAAGCGATATTACCACCGTATGTTTGGGGGGATGGGAGCCCTGCTGGGGTCAACCAGAGAGCTTCTGATGAGTTGAAGAAGACCGCGCATGCGGCGAAGAAATTCGGGGTCAAGGTAGTCAATGGATTTACTGGGTCGAGTATTTGGCACTTGAATTACTCCTTTCCGCCGGTGCCTCAATCGATGATCGATGATGGGTTTAAGTTGTTTGCCGATCGCTTTAACCCCATCCTTGATGAGTTCAAGGCTTGCGGGGTTCGATTTGCGTTGGAGGTTCATCCGACGGAAATTGCCTTTGATATTTACTCGGCCAAGATGGCTTTGGAGGCCGTCAAGCATCGGCCTGAGTTTGGATTCAATTTTGATCCTAGCCATTTGATATGGCAGGGGGTTGATCCAGTAGAGTTCATCCGTGAGTTCCCCGATCGCATTTACCACGTACACATCAAAGATGCCAAAGTGACGCTTAATGGCAAGTCAGGCATTCTGTGCAGCCACATCAACTTTGGTGATAACCGTCGTGGATGGGATTTCCGAAGTCCTGGACGCGGTGGAGTGAACTTTGAGGAAATCATTCGCGAGCTCAATCGAGTGGGGTACACGGGGCCTTTGAGTGTGGAGTGGGAAGACAGCGGCATGGACCGTGAGTTTGGGGCGACTGAGGCGGCCGCATTTGTAAAGCGGATGGATTTCTCGCCGAGCAATCGAGCTTTTGATTCTGCGTTTGACAAGGAGCAAGCGTGAGCGAGTTAGAAGCGGGTTTGCTGTTGGATCCTGGGACGGATGCGCTGCGTTTCCTCCCCGAGGGGCCTTATCCGATCGATGAGAACCGATTTTCTTGGGTAGCCATACAGCATGGCTGCAGCGCGACAGTCGGGTCGATAAATATCTACGATTTCAAGACCGGTCAGAACAAGAGTTACCAGTTGCCTGGGAGGCCGGGTTTTGCATTCCCGACCGACCGAGGTAATTTCGTCGTGGGATGTGAGCGAAGCGTTGGAATATTCAACCCTAGCGATCGATCTTGGCAACCGTTTATCGAAGGCGTAGACGGGGAGGTTTCCGGGACGATCATCAACGATGGAATGGTCTGGGATGGCAATTTGATATTTGGGACCAAGGATTTGGAGTTTAGGACCAAGAAGGCGGGGCTATATCTTTGGAGGCGAAGCGATCGGAAATTGATCCGATTGCGGGATGATCAGATATGCAGCAATGGAAAGGTTGTTCTTCCTAGAGTGGATGGGGCTATCGACTTGTACGATATCGATTCTCCGACGCGTCGAGTGGTCGCTTATCGGTTAGACATCGAGCGTGGGCAGATCGATTCTGGTCGCCTTGTAGTCGACTTGGCCGACCAGATTGGGGTACCCGATGGGATGACGGTGACACCTGATTTTAAGAGTCTGATTATTTCTCTTTACAATCCTGAATCAGCGTTGTTTGGAAGGACCATCCAAGTTTCGTTGGAGCACGGTCGAGTCGAGCGAGAGTGGCGCACGGGGGAGAGTCCGCAGGCGACGTGTCCTCAGTGGGTGGTGCGAGATGGCAAGCTGGGTTTGGTGATCACGACTGCTGTGGAGCATATGCCCGTCGATCGTCGCAGTGAGTCAAACCAGGCAGGATGTTTGTTTTATTGGCAGACCGACGAACCCTTAGGAATATCGGTTTTGCGTAATTTTTTACCTTTGTTTCATGAGATGTCATGAACTTGTTGTAATGGTGAATGACGGTTTGGATTTGCCAGGAAATGCTAGAGATATCAAATAGGTAATGGTCGGTTCTATGCCTTTCGCTCGATGATTCATCTAAGTTAAGCTAGGCTTGTCGTCTTGTTGTACTTGATCATCAACCCACGGCCATTTGGTTGGGTGTTATGATGAAGATCAATAAGAAGAAGGTCGAACCCGAAACATATTTAGTGGAAGTGGGTTCAATAGACACGAGGATCAGCAACGAACGGAACAACTGTGACAAACGCTAATCGTCCAATGGAGCAAGAGCCTGGAGGTCAGGTCTCGAACGAATTGATTTCGGATCCTGATGTCGCATTGATGTTGCGTGTGAAAGAGGACGACGCGGTGGCTTTCGAGTTGTTGGTGGATCGTTTCCAGCGAAAGATCATCAGGTTCATGAATGGGTGGACGCGTAGTGCTGAGCAGGCGGAGGATTTGGCGCAGGAGGTTTTTTTGAGGATTTACAAGTCGCGCAAGACCTATTTACCGACGGCAAAGTTTTCCACTTGGCTGTATCGGATCGCGCATAATGTGGCTTCGAACCACGTCCGGGACGTTTCTGTTCGGCGGGAGTATCAGTTGTCCAAGGCTGAGAACGGATCAACTTCGGGATTATTGCTGGAAAATATCGCAGTTTCTCCAAGCGGATACCAACCGACGCGAAATATGGATCACCAGGAGCGATCTCGGGTTATACTGTTGGCCTTGGAAGCTTTAGGGGAGCGGCAGCGGACGGCGATACTACTGAGTAAGTTTGAGGGGATGAGTTACCAGGAGATTGGGGATACGATGGGTTTGACGGTGCAGGCGGTCAAGTCCTTGTTGATGCGAGCTCGGGTGAATCTGAAAAACTTGCTCGAGCCCTACCTTCATGAAGGCCTTGTGCCTGGAACCGGGTCGGAAGCTGACGAGGGGACTGATGAGGACAATGGCCAGTTTGGCGTGGAAGGTTTTAAAAAGAGACTATGAGCGACCGCGAAACTGACGCGATCGACGAAGAGTTGACGGCTTATTTGGATGGCGAGTTGCCACCATCGGAGTCTAACGCGCTTGAACGGAGGCTTGTGGAGGATGAGTTCCTGCGGACCCGTCTTGCGGAGCTTCGAAAAGCGTACGACTTGCTCGACGAATTGCCCGAAACACCTCACAGCAAGAGTTTCACGCAAACGACCATAGAGATGGTGATTGCCGACGTGAAGCGTTCAGGGGATCAAACTGCGATCAAGCCGAGTGTTGCGGGAGTGGATTCGGTTTCCAAGTTCCGGATATCGCAGTGGTTTACTTGGCCTTATTCCCTTGTTCCACTGTTTGCGGCCATTTTGTTAGGATCTATTTTTGGTTATTTCATTTCGGTGCTGAGCGCTCGCCGAGAGCTGGGTGCTTTGGATTTGGCATCGAGTTTGCCTGGGTTGTATGACGCCGGAGAGCTTAGGGTCCTTGAAGAGCTTGCCAAGGACAAGGAGCTCATTGGATATTTGCAGGTACACTATCAAGACGGCTTGATTCCGGTGCTTCCAAAATCGTTTACCGAGAGGCAGATTTGGGTCAGGGGGCTTAATTCGGTTCAGATGGCCAAGTTGGATAACGCTCGAGAGATGCTCAGCAAGTATCCTTCGGAGGTTCGGCAACGATTGGGTGCGGTCCAAGAGCAGATCAATTCTCAGGTGGCTTCTGAGCAATTGAATTTGACAGCGCGGATCATTGGCGCGGTGCTCGATACGATGCCTACGAGCAAGCGTCAGGTGCTTG
>JAGWZB010000374.1 GCA_018969045.1 Planctomycetota bacterium | reverse complement strand
CACTTTTTGCAGCGCTGCCTGAGATGTTGAGTTTCTTGCACAGTTTGCGAACTTGGAATGGCATCAGGCCGTGCGCGGGGTCGAAGTGCTCACGCAGGATCTTCTCGGGAGTCTCTTCGGCGACCTTTTCGATTTCGACGCCACCTTCGCTCGATACCATGAGCAAAGGAAGTTTAGCGGCTCGATCCAGGACGACCGCAGCGTAGAGTTCACGAGCGATCTCGCACCCTTGCTCGAGGAAGACTTGGTTGACTGGCGAGCCAGCAGGACCGGTTTGGATCGTTACGAGTCGGTTGCCGATCATGTTTTTTGCAGCGTTTGCAGCGTCTTGCCCACTTCGGACCAGTTGCACACCGCGCTGATTGGGGACCTCGATGAAAGATCCTTTGCCGCGCCCACCCGCATGGACTTGGGCTTTGATCACGGCCAACGATCCACCGAGTTTGTCAAAGGCGTCTTGGGCCTCTTGGGGCGAGCGAGCTACAAAGCCTTGAAGGATGGGAACCTGAAACGCGCGAAAGAGCTCTTTCGCTTGATACTCGTGGATTTTCATCGAGTGATACTCAGTAGGTGCTGAAGGAAGAATTCATCGAGCCGGGAAATGGCTCCGGTGGCAACAGAAGCGAAGATTATCAGACCGACTGCCAAGTCGGTCAAGTCGTATCGGAAGCGAGACGATCTACCAATCGATCAATGTTTTGGCAGGTTTGGTTTGATTTTCTTTGGATCCGGCGGATTCTATCGTGACTCGCTCGATCTGAAACTCAGTGACTCCGTTGGGGAAATAGAGTCTCAGGATTCCGATCCGTTCTGGAGTATCCAATGCAATTCGCACGGTTTCCTCGGGGCCGCCTTGCAACCGATAGTTCACGATGCGAGGTATGTCACTAGTACCCCTTGGCAACCAATGCACCTGAGCGATCCCTGGACGGCTATTTCTTAATTCAAGGGTGACCTCGGATTTTCCCGAATGCTTTGGCCCGGTGGCATAACCGAAAAAGGGACTCTGCGAGGTTGACTTGCCGATGAGAACTCCTTGGCGAACTTCAGCGGTGCACCCACGAGCTTTGAATCCCAGCAAAGGATCCGACGGCTCGGGCTTTGTGGGAGACTCGGTCATTGGTATGTAATCAGGATTAAGCATCGGCACGACCGCTTGGGTACGCATCAGATAATCATCGATTTTGGCATTGAGGGATTTTGCTAGTGCCTCGTTCTGATTAAGAAGGTTCTTTGTTTCGGATGGGTCCTCTCGAAGTTGGTATAGCTCCAATCGGTCCGAACCATCCGGGTTATCTGCATAGAAGCGAATCAGCTTCCAGTCTCCCTGACGGATGTAAGTACCCGGCAAGAATCCATCGATCGAAGCGGCTTGAGCGCGGCTTCCATGTGGAAAGTGGCAATAAATCTCATTCCTTCCCGAGGGTTCTCCTCGCAGTACACCCAAGGCGCTGATGCTATCGGAGTCGGTTGAGATATCTGAAACTTGTGTTGCTTGAAGGATGGTTGCAAAAAGATCGGTGCTCTGAACGAGTTGGTCGGATGTTGTGCCCGGAGCGATGACTCCAGGCCAAGAGGCGATCATAGGAATCCGAGTACCTCCCTCATACAAACTAGCCTTGCCGCTTCGAAAGGGAGCATTGCTGGTCGCCGGAACCGAATCCCAACTCGGATTGCGAGGAGTTTTCTTAGGGGGATTGTGCCATCCTCCGTTATCGCTTGTGAAAATTACTAGGGTATTGGATTCCAATTGATTTTCCTTGAGTGCGTCGAGCAGCTTCCCGACGGCTTGATCCAGCGACTCGACCATTGCAGCGTACATGGCGTTTCGTTGTGGATTGTTCGGATCGATTCGCAGCGATGCGGTTTGCGTTAGATCTTCTTTGGCCATCCATGGAGAGTGGACGCTAAAGGCCCAGTAGTTCAAAAAGAAAGGCTGATCCTTGTGCCGTGCGATAAAGTTCGATGCCTCCTGTGCCATTCGATCTTCGATATGTTCGTCGGGCTGACCCGCTTCCTTCCAAAAGGCCCAAGGTCCAAAATATCCATTCTCTCCCCCAGGACCCGGTCCAGGGGTATGGGGCAAGTCGACTTCAAATCCCTGTTCAAGAGGCGAAAAAGGCTCACTACCCAAATGCCACTTTCCAAAATGCCCGGTTCGATAACCACACGCTTGCAACCTTTCGGCAATCGTGACATAGTCACCTGAGAGACGCGTCAAAGATTGTGCGATACGAAGTCGCTGATTGGAGGTCGCGTTGGTCAGACCCTTTTGAAGAATGACTTCGGGAAGATGGCAGTTCGGGGCGGTTATTCCAGTACGAGCTGGAGATTTCCCCGTGAGAATGCTCGATCGGGTCGGGGAACATAGTGGACTGGCTGAATAAGCGTTCGTTAATCGTATTCCAGATGCCGCAAGTCGATCGATGTTGGGCGTGTGATGGAAAGTACTTCCGTAGCAACCAAGATCGCAAGCACCTAGATCATCCGCCAGAATCAAAACCACATTAGGTGGTCGATCTGACTGTCCATGAACCAGCGCCAGTTGAATAAGAGCCAACAGCATGGAAAGCAAATAGCGAAACGCGATCGAAGAACACACATCGCACATGGTAGATCCTCTCGTTTTGTAGCCTAAAGTGACGGCCCCCTGGCGTGAAATCGGATGTTGGTCTTCGAGCCTATCGAGCCAGTGCTCTGGATCACCGAGAGCTTACTGCATCGAAGTGGCTTCCTGGCTCAATTCGTACTGAGAGTCGGACTCCTGCACGCACGTTTCGGTAAACTCGACCCCTTCATAGATATCGGCCAGTGACAGCGCGCCATTGAAAAACGGAAAATCGATGGTGGATTCGGTTCCTTGGACCAGTTGACGCGAGAAACCGTCGTTGGTCTTGCGAAAGACAGTGGCGATTGGTTGATGTTGCTCAAGCACGATGTAGCATTCCAGCGAAGGGATTTGAAGATAGGCTTCTAGTTTCTCATTCAAATCGTAATTTCTGGTCGACGGCGAGAGGACTTCGATGATCAGGACCGGTTGGTCTTGGTAGACCGAGGTAGGTTCGTTGGAGCGGCAGACGACTTGGACGTCTGGGTAGTAATAGCGTGTTTTTCCGGCGAACCTGATACGGACCTTCATATCCGATTCAAAGGGTCGGCAAGGTTTATTTCGAAGTTTCAATCGGAGGGAGAAACAGCAGTTGCCTTTGACTTGGTTGTGGCGGACCGACGCACCTGTCATCGCTCGGATCCAACCGTCGATGTACTCGCTTTTGGAATGCGACTGGTTTTCGAATTGGAGATATTCTTGATCGCTGTAGTAATCCGGTTTCTTTGCACTGCTCATGGGGGATGGCACCTTGGGTGCTAGGAAGCTACGAATGAGCCAACGGTGGAGAGATTGTATCGCTCTTGGAGTCGATCTTGGTTTTCAAGTCGGATGATTTCTACGAAATCATCCTAAGACCGTTTGAGAGTGGCAGACTCTGGTTAGGCTAGTTTGGAGCGTTTGGAGCTGATTTCGGAGAAATCAGCGACATTGGGAACAGTACTAGAACCACCTAGTGCCATACGTTCTTGAATGCGGCAAGTCATTTGCTGCTGAAAGTTTGACAAGGAGTGGAACTTGACGAACCCCTTCGATTCAGGGCCTGGAACATAGCCATCCAGATAGGTCATCACATGGCGAATTGCCGTAGAAAAGACGCATGGGTCTCGAGTATCGCAAGTCCACCCCAAACCGTAGCGATGCGTTACGTCCTCCATCCATCCGATCGCGTTGGCCAGCACAGGTACCCCGACGCTGGCTGCACGGATAAGAATACTGGCCGAATAGCGATGATTTGGATAAGGGGTCGTGATCACGTCCGAAGCCACACAGGCCGCCCACAGTTCGGGCTGGCTTAGGTGCCTATCAAGCACGATGACTCGACGGCTTTCGACCAAGCTTCGGTGCTTGCCAGCCAGCATTTGTCGGGCCTCTGGGGAATTCTTGCCCGCAAGAAGGATTTTCAATTCGGGTGGGGCATCCTGGGCCATCCGCTCTGCGGCGGCCAAAAGATCTGAGATCCCCTTCCGCTGATCGATCAGTCCGATGAGCGAGAGGATTTTTGAGTTTGGGTCGATCCCGAGCATTTCCCGAGCTTGGGCTCGACTCATCTGGGGTGGAGGGTCGACTGGGTCGGCCAGTAGGTGCGAGCAGGATCGCAGTCTCAAGGAGTGCGAGTGCATCACTTCGATCGCATGCGGGACAATATGGTGGATGCGGGTCCAAGGTCCTTTTGCCAGGAGTTGCAAAGCCAGTTCTTGTTTGGCTTTCGAAGCTAGGTCGTGGTGTTTGTAAGCGTACTTACCAAAGAGCAAAATGATTTCCGCTTCGATGCCCTCTTGGCGAAGGT
>JAGWZB010000373.1 GCA_018969045.1 Planctomycetota bacterium | reverse complement strand
TTCGGAGGTGGCTCGGTCGCCTTCGTCATCAAACTCTTGGTCGGTCTGACCATCCTTCTTGTGTCCCTCTATTTCTTCCTATGCGATGGACCCCGCATGGTCCACACCCTGATGGAACTCAGTCCACTAGACAATCGTTACGAAGAAGAACTCCTACAGGAATTCGATCGAACCTCGCGCGCTATCGTCCTTGCGACAATCCTGTCGGCCGTGGCCCAAGGCCTAACTGCAGGAATCGCCTACTATTTCCTCGGCGCTCCCTCAGCCTTCCTCCTAACGGCACTGACCATCGTGTGCGCATTGATCCCCTTTGTCGGTACCGCCATCGTTTGGGTGCCAGTAGCCCTGTTTATGGCTTTCTACCAAGACAAAGTCCCAAACGCACTAGGACTTACCTTGTACGCACTCTTGATCGTCGGCACAATCGACAACCTGATCAAGATGCTCATCCTGCACGGTCAAAGCCAACTCCACCCACTCTTGGCATTGCTCAGTGTGCTCGGCGGTATGCAAGCCCTAGGCCCGATCGGGATCCTCATCGGCCCCTTGGCCGTTACCCTTCTTCAAACCACGCTGAGCATCCTGCGTCGGGAACTCTCGGAATTCAACGCCGCTCCGAATCCATCTGCGAGTTAACTACACCCATTTGCGATCGACTAGTCCTCAATCAAGCGTTCGCGGACTCGATTTTTGGTTTGATTTCGGGTCGATCGATCGGCGCACGAGCGTCCGTTCTGGCAAGGCCATGATTGAAGTTTAGTTTTTTTGTTGAGCATTAAAAGTGACTTTCTTGGGTAAGGCGTTGCGGCGGACCGAGGCATCCAGACCTCGGCTTCGTTATGTGCAGTGTCAACATCGCAACGGGCGACTTGCGTGCTCGAACAGGGCAAATACGATTTCAGCCGACGAGCGGAATGTCAACAATCGATAAACCAATTTTCTTGACGTTCGTACAATCTGGGCTGGGATTTGAATGATCGTCTGGAGGAACGTATTAAATTCCATCTGCAGAAGACGGTGCCTAAGTTCGTACTGGTGCTTCTTTTCCTTAGCCGACCCTGCAGGCTGAATGATTAAAGCACTCCAGCATTTGAGCGACCAAGCTAGCGATGCGATCGCCATATAGGCTCCGTTGCTTGTTAGATTATCTAGCGGAGCTGAGAGAGCTCCTGAAGCGTGTAGCTGACTAATCGTGTTCTCCTGGTCGCAACGATCGTTTGCCCCGAAGACTACTTGCCGACTGCAGCAGCGAGCTCTGGATTCGTTGGTTATATAGAAGAAGTAAGCATAGTCTTCGAAAAGCCGTTCTCCGGCCCGGGCCGTTTCGATCAGCTTTCGAACTGCAACCATGCGGTAGGAGCGATTGCAGCTGCTTGGTTGGTACTCAAATTCAGCTATCCATTCTCCGATCAGCCGTTTGTCGAGGTACTCATTTTCATCGATCACCTGCTGCTTATAGTTTGGGCGAGTATTTCGCTCGGTAGTCTTCGTTTCCTGCGGATGTCTGCGTTTCAGTGGCTTCCACGCGTCATCGCCCAGGGATTCGGCGATATCTACTAGATTTGGTTTAGCGTCATAGCCAAAAATGAATTTGACTCCATCGTCGTCCCAGCGATCGAACTCAGTCGTTATTGCAAAGTCGGTGTCACCTCGCAGGAGAATCTCTTTGAAGCCTGCCGCACGGCACACTTCGATCGAGCGGTCATAAAAGAAACCAGAGTTCTCGTGGCTCGGGCGATTGCCACTTCGGTTGTGGATATACAGGACCTCTTGGGTGTTAGCTAGCGTCACAACCAAGGGATGGTACCCCCATTGTTTTTTGTAGTTCATCCCAATCCCCTCTTTACGTTGGCCGGATGTCTCGACCATCGTACCGTCAGCTTCGATGATCGCTCGATCAAAGAATTCTGAAGGTTGCTGCTTCCAGAGTTGGAGTCTAGCTTTGTTGAATGCTTGCATGAGCATCAAGATATTCATCTGATCGAATCGTCGGCAGAAGTCACCTGCAGTTGTCGGATCGGGAATCCGCTGTGCTCCGAGTGCGTTTAGATACGCTTCGTCGGTTCGCCGGATCTCTAAGTGATCCAAGCAAGTGCCACCGGCAAGGAGATTCAGTGCGATATTCAAAACATGATCTGCTTCGTCGTAGGGAGCATAAGCTTTGAAGATTGGGATACCGCTATTGATGTGCTGACGCAGACCAAGCGTTTTAATCAATTGCATGATCGGGCAAAGCCCTCCAGCGGAGATTGCTTGGGTTCGATCAGCGAGTTGCAACTCAAGCGACGGTGTCAAGATTGCAGGCGTAGAAGGAATATTGGATTTATCGATACGTTTGTTGAGGCGACGCTTGCGTTGCTGCAGCCTTTTTCGTAACTTGACGTTCACTCGAAACCCTCCTTTGGTTGTGGTTGAAGATTTTGTTCAACTCATCAAACACCAATCAATTGGAAGGGTTTTCGAGGTTTTCAAATTATCTCAATAAAAAACCATGCTTGATTGAGGACTAGTTGCCAGTGCTGTTTACTGGTGCCATTGGAATCTGATAACGAGTCCGAATTCCAAACGGTCCCGACGAAACATCCCTGATTAGATTGAATTTCAGCTCACCTACACCCGTGGCTTGTTGCGTGTAAGTAAAGAGCGAAGAGGCCGAGTAGTTCCCATTCATGGCCGACGAAAGGATCGTCTGGATTTCAGCCGGGATCTCCAGACGCGCAAGCACATCGGTGGGCGATTGGATCTGACCCTGCTTGTCCTGAATCGCTTGCATCAATGCCACTCGCACCGCAAAAGCAAAGTACTTCAGCGCGCTTACATGGTGAAGATCACCTACCATTTCCGGGTGAGTGTTCAAGTTATTCCTGTATCGCCACTCTTCAAACATCGCCTGTTTGATGCTAGGCAATATCCAAAGACCATCAAATCTTTGCCCGAACGCGTAAAAATTCTGATCGCTCAAAAAACCAACGTCGTACCGAGGATTCTCGGCTTGCATTGAGGCGATCCGATCTAGGCTCGTCGTCGCTGTCTTTGTATCGATCATTTTCTCATCCAAGGCTCGATGCAATAAACACAGCAAAGCCGTGTGATGAACAACACCTTGGTATCCGGTGGTTTCGCTTATGCGAAAATACGCTCTTAGACCTTTTTCGAACCGTTCTTTGTCTTGCGCAACGATGCAATCGGCCATGTCCCAAAAGACCAAATCCCTAACTTTCCTCATTCGATAATCATTGAGATAGCCATGGTTAGGCTCGGGTTCCAAGACTTCATAGACCGAATCGATTAGATTGCGATTGTGCCGGACGAATTTCGACAACACCTCGGGCTTCCTTGCCCAAGCGACGTTCGGAACCAGCGTTTCATCGATAGGATCAACGGTCGATCCAATCTGCGGTTCGGCTTCCAACAAACTACTTTGCGCAGCGATGTAGGGATCTTGGGCTTGAGCCAAAACACCCTCCACACGCCGGATACCGTCTGGATCCTGACTTGCCGCAGAGACGTCTGATGCACTGGTATCGCTTGACTGTTGTTTGGCCTGGATTGCCGTTAGGTACTCTTTGGAGCTTTGCTCCAATCGACGAATTCGCAGCAATTGGTCTCGTCGGATCGCTGTTTCTCCTGAGATCATTTGCATCGCCAGAAATCCCACGGCGAGCACTGCGATGAGACTGGCCATAGTTGCTGCAAGCATCCAACTTGGAAATGCAATTTTCATGGTTCTACTCATGGCTAGCCCCTTCCATCGCTAATTCCTTGGCTTCGGCTTCCCATTGGCCTCGCCATAATTCCGCCGGAGTGTGGATGCCGTGTTCATTGACGGTAATGAAATAACCATCTGCTCGCACACCCATTGCGTACGCATTTCTCGATGCAATCGCCTCACGCTGGTCCTGGGCTTGATGGCTCCCCAAAGACGTCTCTAAGAGTTTCCATAGATCGCTTACGAGAAGGTCTCGGCCTCTGAGCATTCCTAGACTCGATGGGATCGAGCCCTCGTTGGCTCCGACTGAACCTCTCTGGGCATTCCGCATGTACGAGTACTGGATATAGTAGCCATCCAAACCGCTAACGGCATTGTTTTTCCCTTGTCCATCTGCCTGCTTGGATTCCCACCAAGCACTCGCGAGAGCTTCCCGTCGAGCTTGGTCGCGAGCTTGATCATCCCCGAGCAGTTTGACAAGACGTTGATAAACTTCCAAACCCATCCAATCCTTTGCCTTGGTGTGCTTGCAATGTCCCAGTGCTATCAACTCGATCCATTCGGCAAGATCGCATTTCGTAAGTCGCCTACTCGCTCTCAAACCCGTAACCAAATTGGGGATGCCTGCCAGCGCAGTGCGGTACTTTTCGAGCGACTCGGTGCTCTGAAGGGTGGGATCCTTTTGAGCGAGGATCAAATCGTTCTGAAGACGTGCAAGCTCTGCCCAAA
>JAGWZB010000372.1 GCA_018969045.1 Planctomycetota bacterium | reverse complement strand
GATGCCGGAGATCTGGGAATCCCAGGAGCCAGCGTCATCTTGACCGGAACCCCATTTACTGGAATTAACCCCGTGTCCCTGACAACTTTCAGCGGTCAAAATGGGGATTACGCGTTTAACAATCTCCTGCAAGGCACCTACAGCGTGGAAGTAGCCCAACCGGCAGATTTCACCTTCCGCGCTTCAAATCCGGGAACAACCCAGGGGACTCCTGGACTAAGGCAGATTTCCAATATCAATCTCAATACGAATTCCTCGCTGAACAACATCGGTTTCAACCGGGCCTTTAGCAAACGACTCTTCCTGGCTTCCTCGTCACCTTTGCAGTAGTCGAGTCCGCTAGGCAAATAGACCGCTGATGCGTACATGCTGGTCATAGTGCGCGGAGGCAACAAGTCCCTTACCGACGTGCAGATCCATATCCCGAGCTAAACTTGGCAATCCTGCACGGTGAACTTCCTTGTCCTGCGAAGCGTTGAAAAACAGCAGAAGACCACCGGAAGAGCCACCCGAAACGGTCGCAACGGTCGCATCGTTTAACGCCACGCAGCGGTAGAGCAGTCCTCCTGGTATTCCATCGCACACATGGGACTTGGTCAGCGCCCCATCTGCCCAATTAAACCGCAACAGCAACGGTTCATGCACCGCGCCAAATGGATTGCTCCCTTTGTGTGTACCAGCCGCGTAAACTTCATGACCACTGGGCGAAACGGCCAGCGAACGAACGCCGCCAAACTCGGCATTCTGCCCCTTGTTCGGATTGTAAAGGGTCGAACCATCAAGCGATCGAACCAACGATCGATCCTCAAGCTTCCAAACATGGACCTTGCCCATAAGATCTCCCGTGAGCAGGTGCTTACCGTCAGGATGAAAAACAGCGCTGTAGATGTGCCTCTCATGAGCCGGCCACTCATGAAGCTTTTCCCCTGTATCGGTCTTCCATAAACGAATGATTTGATCGTTGCCGACGCTGACCACAAGACTCCCATCAGGGGAAATTTCCACACCGCGAATCCATCCTTGGTGGGCCTGGATCGCTCGCACGATCTTTGGTTCGGCTTCCAAAATCGACCACCAAATCAATCGCCCCTCACAACCGCCAGAGATCAGTTGTTCTGCGGACTTGGTGTAAGCCATCGTATGAACCCAACTATCGTGCCCTTGGAGGACTGTTTTTTCCCCATTGGCCATGTTCCATCGCTGCAGATGGTTGTCTTGAGAGGAACTGACACATTGCTCTCCGCTGGGTGAAATACGGCACGCGATCAAAGGGGAATCGGCTTTCCACTGATGAATCACATGCGATTTGGTGAAATCCACCTCGATCATACCAAAACCTTCCAAATCGGTTCTGCTGCAGGATCGGCGATCGGCAATTCCCGTCCATCGACCATCAACGACTGACTGGAATCGACTCCAACACCTCTTAAAATCGTGTGGAAGATGTCTCCATGATCGACCTGCCCATCGGTCACTTCGGTTCCCTCAGCATTGGTTTGTCCGAAAGCAGCCCCCTTGGCAATCTTTGCACCAGCCATGACGACCGACCAAGCTTTCGACCAATGGTCGCGCCCGTAATACAAATTGATGTTCGGCGTTCTGCCAAATTCACTCAGCACCACGACCAAGGTCTTCTCTAGCATGCCTCGCTGAGCGAGATCTTCGATAAACGTTGCAAACGCAAGATCGAACTCCCCTACCTGTTCGATATGAAAATTGAAATTGTCGTTGTGGGTGTCGTAATTGGAATGCGTTACCTGAACAAAAGACACTCCATTTTCCAGCAGCCGACGTGCAACCAAGCACTGGCGAGCAAGTTCGGAGTTGCCGTACATGGCCTGCGCAACTTGTGGCTCCTTGCTGACGTCGAAGACCTCGCGCCGCTCCATCAATTTCAAGGCCTGTTCGTAGGAATGCGTGTAGGCATCGGTGATTGCAGATCTACGTTGATTTAGGTATTGCTCGTTGATCTTGCGCCGCAGTTCATGGCGACGCGCTTCTGCCACATCGGCGATGGCTTCAGGCTTGGTGGAGTTCTGAGGAGGCTTGTCACCACCTAAATGAATGCTGTTGAACTTGGGGCCTAAATAAGCCGACTCGTTGCCTCGACCTCCTCCACCTCCAGGGGTTACAATGATATGGCCAGGCAAGCCTGTTTGGTCGTCATGCAACATCTTTGCCGCAACGGCTCCGACCTGAGGGTACTCGGCCGAGGGCGTTTGGCGACGGCCTGTGAGCATCATATAAGCCCCCTTGCCGTGATCATCCTCGGATGTATTGACACCTCGAAGCAGACATAGGTGATGCATCTGCTTTGCTGTCTTAGGCATCAATTCACAAATGTGGATCCCGGGCACACTGGTAGGAATCGCACGAAAGGGCCCGCCGGTTCGAGTCGATGGTTTGGGATCCCAACTCTCGAGCTGACTGAGTCCGCCATGCATGTTGAAAACCACTACACGGTAATCATTCTTAGCAATCGGATTACCCATCACCCCTTGATGAAGGCCGGCTACAGAGCCCAGAAAACTTCCGGCCCCGATTGCCCCGCTGGCTGCGGACAAAAATCTCCGGCGGCTCAGTGCATGATCAAGCGATCCGCAAGCGTATCGTGCTGGGCTGTTCATAGAACTCTCCAAATCGGTTAGTGACTTCAGTAAATCTAAGCTAGGCGTTACGGATAAAGCCGAAATTCAACCCCTGCAAGGATCCCCCAGACCAACTCATGAATCACAGCAGGTCGAGCTTCCGGCGTCGTATTCAGCAGTTCTGTCATCCATTGTAGTTCCTTTTCATTGGCCTGACGGGCCAAGAGGCCTTTGATCATCAGTTGCGTTGCCCCTTGCGAATCGGCTGTCTGAATCGCTTGGTTGCTTAGATTGCTGCCACTGGGGGCAGCCCAACCGTAAACAGAACCACCGTTGGCAACGAAAAGAGCTTGATCGGGCGATGCAAAAAAATCATCGCTGGTTTGGCCAACACCAGAAGAATACAGATTCGAAAATGTATCGATATTGCCTTGCAATTTATCCCTAGCCGCTCGCAGGGCCTGCAACAGCCTAGCTCGCTGCTGGATTGCTAGTTGCTCTGGAGGGACATCGGAGCCGACCGGGGAGTTTTTGTCCATCTCCGCTTTCTCATTGGCGATGTAATTTGCATGAATGCTAGTGGCAGCAAGTATCGACCACCCAAACTGCTCGGGGCTCAAAGCTCTTTCTGGGGCAATTGAAAAAACCGACTGGCAATCTCGCAAAACGTCTTGGCGTAAATCGGCACACTGCTGCGTCTGTTTGTCCAATTGGTTTTGGACTCCCAGCATCATCGCTTTGTGTTGCTCCAAAGCCATTTGCTGAGCTTGGGTTTTGCTCATCGCGTCGGCAAGCTGAGTCTTGCTGTCTTGAACATTCTTTTCCATTTGGCCGTTGGCGACCTGCATCTGCTTGAGCTGGGTATCGACCGTCCCCAATTGAGCGTCACGAGCTACCAAGCTGGCATCGATTTGAGCTAATGCTGCATCAATCGCCGTTGGGTCCGCAACAAGACCTTTGGTTTGGGCCAATTGCGTCTTTGTGACAGAAAGCTTTTCCTTTTGATCAACCAACTCCTTCCATTTACCTGAAACTGGTTCCATGGCTTTGTTGTTTTCAGCAATCGCAAGAAGCAACTTGGCCATCCCCTGCTCGATGGCAAGTTGCTCGTTGATCGAAGCCGTCAGTGACTCTTGCATCGGTTGCATTTGTGTTGCTAGTTGAGCAAGCTGCGCTTGGGAACTGGCCGATTGAGCACTTTGATCAAACCACAATGCCACCCGCTGGAGCCTTTGCAATCGCTCGGAGAGAACTGCTGAGCTCCTTCGTGCTGATTGAAACGCGTCGCGTGCTTGTACCATCGCCAAATCGGATTGATGCAACTGCTGTTCGACTGGAGTCAGCCGATCGACCACGGCCTTCCACTCGCCGCGTTTGGTTTCCAGAACTGCAGTGGCCGAATCGCGAGCCATCGATGCTGCGTCGATCGCCTGCTGGGCGGCAGCAATCTGTGGTTTGAGCGATTCGATTTTGGTGAGTGTAGCTGCGATACTGCTTTGAATTTCGGGATCATCCCCAAGGGCTTTGGCTTGCTGAAGTTTGCCCACGGCCTCATCCAACAACGCAACTTTTTGAACCAAGTTCCTGTGGTTTACGGATGCTTTATCCAATCCGGCTTGTGCTTCTGAGAGTTTCTTGTTGGCCTCGTTAAAACCGGCTTCTTGGGTGTCGAGTTCGGCTCGAAGGGCAATCCTCGTTTTTTGGATTTCGCGCCAAGCTGTGGCGGCTGATTCGTACAGGGTTTGTTTGTCTTTCCAGAGTGACTCAGCAGGAACTAATGCCGCTTGTGCCGCAAGTACAGCTTCGATGAGTTGAGCTTTCCATGCCGATGCATCTGGAGCTTGCAACTGAACCGTCCCAT
>JAGWZB010000371.1 GCA_018969045.1 Planctomycetota bacterium | reverse complement strand
AGTGCAAACAGGGGCATCATGAAGACCAACAAAGCCATCGAAGGTAGAGTTTGAATCACGCCGACGATTCCTAGAACGGTTTGTCCGAGAGTTTCGTTGCGAGCCGCTAGGATTCCAAGAGGGATCGCTGTGAGGATTGCCAAGCTTAAAGAGACCAGAACCAGGAACAAATGTTCCCAGGTAGTGCTGAGAATTCGCTCGACCATTTTTCTCAAGTCTGCCCAACGACCTTCCTGAGGCAGCGACAAGCTCAGGTTCAGTTTTTTGTTAAGGAACTCACCAGCAACAATTGTTTCAGGTCTGCGATCCAAGCGGACTTGGGCTGACATCGATGCCATCTCGTCGGGGGAAATGAGGCCCTGCAGTTTCAAGATTGCCTCGGCGATTTGTGGGTTTCGTTTAGGTAGATCGTCTCGCATGAGGACGACCGCGTAGTAGACCGGGAAGAATCCCAAGTCATCCTCAAGAGCCAATAGATCATAGTATTTGATCTCCGGATCCGTCGTGTACAGATCGGCGACCGCAATGGAATCATTTTCAAGGCCACGGTATGCCAAGTTATGGTCCATCACTTTGATCTGCGTATGAGGGAGAGAGTATTTGTCTTTGAGGGGGCGCCATCCATCTTTGCGTTCGACGAATTCATCTGAAAACCCTAGTTCTAATTGAGGGTGTTTCTTTAGATCGCTGATTTTGGTGATCCCCATTTTCTGGGCGACCGAGCGTCGCATCCCTAGGGCGTAGGTGTTGTTAAAACCTATCCGCTCGGACATGATGACGTTTCTCTTGGCCAGTGCGTTCTGCATATCGTTTTCGGACTCGATCTTGTTTCCCAGCCGAGTTTCTTCGGCCAAGATCTCTTCACGGATGGTGCCGGTGTAATCGACGTAAGCATCGATTTCACCGGTGATGAGTGCTTGCCATAGGATTTGAGTACCACCTAGTTCTGCTCGATGCTGGACCTGTGCCCCTGAGTTCTGAGCAAGATGGGAAAGCAGTTCACCGAGGATGACCGATTCGGTGAAGGACTTGGACCCAACAGCGATTTTTGGCTTCTGAGCCAAGGCTGTGGTTGGAAGGCTGCCATGTACGAGGCTGACATGCAGCAGGAACAGCATCCATGGGGATCGAGTGCTCATGTGGGCTCCTTAGAGGCACCTAGATTTGGCAATCGCTGGGCGTTGACAAATCGTGTGACAAAATCGTTGGCTGGTTGGAGGATCATCTCATCGAGCTTGCCTTGCTGGACGATACGACCTTCGCCAAGCATGATCACATGATCACCGAAGAAGCCGGCTTCGCCCATATCATGGGTCACGGTGATGGCTGTTTTCTTGAGGGTACGGAAAATCTTCAGCAGGTCCTCTTGTAGATCGTATCGGACTAGGGGATCCAGGGCTCCCATGGGTTCGTCCAGAAGCATCACGGGAGGATCGAGCATGAGGGCTCGCATGATGCCGACACGTTGGCGTTGGCCACCGGAGATCTGAGCCGGGTAGCGGTCAAGGGCAGGGCGGGGCAAGCGTGTTAAATCGGAGAGCTCTTCGATACGGCTACGGATTCGATCGGAATTCCATCCCAAGTGTTTGGCCATGAGTCCGACGTTTTGAGAGCAGGTAAGGTGAGGAAACAGTCCACCATCTTGGATGACATAGCCCATGCGATGGCGCATTTGCATCATGTTTTTTGAGTTCATTTCGATCCCCTCGAAAAGAACTCGGCCTGAATCGGGAGTGAGCAATCCTGCTAGCAAGCGTAAAAGGGTGCTTTTTCCGCATCCGCTTGGCCCGATCAAAACCGTCGACTTGCCAGCTTCGAAATCGATCGAGGTTGGTTGTAACACCGTAAGATTGCCAAAGGATTTGGATACGGATTCAAGTTTAAACACGATCTTGGACTCGCTGTGCGCTAACTCTGTGGTTTGTTTGGTGGTTGAGGTTCATCGCATCGAGCATCGATTGGATTCGCTGTTGGAGTTCGGCAGTGATCCCGTCGGAGCTGGCTTTTTTCTCTTTTCCGATCGGCATAGCGATGGGTTCACAAAACCGTATGGAAACGGTCTTGCGACCATGCGAACTTGGATAGCTTGCTCCAAGGACATCCTCTTGTAGTTTATCAAGTGTTTCAGCTTGGCGTTCCCAAGATGGATTTTCCTGTAGGTAATCTCCGGGATAGCTATAAAGTTGGGTCGCTAGGAACATGTCTTGCATATCTGTGTTCCACTCGATGCGTTGTTGCAGTGAGGCTTGGTTTCCTGCGTCGACTTGTTGCTGAATGATCTTTTTTCGGACTTCTTTGATTCGTTCGGGGATCAGGGGTTTGGTGGTGGGGATTTGGTACTTGGATTCAGCAAACGAGAGAATCGAGTCTGCGAGAAACCCAATCCGCTCCGGGAGAGGACCTTGGCGGGCGTGACCAAGTCGTTCGATTTCTTTGAGGGATAAAAGTCCGTTTGCGATATTTAGAATGCGATCGACCAAGGGCAAATTGGATTGAGGTTTCCAAAAGAGTCTCTGTTCGATCGTGTCGGCAAGACGTGTCAGGCTTGGAGTGGGATCGTCGTCATACCATCGTTTGATTGCAACAGGTACGATGACGACAGGACGCTGGGACTTGCGGGCGGCCATCAAAGCGATGGCGGCAGCTCCATCTCGAATGGCAGTGAGCCTATCATTGGTATGGTAGATATCCCCTTCGGGAAACACCACCAAGGGTTCTTTACGGTTTTGGAGGATATCCATTGCGGTTTTCATCGATTGGATATCGGTGTTCTCCCGATCGACGCTAAAGCAACCGCAGCGCTGCATGGATTCGCATTCAAACCAACTGCTCTGGGAGAATACTTGCCAGGCGGTCATTACATAGAAAGGTGTTTGCAGTCGATCGGCAACGCTTAGCAGGCAATAAGAGTCCCAATGGAAGGAATGGTTTGGAGCGATCATCACTCCTTGACCTGCATCGAGTGCAGATTTCAGATGCTCGATTTGCTCGATTCGAATATCGGTGATCTGTTGCTTTTTGAGGGCTTTGAGTCTAAGTTTCCGAGCCGCTCGAAACCACCAGTAGGTTAGCTTAGCAGGCCAGTGCTTTTCGGGGATTCCATAGGGTTGATCGTTCATAACGGGCCGATCTATTGGGTTAACAAACCTTGACCCTCTTGAATGCGGAGAGGTTTTCCAAGAGGTATTGGACCATCGATCTTCTCTGTCTTAAGAGAGTCTTGGATTTCAGCTGGCGTGGGCCATTGGATTTCGATCCCGAGAATCTTGGTTGCTTTCCCTAAACCGATTGTCTGTTCGAGAGGATTAGCACCGAAGCTGCTACCGGAGGTGACGATTCGGTAGACGTAGGGCAAATCTGGATCGTCAGTATGGATTTTGATTTTTGCTCCGATGGCAACGACACTGGAGGATTTGCCGATGAGCTTCAGAGAAGTCCAGGAGTTTTGATTGCCTGGATTTTGGAAGAGGATGTTGTGGTATTTGTCCCCGTTGACGGCTCCACCCATCTCGATAAACAGATCGATCGATCCATTGCGATCCCAATCTCCGCAAGCAACACCGTGTCCTTTTTGCAGGTTGCCTGTACCTGAGGAGGCGGTGATATCGACAAATCGCTTTCCACTGAGATTCCGAAACATGCGATTGGGAACGAGGGTTCCAAGATTTGGATCACCGGTTCCGAGGTAGAAATCGAGCCAGCCATCGTTGTCAAAGTCCGCGAAGTTCGAGCCCATGGTGATGAAGACACCTTCGAGGCCTGCATCCTTGGTGACATTGACGAACCGCTTGCCTTCTTGATTCAAATACAAGCAGCTTTTTGCTTCGGCGTGCTCGTGGCCGATCATGCTTTGGACGCAAGCACCGATGTTTCGGGAGTAGTTGGTAGCAAAGATGTCTTGCCATCCGTCGTTGTTGAAGTCCCATGCCCAGCAGGAGAAACCCATTTGGGGACCATCGATTCCCATGGCACGCGAGACGTTCTCGAAAGTGCCGTCGCGATTATTTCGCCAAAGTTGGGCTCCAACTCTGGATAGGTGGTTTAAGAAAAGGTCTGGCCAACCATCGTTCTCAATATCGATCCAAGTGGCACCTTTGCAAACCATCCCTTCGCCGCCGGCAACCCCTGCTCCAACTGCCACGTTCTCGAAGGTTCCATCGTGTTTGTTGCGATAAAGTCGGTTGGACTGCTGTTCGCTACATACAAAGACATCGAGCCAACCATCGCGGTCAAAATCCGCCCAAGTTGCACTGATCGAGTTCAGTGGATCTGCCAATCCGGCTTGCTCGGTCACATCGCTGAAGGTCATGTCGCCATTGTTCTTCAGCAAACTCGGGCGCATTGCAAGCGATGGGGTTAGCCAAGCTCCACGGACGATAAATACATCCAGCAAGCCGTCGTTGTTGTAATCTGTCTGTACGCAGTTCAGTCCACCGAGCTGATTCGATACACCCGCAGCGATGGTTA
>JAGWZB010000370.1 GCA_018969045.1 Planctomycetota bacterium | reverse complement strand
TCGAACCCTCGACCCAAGGATTAAAAGTCCTTTGCTCTACCGACTGAGCTACGCTCTCCTGGATGGGTGTGTCCGCTAGGAACTTCTGAGTGCAAGCGTCTGACCGAAATGGCCGTCCAAAATTCACCGCAGATACCCCTAGCAGAGGCGAAAATAGTACCAAATGATCAAAATCTTTGTAGGGGTACGGGCCCCAAAAATCAAACAGAAAGGGACACTCAAGCCATTAACCGTTATAATCCGCCGAAGAATCCCTGACCAAAAGCCAGGAAAGTCCAATTCAAACCCAACCCTTACTGCTTCCCATGTCCAGCCAGATCGAAAGTGAACCAGCCCTGACTCAAGACAGCGGATACCTCGAGTACTCCAAAGCAGCCAATCCTCTGGCTTCCGGATCGATCAGTCCAATCCCTATCGTCCAGTTTCCAGCCAGCTTGCACGCTTCGGGTCCCTCCAGGATCATTCCTCTGGATATCAGCTCACAGTTAGGCTCCTCTGCCCCGGCTTCCAGCGCAAGCCTCCTGGCAAGTTTCCTGAGGATCAATCCCAACGATAGCCTCGCGACTCCCAACCGAGCGACTTCCCACTTGTTGTATGCGATTCAAGGGCGTGGCGTGGTGCGGTTTTCAGACACGGTGATTCCATACCAAGCCGGTGATCTAATTACGCTGCCATGCGGCCCAGACCCCGTCGTCTCTGCCGACGAGGAATCCATCTTTTACTGGGTCAACGACGAGCCTTTGCTGAAATACCTCGGTGTCACAGCATCGCATCAGCGTTTCAGGCCGACGCTCTATGCCAAAGAGGAATCCCAAGCGGCATTAGCCCAAGCAGCAGCCGATCCACTTGCTGCCCAGCGAAGCCGCATTAGCGTGCTACTTACCAACACTCACTTCCCGCAAACTCTGACGATCACCCATGTCCTTTGGGCGATGCTCGGGATCTTGCCCGTCGGGGCTAATCAATTGCCCCATGCTCATAAATCCGTCGCCTTGGACCTGATCATTTCCTGCAAGCCAGGTTGCTACACCGCGGTGGCCGAAAAAGTCGATTCGCATGGAAATCTCATCGATCCGATCAAAGTGCCCTGGGAGTCCGCAGGAGCGTTCATCACCCCGCCCGGATGGTGGCACTCTCACCACAACGAGTCCGGCGAACCCGCTTATCTAATGCCGATCCAAGATGCCGGTCTGCATACTCACCTTCGGACTTTAGATATTCAATTCCATCGATCCAATGTGGTTTAACTCAAAAACCACTGAAGGCTGCCGGCAAGCAACAGCAAGACGCAACCGGCCAAGGCTATCGCAAACCATTGGTGCCAACGGCTTGGGCTGCTGATGCCTAGTTCTTCTGCCAATGCAACCACCCGAGCTTCGGCCTGGGTATGCGTCACTCCGAGTTCATCTCGCACAAGACCTGCGGCGTCCGACCAATGGCCTTCGCGAATCAGCAATTGAACCAGCGATTCGAGATTCGACATTTTGTTCCGATGTCTTCGGGATCGATCTAGCCAATGTCCGTATTGGCTGGAATCTCCCTCGAGATTCCTCTCAAGTGGCAACCTGGGGAGTCTGCGCAGACTAGGGATCGTCTGTGCCATCTCGAAATTCCAGGTAGCCCTCGGAAATCGGCATCGGTCCAACCAGACTTTAGCCAAACCTCGGTATTGAGTCGGTTTTTAAGGATTTCTATACTCCGCTCCAGCGCAAAGCCCCTATCCACAAAGGTTTTCGACCTTTCTGGGGCGCCCATCCTAGGAACCAACAATCGCTAGTGGACTCCCAAACGGACCCGATATCCCGAAATTTGCTTGCCCGAATCCTGGCATGCTTAGGCACCCTGATTGCGGTGTTGGGCTCATTCCCTGCCCTGCTCTATAGCGCAGAGATTGGTCTGCCACTATCGGACCCTCGTTTCTCAATTTCCATCCAAGCTCACACGGCTAGCAAATCCAAACAAGGTGACTTCACGGTCTACCAACTCGATGGTGGAGTGAAGATCACTCAAGGGGCCTTTCGGGCTTCATGCCAAAAAGCCAATCTTTGGATACAGACCCAAGAACTCGCGTTGGATGAGTCGAACACGCTGATCCCTACGTCGGCCTTAAACGCTGCGATGAATCCAACACCGATGCTGCATCGAGTCATCCTAGAAGCGATAGGTGATTGCGATGTTCATTGGTCGGAAGACCAACGCCTGAGAGATCAACGTTGGCTCGGACGGCTCTACAGTCAGCATGAACCCAAGTTCGACGTCCATGTGTGGCAACAACCTGTCGAACCGCTCCCACCTTTGAACTTGGCCGAGACGATTAAACCAAATACCAAAGAGGCTCCCGTTAAGGATGCGATCGTTTGGTCTCAAAACGACGAGCAGACCCATCTGAGGCTTGCCTCTCAGATCCTGCAATCGCAACCTCCAGCAGCCACACCGAGCTTACCAGCGTCGGATCCTTTAGGTTCCAATGGTTCGATGCAAATCGGTAACTCAACCTTAGGTGGAACCGTCCTGGATCCAGGTTCCGTGCCCCTGTTTGAGACCATCAAGCCGGTTCCTCAGGTCCCCAATACTCCACCGGTAGCCCAACCCGTCGAATCCTTTCAATTGCCTTCGCCAGTGGCCAACAGTGGACCGGTACCGGTACCCTTGGCCGCTCCCGTTGCGGCTTCGGCGCCGAATGTTCGTTCTGGAGTTCGTGTCGGTGCTCGTACGTTCAAAATCAGTGGACGCAGCGGAGTCGACCCACTGTACTCTGCGAAAAGCCGCCCTGAGCGAGGCGATAGCGTCATTACCATCAGCCGAGGTATTCGCTTGATGATTGGCGATGTTGCCGTGCAGACATCCGGTGGCCTTTTTGATATGGGGACCGTACTGATCGAAGCGGACCGATGCGTGGTCTGGACAGCGGATTTGAATCGACTGCTATCCCAAAAGATCGATGACCTTCCGGTCGAGTTGTACCTCGAAGGCAACATCGTGTTTCAGCAAGGTGCAAGGGTGATCTACGCAGATCGCATGTACTACAACGTGCAATCCGAATACGGAATGATTTTGGGGGCCGAAGTCTTAACGCCTGCACCCAAATACGAAGGGATCGTGCGGCTTAAGGCAGACGTTATTCAGCAGCGTTCGCGCGAGAACTTTCTTGCCAATCGCGCCGCGATGACTAGCAGTCGCTTGGGTGTTCCAAGATATTGGCTTCAAGCGGATCGAATTGAACTCAACGATCAGCGTCAATCCAATGAACAAACCGGACTGCTAGGATTCGGGGTTCTGTCTCCTTCGGGAGATACCACGGCGATGAAGGCCAAGGCTCGGCATAACTTCGTCTACATGGAAGGCTTGCCAGTAGCCTATTGGCCTATCTTGAACACCAATGTGGACACTCCGAGTTTTTACATCTCTGGTGCGAGATTCCGAAACGATAGCATCTTTGGAACCCAAGCGATGCTCGATTGGAATCTGTACCAAATTCTGGGAATCGATGCGATCGATGGGACTCGCTGGACTCTGTCGACGGATTACCTGAGCAAGCGGGGCTTTGCGCTTGGAACCAACTTTCGATACAACCTTCCGTCGCTCCACGGTGGCGGGCCGGCTTATGGGGAGTTCGACGCTTGGGGCCTCAATGACGAAGGCCTAGACATTCTAGGAAGCGATCGGATCAACATGGTCCCGGAATCCGACACGCGAGGAAGAATTGTAGGACAGCATCGACAACTGCTCTCACCGGATCAAGAACTGTGGGCAGAGCTTGGTTACATCAGCGATAGAAATTTCCTAGAGCAGTACTTCGAGCAAGAATGGGATACGCTCAAAGATCGATCGACCGCTTTGCGTTATCGCCACTACTTTATGGGGCAGCAGATGCTCGATATCTGGGGCCAAGTCCGATTGAATGATTTTTTCACGGAGACGCAGTGGCTGCCAAGGCTCGATCATTACTGGTTAGGGCAGGACGTCGGCAATTTTCTCACATGGTATGCGCATTCCCAAGTCGGATACGGGCGATTGAAAGTCGCCTCCACTCCGACCGACCCTCAAGATGCTGCCAAGTTCCAGTTGCAGCCTTGGGAACAAAACGTATCGGGAATCCAAGCGGCCACGAGGCAAGAACTGTCCTTGCCGTTCGATACAGGACACAGCAAATGGACACCGTTTGTTTCGGGCGAAGCGGCTTATTGGGGTGAGGACGTCAACGGGGACTCACTCGGACGACTCACAGGCCAAGCCGGTCTCAGAACATCGCTGCCGATGATCAAGGTCGCACCGGAAGTCCAAAGTTCATTGTTCAATTTAAATGGCCTGGCGCACAAAGTTTCCTTCGAAACCGAAACATGGTACGCCGACACCACCAAAGACTTGAGCTTATTACCGCTATACGACCCGATCGATGATAACAGTCAGGAGCACTTTCGAAGACGCTTGGTTTACAATACTTTCGGAGGGTCTTTGCCCGATCAGTTCGACTCACGA
>JAGWZB010000021.1 GCA_018969045.1 Planctomycetota bacterium | reverse complement strand
CGGAGATATCAGCGACTTTGGTTTTAGCGTAGATGATTTCTCCGAAATCATCTAGAAACGCTTTAAGGTGGCTTACTCTGGTTAAGCGTGGTTTGGAGCGTTAGAGCTGATTTCGGAGAAATCAGCGACTTTGGTTTCAGCGTCGTCTTCTCAGAATTTTTTTATCCTAGGACAGGCAGAGAGATCTTCGCAAGGGGATCGGTTGCAATGCGAGCTGTGATGGCTCGAACCAATGCTCGGCACACATCCTCGAAGGGCTTCGAGATGGTTGGATCCTTCAAGGCTTGGGCAAGCTTGCCTTCGTCGGCTTGACTACGAACCACCATTTGGATTGGGATTTCTCCAAGAAACGGTGCGGCGATTTGATCGGCTTTCTGCCTTGCTCCACCTCGTCCAAAAATGTCGAAGGTTTTTCCGGTTTCCGGGTCGGTAAATCCGCTCATGTTTTCAACGATCCCAAGAATGGGAATCTTGGTCTTCTCGAACATACTGATGGCTTTACCTGCATCTAAGAGTGCGACTTCTTGAGGGGTGCAAACGATCACAGCGCCTGTCAGCGGGATCAACTGCGATAGCGTGATGGCTACATCGCCTGTTCCCGGTGGCATATCGATGATCAGGAAATCCAGATCACCCCAAGCCGTATCGCGAAGGAACTGGGTGATCGAGCCGTTAAGCATCGGACCTCTCCAAGCGACCGCTTGATCGCGTTCGATCAGAAATCCCATGGACATCACAGGCATGGTCCCAGATCGGATAGGCTGGATCTTGGAGTCGGCTATCTGCGGTCGGCCTTCGAGCCCCAGCATGTGCGGCACACTAGGGCCGTAGATGTCAGCATCCATGAGTCCGACTTTGGCACCGAGTTTCTCAAGTGTCAGCGCTATGGCTGCTGCAAGTGTGCTCTTTCCAACGCCTCCCTTGCCTGCTGCGACGGCGATCACGGCTTTGGCCGTAAGTCCGATGGTTCCCAGAGGCTGAGCCGGTCGGTCGAAATCGTCCACTCGAATCTCGATGGACTTCAAACCTGGTACTTGGCTGTGCAAATACGACTCGAGTCTCTGGACGACTTCGGTCTCAATCGTCCGAATCATCGAAGTGAGCCTCAGTGTGCATTTTCCATGTCCGTCTGCAACCACCCAATCGGTGACTTGTCCGGTCTTGGACAATGGCCTTCCTGTTTCGGGGTCTTTGAAACCGTCCAAGGCTTTTTGCAGTTGCTGATGGATTTCAAGATCGGTCATAACGCTGGGGCTTTGAATAAGTGAGTACGGACTAAAATATCAACTTCAAGGCGGACAGACGCCGCTGGGTCTCTGCCATCAGAGCGTCCTCGGCAGCTTCGTCGGCAGCTTCATAAGTCACCGAGAAGCGCAGGTGACTACCCGCATCATCCCAAGGCACAATCACAATGGAATGTTCAGTGATGAAGTACTGGGAGGCTTCTTCGGCATTGTTGAACGTTGGACCATTTGAAACACCTTTGGGGGCTTGGGTGTACAAAAAGTAGCTACCGCCTGGGACATCGCAAGTAAACCCGCAGCTCCGCAACGCCGCAACAAGTTTCTCCAATCGTCGTTTGTATTTGGCTCGGATTCGAGTGGGAATCTCTGGGTTGTCCAAGCCGCTGATGGCGGCGCGCTGGATCGCACCGAACTGCCCGCTGTCGCAGTTATCCTTGACATCGGAGAAGGCTTGGACAATTTTTTCGTTCCCGCAGACCCAACCGATCCGCCACCCGATCATATCAAAGCCTTTGCTCATCGAGTGGACTTCGACTCCCACATCCCTAGCACCAGGGACTTCGAGGAAACTCAGCGGCTTGCCTTTGAAGGTTAGTAGAATGTGTGCCGCATCCTGGACGACGATGAACTGGTGCTTCTTGGCCAGTTCAATAATGCTGGTATAGAACTCCTTCGTTGCAACTTGGCCGGTCGGGCTGTTTGGATAATTCAAGACAAGCATCTTGGTTCGCTCCCAGATGTCGGGAGTAATCGCTGAAAAATCTGGAAAGAAGTGGTTTTGGGCAAGTAGCGGTAGGCGATGTACACTGCCGCCGTAGTATCGAGTATGAGTACCGGCGACAGGGTAACCTGGAACGGTCATCATGGTGATGTCACCAGGGTTAATAAAGCAGGCTGGAAGCATGGATAGAGCCGTCTTGCTACCGATGCAGTGATTGATTTCTTTGTCAGGGTTCAGATCGACATTGAACTCACGTTTCATGAATCGCGCAACGGCTTGTTTGTAGTCCGCGGTACCGTTGTCCATGTAGCCTCGATTTTCAGGCCGGTTGGCTTGTACGCTGAGAGCCTCGCGGACCGAAGCGTCGGCCATGGAGTCGTTTTCACCGATACCGAAATCAAGGAGCTGACGGCTCGGGTAGTCTGCTAGCGCTTTCCTCTTTGCCCTTTTGATCTTCTCGAACTTATAGATCTCGTTGACTTTGCCGTACTGGGAACCACCGATTCGATCGGCAAAGAGTTGTTGGAAATAAGGGTCAGGAGCCGTTTGAGTATTTGCAGCATTCATAGGGGAGACTTGTTCAAGCAAATCAAAAGGGATCGATCGGTCAAGAAATCGAAATTCGCAGGAGAGGCTTACCAAGGCCCACGATGCGAGTCTTCGTATTATAGGGCGAATAGGAAATCGTTCTATCGCAAAAGAAAGCCGATAAAACCTTACGGTTATTTTGTTCAGGAGCAATCACGAGCATGATCAGAATTCACTTCGACTTTCTTTTTGCAGTAGCCGTCAGCCAGCGATCAAGTTGATTGGCAAACGCTTGAAGGTCTTTAGGGGTGAAATTACTGGGACCACCACCGACGGTTCCGACTGACCGCAGCTGGTCCAGAAGATTGCGTGCCGCAAGCCGTTGGCCGATATTGG
The DNA here is from genome assembly GCA_018969045.1 of Planctomycetota bacterium. Taxonomy (GTDB): domain Bacteria; phylum Planctomycetota; class Planctomycetia; order Pirellulales; family Pirellulaceae; genus JBKCUI01. Next base: position 22,923 of record JAGWZB010000021.1, on the reverse strand, counting down.
AATCTGAATATAGTTCCCCCCGGGGATCCAGGGCCAAGGCATTTTTTGCGACAACATCGGCCGCCAGTGGAATATCGGCGGTAATTACAAGATCGCCGGGTTGGACCAATTCGACAATTTTTTGATCAGCGACATTCATCCCAGAGGGTACTAGCATCAGGGCGATGAATTCCGACCTCGGGGTAGAAAGGCTCTGATTTGCTACAAGCGTTAGCATGGTCTTGGTCCGCACGGCCGCACGGAAAAGCAATTCTTTTACCGTCGATGGGCAAGCGTCAGCGTCACACCAAATTTGCAAATTGTTTTCCTTATTGGATCCGATGGTATCGTCCGCGATTTTTCGTTATCGGGAGACACTGCGATGTTCGGAAAAACAGGACGGATGTCCAAACAGAAGTGTGTTACAACTGGATGGGGTATAGACCAGGCTTATAGGGCTTCGGCACTTGGCTGAGCCATCGCTTCAATTCCTCGATATCTTCCTTCGAGAAGGAAGCCGCAATCCGCTGAGCCTCCGACAGATCCGAAGTAGCGCAGTCAACTGGTCTGGGATCGAAAGTCTCCCAATGGGATTGATCGGGATTCGAGCTTGCATAGTAGAGTGCGACCGTTGGGACCAAGGCCCCTACTTGGGGCGTTTTACCGCAGATGCTTGACAATTCCTTTTTGATGATCCTAACAACAGGATACTCACCCACTCCCTTCGTCAGATCTGTCGCGACTGCGATTAGCATCGGATCGAGAGAAACCACAATCCCTGGATTCGCACATCCATACATAAAATGTTCGGAGACCTTTTTCCAATACATCCAATTCATCAGCACCAACAAGACGACCGGGATCCAGAACAGCCAATGCACGGACAACGCAAGGATTAAAAACAAAGCAGCGCTGAGCAGCCAAATCAGCGGCCACGCAGGATAGCTTGAGAACCATCGAATTCTCTCTACAGACAACCCACCGGGGTTACTGGCTTGTGCGGAATCATCCAACGTCACGCTTCTTTGCTGCTGGTCCATAGCGATCCCTTTCTTCGTCTGTTGCTTTCGAGATTTTCGTCCAACTTGGACGTTTGCACCGAATGGATTCTAGCCGGAGAAACCGCCTTTCGGTGTTCTTGCCTGCGAAGGAAAGGTATTTTATCGATCCGAGCCCTCCTAAGGGTTTGGAGAAATACCAAGTCATCCGGGGGGCAGCTGCTGAGGAAATACCAAAATTAGTTCGGAATTTGCTGTCTTGACTCTAGCTTGGTTCGCCCAGACAGATTTGGTTTCCTCCCAGACGCTTCGAGCGATACAACGCTCGATCCGCCCGAGCAATCCAGCGATCGGGTAGTTCGGTCGAATCGAATGCTGCAACGCCAATGCTGCAGCCGATGGTGATCGAAGCGTTTGGGAGGATAAAGGCTTGGTTGTTCAATGAATCTAGCAACTGTTGCAATTTCTTGTGAAACTCCTCGAATGGTTCACAAGCCAAGATCGTGAACTCTTCGCCTCCGATGCGAGTGAGCGTGTAGCGGTCTTGGTCCGAGAAAGCGGATTTTAGACGGTTCGAAAATTCTTCGAGGATTCGGTCTCCGACCAAGTGACCATGTTGGTCGTTGATGCGCTTGAATTGATCGATATCAAGCATGGCCAAAAACATTTCGCTTGGTGTTTGTTCAAGCTTAATCATTCCATGGATCCTTTCAGCCCATCCTCTTCGGTTCATTAGTCCTGTGAGTTCATCGTGACGCGCATCGTAGTGATCTTGTTGAGCTTTGCCGATTTGTTGGCGTAGAGCAAGGTTGGATCGATAAAGCCGGAAACAGAGCAAAGCCAGTCCCACACAGACCGAGCTTGCGATAAACAATTCCAACCTATTCGATTCAATCATATTGCCCCTTAGCGACTTCGATGAAACGGTTGGAAATAGAATGGGTCTCTAACTCAATCCCCCGAATCGCCGATCCCGGCGGACATACTCAGCAACAGCCTCGTACAATTCGGGTTTGCCGAATTCGGGCCAAGCCTTTTGCGTGATCCAAATTTCACTGTAGCTGATTTGCCATAGTAAGAAATTGCTGATACGTAACTCACCACTGGTTCGGATCAGTAGGTCAGGATCAGGGATGCCAACGGTGTAAAGGTGATCCGAGATGGTGTCTTCGCCGATATCCTGTGAGCGTAGTTTCCCAGAGACAATATCGCTGGCAATCGCTTTGACGGCATCAACAATCTCCTGCCTGCCCCCGTAATTGATCGCAAGCACCAGCGTTTGTTTGGTTCCGTGTTTACATCGTTCGATGGCTTGGTCCATCACTTCGATGACATCATTGCTCAGTCCATCTCTACGTCCGATGACAGCCAACCGAATGCCGTTATCGATGAGGCGTTTGGTTTGACCTTTGAGGTACGTTTTCAACAATCCCATGAGGAAATCGAGTTCCTCTTTGGGGCGTTTCCAGTTTTCATGAGAAAAGCAGTAGAGGGTTAAATAGGGGATCCCGAGTTCGCCGCAGGCAGTTAATGCTTCTTCGACGGAGTTTGCACCTTGGCGATGGCCCTCTATCCTGGGTAGGCCGCGAGATTTAGCCCATCGCCCGTTGCCATCCATGATGATCGCCACGTGGTTGGGGAGTCGTGAGCGATCGACCGATTCAAGGGAAACCGAAGGGGGCTCCGTTTTCTTATTCCTGCGAAAGGTCGCCATCGATGAAGCCTTGAGATATCCACTACATCAAGAAAATGGTCTGCTCACGGTCTGGGCCGACCGACAAAACTCCCAAGGGGACCGAGACGAGTTCCGAGATGCGGTCCATGTATTTTCTCGCATTGACGGGGAAATCCTTGATGGCTCGAACGCCTGTGACATCCTGATTCCAGCCAGGCAGCGTTTCATAGATGGGCTTGCATCGTCGGAGTATGTCGGCTTGGCTTGGAAGCCTTTCGATTCGGTTCCCATCGAGCTCGTAAGCGACACAGATTTTTAGTTCCTCGAAATGGCTCAGAACATCGAGCATCATAAGGGAGAGGTAATTCGCACCGCTAAGTCGAGCGGTGTAGCGGACAGCGACTGCATCAAACCAACCGCACCTACGGGGACGGCCGGTGGTGGTTCCATATTCACGCCCAATCTCACGGATCTTGTTGCCGGTATCATCGAGCAATTCGGTCGGAAATGGTCCTCCTCCGACACGGGTCGAGTAAGCTTTGGCGACCCCGATCATTCGCTCGATAGCCCGTGGAGGCACACCAGATCCACTCGACACGCCAACACCAGAGGCATTACTGCTGGTGACAAATGGAAAGGTCCCATGGTCGATGTCCAGCAGAGAGCCTTGAGCTCCCTCCATCAGCAATTTCCCGCCTGCATCCAATTGATCATGGAGAAAATACGTCGTATCGCAGATCATGGAGCCTAAAGCGTCGGCCCACGAGCGACACAGGGAAATGATCGAGTCGGCTTGAAGTTGCTCGATATCCTCGGGGCTAGCAAGTGGAGCTAGGAGCGAGCGCTTGGCTTGTACGATTTCACGGATTCGCTCGGGTAAGGACTCACTGACAAGGTCTGCCATTCGGATCGCATGGGTACGACCAACTTTGTCACGGTAGCAAGGGCCGATACCTCGATTGGTGGTACCGATACTTTCGCCACTGACAACGGTTTTATTGATCGCGCGATCTTCTATCATGTGCCATGGCATAACGACGTGAGCGCGTTCGCTGATTTTCAGATTCGATCGAGGTTGGATACCGCGGGCTTCTAAGCCGCTGAGTTCCTTGATCAGCATGGTTGGCTCGATCACTACACCTGGACTGATCACATTCTGGATATGTCCCGAGAGAATTCCTGATGGAACATGGTGTAGTTTGTAGACTTCCTTGCCCGCAACCACGGTATGCCCCGCGTTGGCACCACCTTGGTAGCGAACCACCACATCATAGTTTGGAGCGAGTAGATCGACGAGTTTCCCTTTGGCTTCGTCGCCCCATTGCAAGCCGATAACACAAGTCGCTGGCACAGATAGTTCCCGTCAAAAAGTGGTTCGAGATCTTCTCGAAAAGAGCTAGAGTCTATGGGCGAAAGCCTCAGAGCGTCAAGGCTTAACCGCGTCCACCTTCGCAGCAAGTTTCACAGATTCTATGGCAACGGCTACACTGATATTTGGCCCTGATTTCCATCAAACCTCCACCGCAGGCCGGGCAGCAGGGAATGTTCGTCAGGCTTTCTTGGAGAGGTGATGGGGTGCTTGAGCTAGACATAATTCCTGGAATTGGACTATCGCAGCCTCCTAAAAAAGGACTGGCTTGCTGAGTTCCATCGTCCCATGGAGTCGAACTTGGGTTGGGATTGGTCATAATCTCTCGATGATTCCCCTCGGCTGATCCTAATCGACCTTTTGCTCAGTTAGAATCAGATTACGATATCGCATCCTCAGGGGTTCGTCGACAACCTTCGGCTGGATTCAAACCGGGTAGATGCTGGGGGGTGTATGTTTTTGGTAAGCGTTTTCGAATGATCGACCACCAATGGGAATTGACTCGCAGGACACGTCAGTAAAAAGCGGCAAATCGGCAAGGTGTTGGCCGAAATGGCTGAAACTCTTGGTGTCGGTGGGGTTGATCGCACATTTCAGCTTGATCGGGTTGGTTTACTTCTCGAACAATAGCATGCATCGGATGCCTTGGGCAGACGATTTACTCCAAAAGAGCCAGCCTTATTTGATCTCAATGGGTTGGTATACAGAATTGTTACCCATGTCGTTGATTGGTTACGAGATCTACGACAAGAGCATCGGCATCGACTATAAGCTGGCTCGAAACAGCCGCACTTGGACCTCCCTGGTCGAGTCGGTTGACTCAAACTCACGATGGCGTCGCATTTGTCAGATCCTTGGAGCTTTCGCGCTCAATGAGGATGAGGAGGGCATAGGGCAAATTGCGTTATCGATCGCTAAACGGGCCAGGCAGGAAGGGATCCAGATCGATCAATTGCGGATCACCACCCAGGATGCCGAGAGTCAGGGAAATGTGCTGCTGTATCAAGCGTGGTTGGTTCCTTTGGAAGACGGCGATTTAACTTTGGTGCCTGAATTGGAGCCCACACGAACAGTTCCAGTCGAGTTATCCAATTGACGATCAAAACGGATCTGCAAAACAGACAAAGCCGGGTATTTAAGTGCAAGGAGAATAATCTTTTGTTGGCAGATTGCATGCGAGCGATCAAGAATTCGATGGGTGGCATACCAACGTCTTGGAATGCTTTCTGGTTCTCCAGCCTGGAAAGGACTGGGATCGCACGGGTTCGCAAAGCTTTCGCGATTTGTCTTTGTCTTTGGTTTGCAGCTTGTTGGTTCTGGGTTCCTCAGTGGCTAAGCCAAGACGGATGGTTAGGCACAGAAGCGGGCCGATACCTGATCGGTGTGGATCGTGTTGGAACCGGCAGTGAGTATCGTTGGTCGATCCTCTATGGGTGGGCGACGCAGTCGGTGGCAGCGGGTCTTTGTATGGCTGGGGTGGTTAGTTGCATTTTGATGTTTCTGGGGATCGCTGGTCGACTTGGGGTACTGAGCGTGTGGGTTTGTATGATGATGGTTCATCACCGTGCGCCTTGGTTGACCTTGCCGGCTGAGGTGCTGGCTTCGGCAGCCTTGCTTTACTTGACCATCGACCCGGGCTTACCATTTTTGAGTAAGCCCACCGGTAACAACGAATCCAACGACCAATCGGTGCTAGCCAACGTCGCCATGAGATGTCTTCAGGTCCACTGGCTCATTTGGCTGGCTTTTTCCCTCGCAAGCATGTTGTCCCACACCCAATGGTGGGATGGGACGGCTTTGGCGATTCTGTCTGAGCAAGCTAGCCTGGGATTGGGTAAACTCTCGCGGGTTGGTTGGGTTAGTCAAATTGGAAGTCTTTTGATCCTCGGATTCTATGCCTTGACGATTGTGTTTCTTGTTCGACGTGGGCTCCAACCGATAGGCTTTCTTCTGATTGGATTGATTGGCCTATCGCATGCCTTTTTCGTTGGCGATTGGATGTTTTGTGGGGTCGCCTGGTGTTATGCAATGGCTTTTTTGCCTTACCTTCAAGCGAAAAAAATCTGATACAATCCAAGAGAACTTTGGACTGACCGTTTACAAGAAATTCCGATGAAAACCGACAAGAACCATTTACGACTACAGCGACGAGACTTGCTGCTGGCAACTGCAACCGCGTTGGCTCTAAGCCCGACAGAGCTACTCTCGTCCGAGAGCCATCTAGAATCTACAGGAGACAAGCAATTGAAGTATTGTTTAAACACAAGCACGATCCATGGCGAAGTGATCCCGATCGTCGAACAAGTTTCCATTGCCCAGAAAGCTGGATACGACTCGCTTGAGATTTGGCTTAGGGACGTCGACAAATACACAACCGGTGGGGGTACGCTCTCGGATTTGCGCAAACGGATATCGGATGCTGGGTTAACGCTTGAGAGTGCGATCGCCTTTGCACCTTGGATCTTGATGGATGAGACCGCTCACAAGAAGGCCCTTGAGCAAGCTAAAAAGGAGATGGAAACCGTAGTTGCCTTGGGGGGTAAACGGATTGCTGCACCTCCGGCCGGAGCCGTCGAGGGTGAGATTCTGAATCTGGATAAAGCTGGCGAGCGTTATCGGGCTTTGCTTGATCTAGGTCGTAGCGTTGGCTGTTTGCCGATGCTTGAGGTTTGGGGTTTCTCTAAGAACTTGTCAAAACTCTCCGAAGTTCTGCACGTCGCGGCGGCTTCTCAGCATCCCGATGCCTGCGTTCTTCCGGATGTGTACCACTTGTACAAAGGAGGATCGAACTTCAATGATTTGGGTCTGCTTGCGGGCAACAAGATACCTGTGTTCCACATGAACGATTATCCTGATATGCCAAGAGACAAGATCAGCGATGCGGATCGGGTTTATCCTGGCGATGGGATTGCACCGATCGGCCAGGTGCTCAAGACGGTATTTGCAAGCGGATTCAATGGCGTGTTGTCATTGGAGCTCTTCAATCGTGAGTATTGGAAGTTGGATCCACTTGAGAACGCAACGGTTGGTTTAAAGAAGATGAAGAGTGTTGTACCGGCATAGGACAACGCATTCACTTTTCAGAACGCATGATGAGTCAAACGGTAGACGGTAACCTGCCCAGGAGAATGTTTGAATGAGTCGAGAATCCAATGAAAGCAATCCTTACGAGTCACGAGGTTTTGCCGGGGACGACAGTCCGGATGCATCCTCCGAGGGAGCTTCTTCTGCTCCAGGGTACGTCGCACCTCCAACCGGGGAATTGCTTGGGCACCCAAGTTCGCTTTGGATGCTTTTTTCGACAGAGTTCTGGGAGCGATTCTGTTATTACGGCATGAGAGCGATGCTTGCGGTATACGTGGCCGAAACATTTTTTGGAACTCTCGCCAAAGACGCTTCGGAGAAGCAAGCCAGCCTGACCTATGGTGGCTTTACCTCCTTGGTGTATGCGACGGGTATTTTTGGAGGTTTGATTGCGGATCGATTCCTCGGCTATCAGCGATCGATTTTGCTTGGCGGCGTTCTAATGGCCGTAGGAATGTTCATGCTCTTGTACAAGGATTTGACGATGTTCATGATCGGTTTATCGGTCATGATAGCAGGCAACGGGTTATTCAAACCGAACATATCATCGATGGTCGGTAAACTCTATCACCCACAAGATGCAAGGCGGGATTCAGGATTTACCATTTTCTACATGGGGATCAATGCAGGTGCATTTTTCGCCCCAATCGTTTGTGCATCGATGATCGGCGTTTGGTATGGAAGGGAATATGGATTCCTCGCTGCGGCGATCGGCATGATCTTGGGCATAATCATCTTTCAATTCAACCGAGGGATGTTAGGTGCCGTTGGCGTCCCGCCCAAGGGGCGCGAGGGAATAGCACCGATTTTGATCGTTCTAGCTGGGGCTATTGCCGTTGTGCCGTTGATCTTTGTGCTCTTGAGTAAAAGCGCTTTATTGGGTTACGTGCTATCTGCCATGATGGTGGGGTTGATCATCTACTTTGTTGTCAGCGGAATTCAAAGCGGCGAGAAAGTGCAGCTTCATCGCTACATTGCGATGATGGTTCTTTTTCTGGCGAACATTCTGTTTTGGGCATTGTTCGAACAGGCCGGTTCATCTTTGAATTTTTTCGCTCGTGATTTTGTTGAATCCCCTTTCGATTTCTCGTTGTTTCAGAGTTTTAATGCTTTTTTCATCATCGCCCTGGCCCCTCTTTTTGCGATGCTTTGGCCATGGCTTGAAAAGAAAGGTATGAATCCATCGATCCCCGCAAAATTCGCGATTGCCTTGTTCTGTGTAGGTCTTGGGTTTTACGTTCTCGTTTGGGCGATCAAAGGGACTGCACCCAACGCAAAAGTTGCGTGGACCATCCTGGGTATCACCTATCTGATCCATACGGTTGCTGAACTATGTCTTTCGCCGATAGGTCTATCGATGGTGACGAAGTTGGCTAAGCCTAGTGACACAGGTATGGCCATGGGTGGTTGGTTCTTGTCGACTGCGATGGCAAACTACTTTGCAGGTTTGATCGCAGCCCTAGCAGCTCAAGGTGGGAAAGGTGCAGGTCATGGCGAACCAGCCGGCAACATGGACCAGTATGCTTCCGTCTTTAATCAGCTTTGGTGGTTGGGGGCAGGATTTGGGCTCATCTATCTTGTCGTTTCTCCGTTGGTCAACAAGTTGATGCACGGAGTCAAATAGCTCGATTGGGTCCCAATTCGGTGGAATACAAAAATGGGCTCTTCAGGAATGATTGTGGCTAGAAGTAGATGCTACTGGAAATCTTCGTGCTCGTGCTCCTGCTCGTACTCGAAGCCCTTCCGACAGAGTTTGGGCCACCAGACTATTGAAAATTCCGCAAGGATCCAAAGCCTAATTCATTAGCCACAGTTGCTTTTCGATTACGATCACGAGCACCATTTCACTGAGCACGAGCACGAAGTCACTGGGGCCAAAACTTCTCATGTTTTACCCACAATAATTCCTGAAGAGCCCAAAAATGCAAGAATCTGAATTCAAACCCTTTGTTTCAAGCGAGACAAACATCCCCGAGTTGACTTGGTTTCCTGTGCTCATGGGCGCCTTGTTGGGGATCGTCTTTGGAGCGTCCTCGATCTACCTAGTTCTTAAAGTCGGATTGACTGTTTCGGCATCGATTCCGGTCGCTGTTTTGTCGATCACCTTGTTTCGCGCGATCAGTTCCATCACAGGGCTGCGTAAAACAACTATCCTCGAGAACAATATCGTCCAAACTACCGGATCGGCCGGTGAGTCCTTGGCGTTCGCCGTAGGACTGATCATGCCCGCACTGCTGTTGCTTGGGTTCGATATCGATGTGGTACGTGTGATGACCATCAGCGTTTTCGGGGGATTGCTGGGCATCTTACTGATGATCCCGCTTAGGCAAGCCTTCATCGTCAAGCAGCACAGCAAGCTGACGTTTCCTGAAGGTCGTGCATGCGCTGAAGTTCTTATTGCTGGGGAAAAAGGTGGTTCGACGGCTTCGATGATTTTCTCGGGGTTTGGACTTGGGTTTCTTTACCAAGCTGGAATGCAAGTGTTCAAGCTATGGCGAGACGAAGCTGCGGTGCCATTGTTTGCCCAAACTGCAGGCAAGACTGTAGGGCTTAAGGGGGCGTCGTTATCGATGGAGGTATCACCGAGCCTATTGGGTGTTGGATACATCATCGGCCCAAAGATCGCCAGCATCATGGTCGCAGGGGGTGTTCTAGCCTATTTGGTCATCGCACCTATGATCGTAACTTTCGGTGAGGGCTTAGAAGCTCCCCTTGAGCCAGGGACTAAGCTAATTCGTCAGATGAGCAGTGGCGAAATCCGAAGCTCATACATTTTGTACATCGGGGCAGGGGCGGTAGCCGCTGGCGGGATACTGAGCATGCTTAAGGCGATGCCAATCATCCTAGGTGCGGTGCTGACGAGTTTCCGGGATCTGGTTGCAAGCCGAACTTCTGGCGAAACCGGCAAACGCCGGACCGATACCGACTTGCCTATCCCGTTGGTGTTTGTGGCAAGCCTCCTGTTAGTTGGTTTGCTCATGGCAGTGCCCCAATTAGGGTTAGGTTTTGGTTTTACAGGAATGGTCGGTGCGGCCATGATCGTTGTGTTTGGATTCTTGTTTGTTACCGTTGCCTCCCGATTGACTGGTGAAATCGGCTCTTCGTCGAACCCAATTTCAGGGATGACTGTCGCTACGTTGTTGCTGAGTTGTCTGATCCTCTTGGCACTTGATGGATTCGGGTGGCTGACAATCAACAAGGAAATCAAGTTAACGGCGCTTACGATCGCGGGTGTGGTGTGTATCGCATCCTCTAATGGAGGTAGCACGGCGCAAGCACTGAAAACAGGGCACTTGATCGGTGCGACTCCACGATCCCAACAGATAGCGATTTTGGTGGGCGCACTGACCAGTGCACTGGTTGTCGGCCTGGTGCTGCTGGCGCTCAATGAGGCAAATACCACCTATAGCAAGAAGGCTGTCGAGGCCTTCAAAGACATCAAAATCGATACTGCTGGATTAGCGAAGGGCAAAGTTCGATCCGGCGATTATGCTCAGGACAAGTCTGAGTACTATGTACTGAACTTGGGTCGTGCCGAAACCGATAAAGCGTTACCTCCTGGCAGGTATTTGCTAGACGATCAGGGCACACCGGTCTACTTGGTAGATCCTGCCGTCAACGGTTTGCTCAAAGAGGACGATCAGGGGCGCGACGTATCGAAGAATAAATTTGATGCACCCAAGACGGTTCTAATGCAACTGATCATCGATGGCATTCTCGATCGACGATTGCCTTGGGGTTTGGTGCTGATCGGTGTGGTGATCGCCGTAACGCTTGAACTCAGTGGAGTCGCCAGCTTGCCTTTCGCGGTAGGGGTATATCTGCCGCTTGCAGCCTCGACTCCGATCTTTGTCGGAGGGATGATTCGTTGGATGGTGGATCGTTACCATCGCATACCGGAGGGCAAAGAAGACGATTCGAGTCCTTCGGTGCTTCTTAGTTCGGGCTATATCGCTGGCGGAGCGATTGCCGCAGTGCTGTTCTCGTTTCTGAATTTCCGGAAAGAATGGCTCGATCGATTGAACTTGTCTGGTTGGCTAGGCTGGGAAACCAAGGCCGAAGAGTTCATGGCTAATGGGGACGTTTTGCGATCCTTCATGTACTCGAATGGTCCGGCGATGTGCGCCTTCGGCTTCCTCGCGTTGGCTCTATTGGTTGTTGGTATGCTCCCCAAGAAGCGAGCTTTGGAGTAGCGATCAATTGACCAGGAGTCTGATTTGGATCCTGAGTATAGGATGGCGATACCTGTGGCCATCACCCTACACCCTTTTAGGACTTTTGGTGTATCTAGTTCCAATTCGTGGAGATCGCAACGTATTTTTTCATCGGGGAACGATCGGATTGGTAGGGCCTGCCATTGAGCGGCTTTTAGTCAGAGCGCCTGTTATTGGGGGAGCCGCCGCGATGACGTTTGGTCACGTGATCCTTGCGAGGGATCGAGAGACTTTTTTCTCGACCTGGAATCATGAGCGTGTTCATGTCGATCAGTATCAGCGCTGGGGGCTGCTATTTGTCCCTTTGTATTTAGGGGCAAGCTTGTGGCTCAAGCTCACCAAGAAGGACCCTTACTGGGATAATCCGTTCGAGGTCCAAGCAAGAAGGCTAGGGGATGGGTTGGATTATTAAAGGATCCTACACCAGTAAGCCTTTAGGTAGCCGGTTTCAGGGCAATGGGTAGCAACGGGGTGATCCATTGCCGCCGAGCGCGTTTCAAAGATCTGAACCACACGCCCTCGTGAACGCGTACCATCTGGATGGTTACCTGTTGCGCGTGCTGCTGTCTGGACCACTTGCATAAAGGCGGGGCCATCGAGCAACCCAGCGCAGCAACAAGTCAGCAGTATCCCTCCTGGCTTAACAAGCTGAATCGCTAAGCGGTTTAGATCGATATGCTTACGTGTACCTTCTTCGAGTTCCGTTCGGGATCGAATCAGTTTAGGTGGGTCTAGGACGACGATGTCAAACTGTTTGTTATTGCGAGCCATGTCACGCATGTAGGCGAACGCGTCTGCATGGATATAACGCACGCGAACATCGTTGATGTCCGCATTTTTCTTGGCCATGACGAGTGCTTCTTCGTCCAAGTCCACTCCGACGACTTCGGCAGCCCCTCCGGATTTTGCGGCGGCTACAGAAAAGCCCCCAGAATAGCAGCAAACATCCAGAACGCTTTTACCTGCTGCATGGTGTGCTAGGATTGCCCGGTTCTCTCTTTGGTCGCAAAAGAAACCTGTCTTGTGACCGGTTCCAAAGTGTATCCGGTACTTCACTTGATTCTCTTGAATGGTGGCATAGGGAGGAAAGTCCTCCGACTTCGAATCCTGCCAAATGGCACCCTCCTGACTGGAGAACTGAGGCGAAGCAGAGATCAGGCTATGTTTGGTGCCCAGGAATCGATGCATTCGATCGAGTATCTCAGGTGCTCGCTGTGCCATCCCTAAACTGAATGCTTCAGCGCTTAAACAGTCTCCGTAACGGTCAACGACCAAACCTGGAAAACCGTCTGATTCACCGTGAATTAAGCGGTATGCATTAGTACTCTTTGGTATTTGAAGGATCTGGTGTCTAAGTTCGACGGCATTTTGTAGCAATCCGTCCCAATCCTCGGAGGAAGGAAGTCGGGACTGCCAGAAGTACAACCGCACAGCAACTTCGGAACGCGGATTGTAGATTCCGTAAGCGAAAAGCTGCGGTTGGTTATCCGGATTTGCGGGTGTAGGATCGACATCGGTTGCGTACACGGCCACCCAGTCTCCAGGTTGCGGATTTCCTTCGGTTCGATCAATCCTCTTTTTAAAGATATTCGGATGTCGACTTGGTCGCGGCATGTAAACGCGAGCGATCGGCGCTGAGGGGTTTGGAACAAGTGCGTTGGTGGAATTGTGCATCGACTAATTGAGTTTCTTATTCATCGAGTTATCTTCGAATGCTGGATAGCCCTTCAAGCAACGTTCTTACTTCATCGGATCCTGTAGCTTCATCGCCCCGAGGATCTAGCAACTTGGATGCGATTTGTCGAAGTAACGCCTCAACTTCTGGAACGCGGCTTGCGATTTCGTTCTGTTGCCAGCGATCTTCAGGGAAACAGTAAACTTCCCCATGGCTGGTTGAATCCAACGAGGTGCTTGCGTCGATGCTAGGACCAAGGTCAAACCGTGCGCTCCAGCGTGTGGTCAACAAGGCGATTTCGTCGACCCCGGTGCACCAAGCTAGATCGTTTTTGGTGAGACTCCTTGGAAGCGGATCGGTCCAAGATCCATCACAGGTTTGCTCAAGCCAAGCTCCTAGATCACTTGGTTGGCAAATGCGATGATCTCGCCTCCCAAGGCTTAGTTCTGGAGCCGGGCACAGAATCCATGGTGTATGCAGGCGTTCTGCATAAGCGTCTGCGATCGAGTAACTTACCTCTTGGCTCACTGGGGATCTGGTACCCAATCCGACTCTTCGGTGTTCACCCAAGGGAAACCCGAGCAATCCTGCAAGTGCGATCCAACAGTCCTGCTGGATGCCGAGCTCTTTGAGGGTTTGCATCATGAATCCAACACCTTGGTCGATGCACACAGCTTGCGCACCTGCACCGCATGCCCAGCCGAATAACAAATCAGGATCGAATTCAGCAGGTAGGATTAGATCAGGTGGAGTGGTCTGGCTTGGAGGGCTCGGGTCGTCGCTATCGCACATGAGCTTGCGAAACTCGTAGGGAGCATCCCATTCTCCACGCAAGCCACGAGAATGGATCCAAAGGAATGGCGTCTCTTTTCGTTGTTGTAGCCAGCACTCGATAGCCTCTGTTAAAAGACGATCGAACGACTCAAGCTCAGGGGTATGGACGACTTCTAGTCGATCTAGATCCTCCTGTTGACGCAAAACGGTGGCAGCCAAGTCGCTATCGGTAGCACAGAGCCAACGATTGGGTTGGATTCCATCCAGGATCGCTTGGATATTCGATGGCAGGTCCACCGAGTGCATCCAGAACTGATCGAAGACGATCCCGTGAGCAGCCAGCCGATCGATGCTTGGTGTCGGTAGCAGCGAATTGCCATAGCAACCCGCAAGATTGACTCCCCAGCCCTCGATCGTAATGAGTATTCCGCCGGATTGGCTCATCCTATTTGTTTTCTATCGAAAACCACTGGACCACTTTTCCGTCGGTCAGTTTGAACACAGTTTGAGCGTGAGGGTCGACAATCACTGGTTGATCATCGACGAGGAACAATCCGACTGGATTCTGCAAAGGTTCGCCCGACACGATCAACTTGGGTTCTTCTCCAAGCTTCCATGACCAAACTCCCTTGCGATAACCGTCGGTGACCCAAATTTGATCCTGAGTGTTGACAACAACTTGGTGTGGAAATTCGAAGACGCATTTCGAAACAATAGCATCGACTTTCCCTTCTTTGGAAACTTGTACTAGCTGCTGCTCATCTTGAGAGATCACCCAGATACGGTCCGCATGATCAACAAAAACACCCCTTGGGTTGACGTTGGCTAAAATCTCAGGATTGGTGCCAGGGGTCGATTGCTTCCATAGAACCCTGCGCTCTAAATCTGCGATCAACAAAGTACCGTCTTGTAGGAAGGCCAAGTCAACAGGAATGCCGACAGTGGCGTTGAGGGTTCCTTTCCATTGCCCTGAGGAATCTTTGCGATAGACCTCACGGGTTGCTGGGTCTCCGATGGCCATCTCGCCGCTGGGCGAAATTGCCAGACAACGGACTGCATTCAGAGGCTGACGGAATTTGTTGCTTCCCTGTACTTCGAGTTTCAACCGGCTGTCCTGGAATAACCAAACCCCTGGCTTGTTTCGATCAACGATCCAAACGGCTCCATTTTTATCGATCGATCCATCGAGCGGATAGACTTTGGACGCTTCTCGTGTGTTTGGTTGTGCGGCTTTTTGTGATTCTTGCGCTGATCCAGAGGCGTTAAAAAGCAACGACAAGGCAACGCATACGACGGAATAAAGCGATAGGTTCGCAAACCCTTGATTAGCTGTTGGATTCATAGCCAGTCGATGGAGAGGAGACGCGCTGATATGGTTAAAAAAGCAGAGGCTAACACCTTGCGAAATCATTACGAATTGTAGCGTCTCTGGAGCAACCGATTGCCAAGGATCAACAGAAAATTGGCCTGACGGATAAATAAAACGCTATCGAAGACAAAACGAGATTCTCAAGACTCTCACCTCGGCCTGACCAAGAGAGCACTAAAGGCCAAGGGAGCATTGGTCAAAAAAAATCCCAGGATCATTTGCCGAGCCTGGGAGATGTTTGGTTTTAGAAGTTGTCTTGCCCGAAGCTTGCAGACTAAGGAACAACGGGAGAAACCACGACGTTGGACTTGTTATCGTCTTTCGCGAGTTCTATGCCAATGGCGGTCAGACCACCGATCAAGGCCAGGGGCAACAATCCACCCCCAAAACCGCCGCCGATACCACCACCTCCACCACCTCCACCGAAGTTACCTCCGGCAACACCGCAGCATCCGGCCATAGGCAGAGGACAGCAGGCTTCTTCCAAAGGGACAGCGGTTTGAGCAAGCAAAGGAGCGCCCATGCAATCGCAAGAGGCCAATTCAACATTGAGGCCTGGGACGGAGTCTTGTTGCAGGGCAGCTCTTACGAATTTACGTCCATCTTCGGATATCGATGTACTGGCGTCTCCACTTCCTGCTGCTTGGCCAACCGCGACAAAGCCCAACGCTGCGATACCAGCGGGACCCGAGGCGACAAAGCCGTAGTTGCCTGGAGGAATGTTGTCGAATCGATAGTTACCATCGCGATCTGCTCGCGTTCTGGCAACTTCATTGCCCGAATGTGTCAAGTAAATGGAGGTTCCGCTCAGATCGGTATTTCCGCTGGGGACCGAGACTCTACCCCGAATTCCACCTTCTTGATCGATAGCTATTCTACCGCTGTTCCAAAATGTTCTATCTTGACCCGCAGGGTCTTTATCGAACTCCTGTTCGGCGCGTGCTCTGGGAACGGAACCGCTGCGTACTAGGGATACAACCCGTTCGGTTGCGGGGGTTAGCGTGCGTACTTGAATCCCTCCTGGCAAGTGCTTGCCAGCAGTGGAGTCCAGAATGGAAACAGACATCACGGCCAAAGTGCTCGGATTCTGTGCTACGAGCGAATAAACGCCAGGCTTAACGTCCACAAATCGGAAAGAACCATCTTCTGCCGTGGTGACTTGGGCAATGATTTGTCCGTTTTGGCATAGAGCGATGTCCACTCCGCTTTGACGAATTTGGTTCTCACCCGCCGGAGTTCCCAAAGTTCCCCAGAAGGAACCATCTGGCGAGAGTCGCAACCATTGGTGATGATTCAAAGAGTTGGTTTTGCTCGTTAGGTCGCTGGCTGATGCAGCAGATGGTTGCACCAAAGGCTCTGGCTGTACTTCAGCCTCTTGTGCGAAGCCGATGCGCAACGTGAAAGAGCAAACCGAGGCCAATGCCAAGGATGCAACCAAGAGTGTTCGAAAATGAGATCTGGTCATGGGATTGGACCCGAAGAAATCGTTGATACGTTGATTGGGAAAAACCGCAGGTTATCCCAAGTGTATTCTGTGATTCGGACCGTACAACTTATTTTCAGTCCATGAAGTTGATGTTTTCGATAAAATAGGGGGCTTTTGGGGGCAAATGTACCGAGCAAGCATTTTCCACCCCCCCAAGAAATATCAGCATGGCTAATTCTTAGGCAGGTCGAATCATTTCTTGGTCGCTATGGATTCGGACCGATTCGGCGGTTGTATACTTTGAGGATTGCGAGGATACCGAGCCATCCAAGAGAAAAAAATGCCTCCACAGGAGTCCAGAATGGTCATTACCAAGCGGCCTAGAATTAGCGCGTTTCCAAAGTGTTATCTTGAAGAAATTTCACAAAAACGCACGATGAGTGTTTTTGACTGGATTCAGATGGCCAGGGATCTACCGGCCGATGGACTCGAGATGTACGAAGGGTTTCTGTGGGAATCGTCGGATCCGTTTCTCGGGAAAATTCGCGAATCTCTTCAAAAGGCGGGCTTCGAAATGCCCATGTTGTGCTGCTCTCCGGACTTTACCCATCCGGATGCTGCCAAACGCAAGGCGGCGATCGAATACCAGAAGCAGATGATCGAAGTCGCCTTCAAATTGGGTGGTCCCGGAACGGTTTGCCGTGTTCTAAGTGGACAGCGATGGCCAGAGGTCGGGCTCGAGCAGGGTTTGGACTACGCCGCCTTTGGGATTCAATCATGCATTCCCGTGGCTGAGTCCTACGGAGTCGTATTAGGGATTGAGAATCACTACAAGGATGGATTTTGGCTCTACCCTGAATTCGCTCAGAAAAAAGAGGTCTTTCTACAACTCCTAGACCGTATACCGCATTCCAACCATTTCGGCGTCCAGTACGATCCAAGCAACGCGGTGGTTGCGGGCGACGACCCCTTGGAATTGCTCAAAGCGGTACTACCAAGGGTTGTCAGCATGCACGCCAGCGATCGGTATTTGGTCCCAGGTGCGACGCTAGATGACCTGAAATCCGCAGAAGGCAGTGCCGGATACTCCAAAATCCTGCTACATGGGGTTACCGGAAAAGGATTGAACAACTACCCCGAGATTTTTCGCCAGCTTTCCGAAGTAGGTTACTCTGGCTGGATCAGCATCGAAGACGGCATGAACGGCATGCAAGAAATGCGTGAGTCTCTGGAATTTTTGCATCAGATGGTCGAAACGTACTACGGCAAAATACGGGCCTAAGCGGCAAGCTCTTTTCCCTAAACTTACGATGGATGAATGGCGACCAGAGTGAGTCTTCCTCCCAGCCTCAAACCTGGGATTTTGGAAATTACTTGCAGGATTTCTTGGGAAGCGAAACTTTAGGGTATCTTGCTTTTTTGACCGACTGCCACCAGATGTCCATCAAAAACCAGGAAAAACCGCAGTTCTGTTATCTTCAAGGGATTCGCTCGCTGTCAATTTTTTATTTTTTCTAATCCGTTAGTTTTTCTTGCTCGGCGACTGCTCGTAATTAGTATTGAGGAAGTGATTGGATTTTTGCAATCTCTTTAACCCTCCTTAAAAACGGAACTGTCGCACGCATGAACCCGAATAAGCTTGCGCTCGCTTTCCTTCTGATGATGCACTGGGTGCTTCCCTGTCCGGTCGCCGAGGCGGGCGTTATCATCAGTAGTACGGTCAATCAAAGCGGTTACAAGATCGATTTCCCTGGCTCTGTTCCGGGGAATACTGGTTCTGCGTCACGAATCGGAGTTTTCGACTTCGATTTTGCTACGAGTCCCTCTCTCTTTACATTTCTGCAAGCTAGAATTCGGTTCTGGGTGCAGTTGCCAACCCAGGCAGAAGGTCGTGATGCACCGTGGATAATTTTGGCCAGAGAGGGCGTTACCGATCAGCAGATACGTGATGTTTCCTTGACAAATCCAAGTTCCATCACTGAGCACGCCATCAGAACGGACATTCGAATCACCGCCAATCAAGCAGATCAAGGTACTGGAGTTGTCGAGAAAAAGATGTTCAACTTTGAAAAACTGACGGGAGCTCAGGGTTTGGCCCTGGCATCCATCCTCGCTGCCAATGCCAGTCATCGTCTGGAGGCATGGCTTGTTAGCGACACTTTTTCGAATATTACCGTTCCTGCGTTCGGCGAAACTTTTAGTTTTGTTGGAGGATCTATCGTATCGACGTTCCAACCGTTCTCATCCACTTTGGATCTGGCTTACGTTCCGGAACCCTCGTCTGTTGTTGTGTTCGTCTTGGCGAGCATAGTCCATACAATGCGACGCGTGATTTGCCTTCGGAGAAGGAATTCGAACCAAGATAAATCTAAGGATACCATCGAGCCATGCTTCGTTTAAAAGCTTTTTACAACTGCGTCCTTTGCATTGCGTTACTTTGCACCTTGAGCTGGGTGGATTCCCGGGCGGACGTCATCATCGATTTCAAGCAACAGTCGGGACTGGATGAAGATTTCGGGATTCGAAGGGCTGTTTATCTTGGGAGAATGTTCAACGGCGTAACAGCCGGTTCATTTCGTCGCATGGATGCCATGCATGCGGTCATCACGATCGCTCAAGCGACTCAAAGCGACAACGTCCAGTTATTCGCTGGAGATGGTAGTTCGAATTTCGACACAGCCTTTGCCCAGGGTCGGATGACAGATACGGGCATTCGTGTGGTCAACAGAACTCAGAACAACACCGAGGTGCTGAGGATTCCTGGTGATCCTTCCGACACACCTGCCTTCAAAATCGAAACTTCTGCAGGAGTTGCCATCCATGAAACACTTGCAGCGAAGAACTATCTCGATTTTTGGGTTGTTGGAAACAGTGGATCGGGGTTTACAGTGCCTTCGGTCGTTGGTGCCGGGAATGCAAATTTCCTGATGCGATTCGAGCGTTCCACGGCGGTACCTGAGCCGAGCTCGATTCTACTTGCGACAGCAGGCCTAGGGCTGCTCACCTACCGGCTCAGGGGTTCTCGAAGGGGTTAGTTTTCTCTCTAGTTGGCTTTGAGATGCGATAGCGTCAAGAGAGCATAGGCCGTTACCAAATTTGGATCTCCCTCCATCCAGCGTGGTTCTGGGTTGGTCCAGGAACCGTCCACTTTCTGGGTTTTCTTCAGCTGATTAAGCACGTCGGATTTCCAAGCGTGCTTTCCAGACTCTGAATCAAAACTGGTAACACCCGCCACTGAAAGTGCCTTGGACATCGTTTGCAGATAATAGTAATGGCCGGCAGCCCCCATTCCTGGATTGCTCGTAACGCTGTAGTTCTTTGACAAGTACTTCAGCGCTGCCTTGACTCGATAGTCTTCTTGGCTGACCCCCGCATAAAGCATGCTCTTTAGACCTGCATACGTCATGGAAGCATAGGAGCGAAGTCCACCGGTCGCTTCATCTTTACCGGCCATCGAATCGCCTCCGTTGGCGGGGGTGTAGTAGAAACCACCATCATTGAGCTTGGAAGCAAATGGGGTGTCGTTTGCGGGAGACTCTAAGTTCTGGCATCGATTCACGAAGGCCAATGCCCTTTGAATCGCAGGATCATCTTGTGCAACTCCCGTCGTTCGAAGCGCTTCGATAAAGAATGCGGTATTGGACAAATCGGGTCGAGATTTACTGCCGTAGCCGGCTCCTCCAAAGGCTGGATCTTTGGGGTTAATCCCCTCACCCTCGTCCCATTGTTCCCCTTTGACAAATTTCTGAGCACTTTGAAGGATCTCGTTATACTTTCCGTCTGCATTGGCTTTGGACAAAGCCATCATCGCCAAACAAGTCTCGTAGTTTGCGTGGCGGGAACCTTCGGCGTAGAGACCCCCGTTGTCCCGCCGGGTATTTAAGATGTATTCGATCGACTTGGATACCACCGGATCCTCCGAAGAAACCCCAACCGATAGCAATGCGGCAGCGACCAATCCAGTGACTCCCGGGCCGGCCTGGGAACTAAACGATCCATCAGCCGCTTGGCTTTGTCTTAAAAAGGCGATCGCCGCGCGTTCAACTCCTGCGGAGTCGACTAGCTGATTGGCACTTGCCTTGGGTACAGCGACGCTTGAGCTTTCCTGGGAAAGGCCCAAAGAGGCTCCGTGGAAACTCAGTAGGCTTAGAACGCAAGAGGTCAAACGGATTGATTTTCTCATCATTTGCCAAATCGATAGAATCTAAAGTATAAAAGCATCGGGGGTCGTTGCTTAAAATGCAGCAGTCAGTATACGTGTTTGCCGTGCCCCTTGGACACCAAGTATACAGATTGTCCAACACAGAACAATTTTTGGTTCTTGAAGAATCACGTTTTCGACCCCGCTATGCTGCTTCACCAGATCGCACAAAAGCAGATTACCGATTTCGCAACCGGACAGGGCTTCCATGCGGTGGGATTTGTCCCCGCACAAGATGCCACCAGGTTCCAAGCCTTTTGCAGTTGGCTCGATCGCGGATTCTCCGCATCGATGAGTTACTTACAGAATCGAAAGGAAGCTTACCGCAACCCGCACTCGGTGCTGCCTAACTGCCAGACAGTTATCGTGCTAACGCTCCCTTACCAAGGTCATCCTTGGACACACTCGGTAATCAAAAAGAACCAACAGCGTTATCTTCCGGACCATAAGCAGTCCACGATCGGTTCCTACGCATCGGCCAAAGAGGATTATCATCATTGGATTCGCAGGAAACTTAAACCGCTCGTTCGAGAAATGCAACGCATGTTCCCAAACTGCCAATCGCGCGCGGTGGTCGATACGACGCCATTGCTCGAGCGTGATTTCGCAGAGCAAGCTGGATTGGGTTGGATCGGTAAAAATACGATGCTGCTAAATAGGCGCATCGGAAGTTATTTCTTTCTGTGCGAAATTCTTACCCAAGCGAAACTTAGCGACCCGTTAGAAGACCACGACCATGTTTCATCAAGGTCCAACTTAAGTCCGCTTAGAACCTCCCATTGCGGTAAATGCACCGCTTGTTTGGATGCATGTCCTACCGAAGCCTTTCCCGAGCCCTATGTTCTGGATGCCAATAAATGCATCAGTTACTGGACAATCGAGCACCGCGGCCCAATTCCTGAATCGATCAGGGCCTCGCTTGGTCCTTGGCTATTCGGTTGCGATGTTTGCCAGATCGTCTGTCCATGGAACCGCAAGGCACAAGCTGTCGTCAGCCCCGAAATCCAACCTGATGGTGTGCAACGAAAATCCGAATGTATCCATTGGCTAACGATCGAAAAGGAAGAATTCGACGAGCTCTATCGTGATACACCCTTTTGGCGAACCGGTTTCCTTGGAATGAAACGAAACGCGCTGATCGTTGCGGTCAATCTGAAACTCACGCAAGCCATTCCACAGATCGCTCGTCTGGCAAACGACCCCGACGCCGATATCAAACAACTTGCACTTTGGGCGCTGGAAATGTCCAAGCAGTTCCCCATGCAGACAGGTTAATGCTCCCCAATTTTTCGCAACAGGTCAAAACCGAAGATCCCTGAGCTATGGCCATCGGAAAACCGCACGTTGTAGGCGTAATTCCCGACCGGTTGCATCGATTCAATTGCAATAGGTACCGCCTCACGCAGAGGGATCACTTGAAGTAGTCCACCTGCTTGCTTGTTGGTATCAGCCTTCGCTTTTTCCTTGCATGTCGCACAGGGACAAGCCTTCCTAAGCTCCACAGGTGACCATTCGACATCGGTCAAATCGCTCCAACGGATACGAATCCCCCCTTGTTCGGTTCGTTCGATCGACGTTGGAATCACTTCTAAACTCATACCCTGTATTCCTTTGATGGCTGTTTCGGTTTAAGATTTTGGTCAATGTACTGGTAAGGTCAAGTAAGACAGGAAGTTATTTCACACCTATGGGTTTTCCCTACCAACGAGTATTCATCGCAGGGCACCAGGGCATGGTGGGGGCTTCGGTTTGTCGAATCCTGCACCGACAGCATCCCGCCGTGCAGTTGATTGTGAAAACCCGCAGGGAACTAGACCTTTGCGATCCCCATCAAGTCGAAAAGTTTTTTCAGTCTAATAAACCGGATGCTGTGATTTTTGCCGCAGCCAAGGTCGGGGGAATCGTTGCCAATGCGACTTATCCAGTCGAATTCCTTTCCGAGAATGCCCGCATGGCGATCCATTCGATCGAATCAGCCTATCGAGCGGGGGTCGCTCGATTTCTGTTCCTCGGGTCGACTTGCATCTATCCCAAGCATGCACCCCAGCCCCTGGTCGAACCTAGTTTGCTCTCAAGCCCCCTTGAAACCACCAATGAAGCTTACGCTCTTGCGAAAATCGTCGGTTTAAAATTGTGCCAGTACTATCGAAAGCAGTTTG
>JAGWZB010000369.1 GCA_018969045.1 Planctomycetota bacterium | reverse complement strand
AAGCCAGGTGCAGTAGGCCCTGCTGGTAAGAACGGCGTCGATGGCAAGGCGGGTCCGGCGGGTCCTCAAGGTCCTGCAGGCAAAGACGGTAAGCCAGGTGCAGCAGGCCCTGCGGGTAAGAACGGTGTCGATGGCAAGGCTGGTCCTGCCGGTCCCAAGGGCGATCGAGGTCCGGCTGGTTCCGATCTTCGAACCGGTGCCAGGGATATCACGGCGCTGCTCGAGCTTCCCGAAGGCGCTAGACTAGACAATGCGGTGTTGCGGCGAGTTGGGGATACCGTCGAACTGTCTCTTGCCGGGCTTCGCAGCAAGAAGAGAATCGATGCAATCCTTGGAAAGGTGCCTGCGGGTTTTCGACCTTCGAGGCATCAAAGTGTTTGCACTTCGGATACCAATTTCGAGCATGTTCGAGTCAGTGTCGACGCGGACGCCAAGGCTGCGATCACCGCAGCCCAGTCCAAGCAAGCTGCCGGTTTGGTTTCGACTTCGACCTCCTTGGTTTGGCTAACTGACGATGAATGGCCATCGAAGTTGCCGGGCAAAGAATGGCGCTACAAGGGAGCCTAATCCGCTTCCAAACGGATCTGAAAGACAAAAACAACATGCACAAAGAGGGGGTAACTCCCCTCTTTGTTTGTTTATCGATCCTTGATCTTTTTAGGACCGTACAGTTCGATCAATCTCTGACGATCGCTTATTTGACGTTCACGGGCCAGGCAGGCAAGATTCCAGGCATGTTTCTTGCCGTAGCGATTCCACGCAAAGCTGATTTTGCGCCTTTTGCCTTTGGTGTCGATCCAAGAAGCGCAATAAGCGTACGACTCAGCATTCTTCCAACGCGGGTCCACATTTTTGACTAGATGAACACCCACCTTGCCAGTCGTATTGCGGTGAGTCTTTCTGCCCCTTGCCGTTTGGATTTGAGGAGACTCTTTGACTAACTTGCTGTAACAGGCTTTAGCAGCGCGCAGCGAAGCGGCTTTTCCGCCATATTGCCGGTCATTAAAGAAATGCTGTTGCCTTTTACCTTGACGCGTTAGACGGACCATCCAACCGCGTGTGCTGATTCCTTGATAATCGATCCGTGTGATTCCCTTGTACTGAGGTTCACCTTGTTTGGCTTCAGGCATTTTGTACAGACGAGCAAATGAGCGAATGGAAATCCAGTGGTGACAAGGAGAGGAGGAGGGGAAAGGATAATCGGCCTGTGCGTTGAGGTCTACTAGGGAAATACAGCTAGCCTAAAGAGAGTTAAAAATCCCCCAATCCGTGGGTCTTTGGTAAGAAGGTAGGCTCGCTAAAGATCCGTCGAGAGGACTTGAAGCGACGCCTTGATTGCCTCGACGATACCAGCAGCTTTGGTCCAAGTCTCCTCTTCTTCCTGATCGGGTTGGCTGTCGAGGACGATCCCTCCTCCCACTTGAAATTGCCACCAGCCGTGCGAAGCGGTAATGGTCCGAATCATGATATTCCAATCCATGTCGCCATTGGTTGCAACGTATCCAAGGCATCCGCAGTAGGGGCCTCGGACGGTTGGCTCAAGTTCAGAGATGATTTCCATCGCGCGAATTTTAGGTGCACCTGTAATGCTGCCACCCGGAAAGACGGCGGCCAAGAGTTGGCTAATTCCTACGCTTTCCTTAAGGCGTCCTCGGATGCTGCTGACCATGTGCAGCAGGAACGGAAATGTTTCTATCTCGCAGAGTCGATCGACCTGTAGCGAGTCCGGTTCGCATACCCTCGACAGATCGTTTCTCAGCAGATCGACGATCATGATATTTTCAGATCGATCCTTAGTGGAGTTTCTCAGTTCGTCTGCCAACTGTGCATCGATTTTGGAATCCCCGCTGCGACGCCGTGTACCCTT
This sequence comes from Planctomycetota bacterium, assembly GCA_018969045.1. Taxonomy (GTDB): domain Bacteria; phylum Planctomycetota; class Planctomycetia; order Pirellulales; family Pirellulaceae; genus JBKCUI01. The sequence continues at coordinate 2,626 of JAGWZB010000369.1, read as the reverse complement.
GATCGGTCGGGTTTCGATCCATCGATCGCGAACTTGGATGAAACGCTCAGGAGATGCACTGATGATTTGCGACGAACCGATATCCAAGTAACCGGCAAAAGGTGCGGGATTGACTTGCCGTAGCCGTGTCATCAGTTGGTTTGCCGGACAACGTTCAGGACACAGCAGTCGTTGGGAGAGATTTACTTGAAAGACATCTCCGGCCAGAATGTACTGCCTAGTTTTTTCGACGGCGTTGCGATATCCCAAGCTATCAAAATTCCCCAACCAACCGCCACCTAATCGCGTCTCGAATTGCTCGGCTCGCAGTCCGTGGGCCATCGCTTGCAGGCTGGCTGGCGGTGAGGTTGTTTCTCTGGCGGCGACTTGCTGTTCGATGATTTTTTGGAAGTGGGCAAGCCTAAGTGTTGCTCGATGTTTTCGCGGAATATCGACTTGGGAAAACTCTCCAGTGGGTAGGAAGCCTTGCGAGAAGATCCACCCGCGATCTGGTTGTGAGTTTGCAGAATGCTGCCATGCAAAGACGACATCGTAGAGTCCTAGCCAGCACAGCGGAACGCCCAGTTCGTCGTGGATGGCTTGAGGTACTTTTTCGAAGCACCTACCGAACTCGTAACCGAGCATACCGGCCCAGCCGCCTTGAAAAGGGACATTCGGTTTGACGAATGTTTTATTTGCCGCAAGCCATTGTTCGACGTAGGCCAAAGGATCAGCCGTGGGTTTGTCGATCGTAAAGAGGTCGACTGGATCTGCAGCGATGAAACTGAATTGGCTGCGTGGGTCGTTTCGCAAAGCGCTATCGAGCCAGATGCAGCCGGGAAGATTGCAAAGCTTTGAAAAAACAACCTCCGGAGTGATCTCCGGAGGCAATTCCAATTCAAGAGGTTCGAACACTCTTTGGTCGTCTTCGGAATTCCGGGAACTAGTGATGGTGATGGTGGTCGACAAGCAATAGTTTTTCTTCCTTGCCGTCGATCTTTGCTACGAGTCGAGCTTGCACCCCTTTTTCATCCTCGCCGCTTGCCCCGACAAGGGTGAGTAGTTCTTGATCCTTGAGCTGAAAAATCGACCCAGCGATCTTTGCGCCTTCGAGGGGTTCGAGTTTGAATTTTTTCTCTTGTCCACTGGAAGTCACGACCACTTCAACGGACTCAATGGTGTTTCCACCACTGACAAGTTCTTCGAAGTAGACGGTCAAGGTTTGCTTGTCTTCATCATGTGCCCATTCGAAATGGGTCGTTGGGCTCGAATCGAAGTGAGCGATATGGCCGCCGTTTGGACCGTGTTCCGGATGATCATGTCCTGCATGAGCATCCTTTTTGTCGGACTTGGAATCCCCATGGTCGTGGTCATGGTCGTGGTCGTGATCATGCTTTTGAGCTGACGAACCGGTTTTGCTGGCGTTTTTCGATGCATCGCAACCGATGTAAATCGGAAGACTTAGAATCATCGACAAGGCAGCCAAGTTTGCGATTTTCATGGAATTGATTCCTTGTTGGAATGTCGGATTATTTAGCCAGCGTTTTCTGCAACCGCTTTGCACATTGTACGTCTTGATCGGATTTTCGGTTCGGAATCAAGGCGTATTATTCCGCAGTTGATGCTTGCAATTGGAGTCCATGGCCGTGGCCTGTCCGACCGATTCAACCGGATGGCAGAACAGATATCTCCAGACCTGTTTGTGCAAGTATTGGCCGTCGGGCCCACGGAGTGCGGCTTTGCCTGGTGTGACGCAGCTGTGGGCTCTTTTTTCATCGCCACCTACGTCTGCATCGGTAATCAGGCGGCGCGTATTTCCAAAGGGAGCAGACTCCCGATCGACGTTGACTATTGGACCATAGGCATGCAGTCCAAGTAGCTCCCAGCTTCGGCAATAGTGATCTGCGGTCCAACCGGTATCCAGAGCATGCGAGAACCCAAAGAAACGTTCTTTAGGGGTTGCCGAGTCGAGGCTTTGCCAAGATTCGTACTGGTCTCTGGGTCCGCAGAACATGACCACTCGGCCGACTTTCTGATGCAGAGCAAATCTGGCTGAAGTCGTAGCGCCATGCGAAGCCCCAGAGATGATTACTTTCTCCCAATCCACTTGGCTGGCATTCTCAGGACTTGCCTTCAAGAACTCCCCCCACTTTCCCTCGGGATCTTGGCCATTGAGCCAACCCAGGAGCTTAACCACTCTTTCTTGCATGCCATCTGGGGTTTCTATGGCCACTAGGTCGCTGTAGTCCTGGCCGGTTGCGGCCTCTAGCCGAATTTTTCCTAGTGCATAGCGATCCTCGGGGGGTGGTTCCTTGCCGAAGCGGTTGAACCAGCCGTTTGCGTAGTGAACCCTAAGTACGTGGAATCCTTCATCGGCCAAGAAATGAAACAATTCAGGACTAGGCCCCATGAGCCAAACGACCAGTTTTCCTTTGGGATTGGTATCGGGTCGCCTGCAAGCGTGCTGGACATCGGTGGGCTTGCCCTCTTTTTCAAGGTGAAAATCGATCTGAGGATAAGCCTTGACCCTTGGATCCAGCAAGCTAGCCCGTGCGGTAAACTCGATGTATGGTTTTTGCGTTTGCTCTTGCGCAAAACAATAGTTAAAAAATTGGATGCTGCACAGGATTCCAATCCCTGCGAATCG
>JAGWZB010000368.1 GCA_018969045.1 Planctomycetota bacterium | reverse complement strand
ATCCTCGTCTGCACTTATAACGAAAGGGAAAACCTCCCGACGCTTTTCCATGCAATCCGGGAGGTTTGCCCCAAGCTGGATATTCTCGTCGTCGACGATCATTCCCCAGACCGAACCGCCGACTGGGTGCGTGAACAAATGCAGTCCGATCCAACGATCCACCTTATCGAAAGATCCGGAAAACTCGGTCTAGGAACCGCCATCTCTACAGGCATGCAGTTTGCCATCGATCAAGGCTACTGTTGGCTCATCAACCTCGATGGAGACCTTAGTCATGATCCGGCGGTGATCCCTCAGTTGCTATCGAAACAAGATCAATACGACCTCGTGATAGGTTCAAGGTATGTTTCTGGCGGAGGGCTCGAAGGGTGCTCTTGGAGAAGGATCGCGGTAAGCCGGCTGGCAAATCAGCTTGCGCGCTCGATGGTAGGCTGGTCCATTCGAGATTGTAGCAGTGCTTACAGGCTCTATCGAGTCGAATTGCTAAAGCAGATTGGACTGAGCAATCTGAAAGAATCAGGATACGGATTCCTGGAAGAAATCCTTGCCTACTTGATCAAGTATGGAGCCAAAGTCACCGAGGTTCCCATCGTCTATCGCGAGCGACGTCTAGGGCAATCGAAGATCTCCCTTCAAGAGGCCCGTTCGGCTTTTAGCGCGTTACTCAAAGCCTCCAGAATATACCGAAGCAAATAAAGCAGGATACTTTTGTATTCTCCCGCACTCAGGCTTCAGGTATCCCACCCAAAAGCGGTCCCTCACTCCTCCATCAGCGTTCCTCAGCGCCCATTAGCGGTCCCTCACTCCTCCATCAGCGTTCCTAAGCGACCATGAGCGGTCCCTCACTCCTCCATTAGCGGTCCTAAGCGCCCATGAGCGGTCCACCCCTCCTCCATTAGCGGTCCTTAGCGCCCATGAGCGGTCCACCCCTCCTCCATTAGCGGTCCTTAGCTCCCATCAGCGGTCCCTCACTCCTCCATCAGTGGTCCTAAGCGACCATTAGCGGTCCCTCACTCCTCCATTAGCGTTCCTCAGCGCCCATTAGCGGTCCACCCCTCCTCCATTAGCGTTCCTTAGCGACCATTAGCGGTCCCTCACTCCTCCATCAGCGGTCCACCCCTCCTCCATTAGCGGTCCTTAGCGACCATTAGCGGTCCCTCACCCCTCCATCAGCGGTCTGGTTTACTTGGCAATTTCCCAGCTAGTACCATTCTTACCATCTTGAATCGCGATCCCGATCTCCTTGAGCCCATCTCGGATTGCATCCGAAGTTGCGAAATCTCGCTTAGCTCGTGCTTCGGCACGCAGATGGATCACCAATTCCATCAGACCTCCGAGAGCTTTGGTCGAATCGGATTGATCCGTGGTAAGAGCCACAGGTTTTCTGAAAATACCCAGCAAAGAGGACATTTCGCGAAGGATCGAGACGCCGAGTCTCAAAGCCTCACGGCTTGATTCATCGGAGGAATCCTCAAGCTTGCTTTGATCGATGAATCGATTGAGCGATCGAGCCATTTCGAACAAGTCGGCAGTCGCACCCCCGGTATTGAAGTCGTCATCCATTTTGCTCAAGAAAGAGTCACGCAGTCCCAGAAGTTCCACAAGCAGAGCAGGGGGGGTGACTGGCGATTGAAAGTCGCTTCTTCGCGTCGCATGCGGAATGTCATAGACCGAAACACCAAGGATCTTGCTGGCTCGATCGAACAAGCGGTAGAACGTCTCTAGCGCAGCACCGGCTTCGGCCAAAGGCTCATCGCCAAAAACGCTGGTAGAGCGATAATGAGTGCGAAGCAGAAAGAACCGGATGCGCTCACCGGTGTGTTTAGCGATCAAAGTAGCCAAACCTCCTGCCCCCTTGCTTCGCGAAATCTTGCCCGATACGTCTGAGGCAGATTCACCCTGATCACGATCGCCCTTGCCACCGACTTTGCCGGCGGCATTGGAAGCCCGCATTAAGCCGTTGTGCATCCAATAGGTAACCATCGGTTTGCTGTGGCAGCATCGGCTTTGAGCCAGTTCGTTTTCGTGGTGGGGAAAGACCAGATCCAGTCCACCACCGTGGATATCAAAAGTCTGTCCCAAGATGCTGCGGCTCATCGCCGAGCATTCGATATGCCATCCTGGACGTCCTTGCCCCCAAGGACTTGGCCAACTTGGCTCTCCTGGTTTTGCGGATTTCCAAAGAGCGAAATCTCCAGCAGAGCGTTTGCGACTTGCCGCCCCGCCACCTTCTCCTTGCTGATCTTCTGCCGAGCGGTTACTCAAGCAACCGTATTGCGGATCCTTGGTAACATCAAAAAAAACATCCCCATCGCTGGCATAAGCAAACCCTTTGTCGATGAGTTCTTGCACAAAGCGGATGATATCGCCGATGCTGTCGGTGGCTCTTGGCATCCGATCGATCTGATCGACCCCCAAGGCTTGCAAGTTGGACATGTAATCGGCCGTCATCTGCGTGGCCAACTGAAACATCGAGATCCCTTTTTCCCGGGACCTCACGATCAATTTATCATCCACGTCAGTGATGTTGACGACCCAAGTCACCTCGTAACCGCAGTAGTTCAAGTAGCGTTTGACGGTGTCGAAAATCACCGGTCCAACCATGTGGCCGATGTGGGCTTCGGCATACACAGTCGGGCCACACAAGTACATCCCGACCTTTCCAGGAGCCAAAGTCCGAAACGGTTCCTTGGCTTTCGTCAAGGTGTTGTAGACGCGAAGCGGGTATTCAGGTAGGTTTTCTTGCATAGCTCAGGCTTTGTCAGACACTTTTCCGTAGAATCAGGTACTATTATAGATATCCCGACAGGGCTCCAATACGGTTCAACTCCGCACCCTTATTTGAAGAGTTCAAAGTAGCGAATCGCATTTATCGAGTCCAGCGCAATCACTAGGCTCCGCCAAAGCCCATTTTGCTTTGCCGTGGAGTAGAAATATAACCAACAATGACTGCAATCGATGTAGATACCGGTGGATTGACCGATACCGGACTGGTTCGTTCGGAAAACCAAGACCAGTTTTTCGTCGGAGAACTATCCAGAGGAATCCGCCTTCATGCCGTTTCGTTAGGGATCGAAGCCGATTCGACCCTGGTTGGGGACCCCATCGGCCAATTGCTTATGGTCGCAGATGGAATGGGCGGACATAAAGCCGGCCACGAAGCCAGCGGGCTTGCAATCCGATACTTTATGACAGCGATTCTTAACCGCCCCCAATGGAACAGCCTTCTGGCCTCAGGCGATTACGATCACTTCTACGACGATCTCCGGAGCATGCTCAGCGAAGCTCACGATGAAATCAGGCGTCGTTCCGAAGCCAACGAGTCGATGACCGGCATGGGAACTACGTTCACCATGGCCTATATCGTCTGGCCCAAACTCGTCGTCATCCACGCCGGAGACACCCGCTGCTATGTCTTTAGCAAAGGTCGATTGTCCCTGCTGACTCGGGATCATACCGTTGCCAATGAAATGCTCAGAAGTGGACAACTAAATCCAAATAGCAACGAGCGCTCTCCCTGGGCCAATGTTCTGGTCAACGCTCTGGGAGCAGGCGCCGAGGGCGTCCAAGGTGATCTGACCAGCTACCCACTGGAATCCGGTGACGTTGTTCTTTTGTGCAGCGACGGTCTGAACAAACACGTCGACGATACCATGATTGAAAAAGTCCTAGCTGCGGGTGGAAAAATGCAAGCTGTTTGCGAGTCGTTGGTTCAACTGGCAAAACAAGGCGGAGGAACCGACAATATCACCGTCGCAGCTGCCAAGTGGACAGAAACCAATTTGCACTCATCCATGAAAGTCTCGGCAATTCCACCCAACAACAGAACCAAGATCATCGAAGAAATACACCTTCCAAGCCATCATCAAGCACATGGCGATGAACATCTGACGAATCTGACGACCACCGAAGGCGACCGAAGCGGAGATACCGATCCGCTCACCACCGAGCAGTTCTAATCCACCCATGCGGCCCATCTTTGCCCGCAGCCTGTTCCTCCCCACCTTCGCTTGGAACTATCTCCTGGCCAGGGTCTTGCATCGTCGCAACTGGTGGGATCAAGTCGATCCAATGGTGATCCTGGGAGCCTTGCCTCTAAAAAGCGACGTCAAGAAACTTGCCAAACTCGACGTGCATGGCGTCGTCAACATGTGCCAGGAGTACCCCGGCCCCAAAATGGAATATGAAAAATTCCACATCCAACAGCTTTGGCTTCCCACCGTTGACTTCAATCCGCCGTCTCTAGAATCGGTGTCCAAAGGGGTGGAATTCCTGCACCAGAAAACCACCAACAACCAACGCGTCTATGTCCATTGCAAGGCAGGGCGGGCTCGATCGGCTACCATCGTCATCTGCTGGCTTGTCAAACACCGGGGGATGAGCCCCGAACAAGCCCAAGCCCATCTGCTTGCATGTAGACCCCATGTCAACCCACACCTTCTGGATCGCACGGTCGTACGCGAGTACTTGAACATTCATGAATCTTGCAAGAACTGTTA
>JAGWZB010000367.1 GCA_018969045.1 Planctomycetota bacterium | reverse complement strand
TCAACCAGGCAACATCAATACAGGCTCTTTGGGCGATATGCCTAGCGATATCAAAACCGTGGGGTACTATGTCCAAGCCCCCAGGTCCGACGGGGTCCAGGATCCTCTTGCGAGTCTAACGTCTCAGATCGCAACGGCCACTAGCAGTAGCTCAGGGCTAAGCGGCGGTCTGGTTCGACGTTCTTTGGATCGCGCTGTGACTCAGTACGCGTATGAAGTCGGTAACAGCGATCAGCTCATGCGTACCGGAGAGATCATCGCACCTGAAGTGCTCGGCATCGACTTTTCCTATTTTGGACCCGAAGGTTGGCGCACCGATTGGGATTCAAGCACCCTGGGGCTTCCAAGCGTTGTCAAAGTCACGATCGCCATGCAGCGCGAATCATCGGCAAGGACCAACCCCATGGCTCCAGGCATCTCACTTTCGATGCTTAATGCATCGATGATGCAGGAGTATGGAATCGAGCTCTACTCGATGAACATCCTGATTCCAGGTGCTGCCCTTTTACCTGGACCGACAAGTTCAACGACTGGCGGAACCTCTTCGAATGGAATGAGTTCGTTAGGATTATGAAAATCATGAAAGCAACCAATCGTCCGAAACCTCGTCGGGGATTCTTACTCCTGGCCGTATTGATCGTCATTTCGGCGGTGACATTGGCTTCGACGGCGTTCATGAAGTCGATGCTGCTTGGGCACGAAGAATCCAGAATCACCGGCCAGAGCATCCAGGCACGCTATGCGGCCGATTCAGGGATTGATGCTGCAAGGTTGTTTGTAGCCTATAGCCGAGCAGGACGTTTGGAAGCAGGAGGCACGTTTAACAATCCGAACACATTCCAAGCCATCCCGGTTCTCCAAAGCCCCGATCCTGCGAACCCTTGCAACTACACGATCATCGCCCCGAATCTCAACGAGGATGGCAAGTACTCGGGCATTCGCTTTGGACTTCAAAACGAATCGGCCAAGCTGAACTTAAACGTTTTGCCCACCATCGACGCGGCGCTGTCGCTCCCTGCTGCTCTGCTAGGTACATCGACCGACTCCATCATGCCGACGCTGACTGGCTCTGCGAGCGGACAATCTGCTGGAGGTTCTGCCTCGGGAGCTGGTTCTAGCGGTTCTCAGACCGGTGCCAGCGCAAGCGTCGGAAGAGACCTGCTGATGTCCTTGCCTGGCATGGACGAGTACGTCGCGGATGCGATTTTGGATTTCATCGATCCAGACGATGAGCCCCGAGAGTTTGGCGCGGAGCGCGAATATTACACCCAATTGCCCAACCCTTACGCTCCAGTCAACGGCCCACTGAATTCGATCGAACAGCTGCTGCTGGTCCGCGGCGTAACCCCCTATTTGCTCTTTGGTTTGGATCAAAATCGAAATGGTGTGCTCGAATCGAGCGAATCCAGTGCAGCGATGATGTCAGGCGGGATGCCAGGTGCCGGTGGGATGATGGGAATGAGTTCGAGCACAAGCAGTGCGACGGCGTCGGCTCAGACCAATCAAGCCAAACCTCCAGACCTAGGTTGGGCAATGTACCTGACTCTTTATTCCAAGGAAAGAAACCTCACGTCCGATGGATCACCACGAGTGAACTTGAACAACCAAGATATGACAACGTTTCGCGCCGACTTGGCCGCCGTCGCGGGTGAAGACCTTGCGACCTTTGTGATCGCTTATCGAACCTTGGGCCCAAGCGGTGGTGCCGGTGGACTCGGTGCCTTAGGCGGTCTTGGGGGCATGCAAGGAGGATTGCCTGGTGGCATCGGCGGTGGTAACGGCGGTGGTAACGGCGGCGGACGCGGTGGCAACGGTGGTCCAGGTGGCAACGGTGGTCCAGGTGGAAACAACGGCCCAGGTGGAAACAACGGCCCGGGAGGTCGTGGTGGAAATGGAGGTCCTGGGGGAGGTCAAGGTGGTGCCCCTGGTGGAGGGCGAGGAGGAAGAAGTGATTTCGCAATCCTCGAATTCGCAAATCCTGTATTTTCGCTAGTTGCCATGCCCGTGTATCCTCAACCCCCTGCCGGTGGACGAGGCGGTGCTGGGGCAGGTGGCGGTGGCGGAATGGGTGGTGGTGGCCGTGGAGGCCAAGGCGGCGGAGGGGCCGGTGGCGGCCAAGGCGGAATGGGTGGCGGTGGCCGTGGAGGCCAAGGCGGAATGGGTGGCGGTCGCGGAGGCCAAGGCGGCGGAAATAACGGGCCTGTTGGCGGTCGAGGCGGAAACAACGGGCCTGGCGGTGGACGAGGTGGAAACAACGGGCCTGGCGGTGGACGAGGTGGAAACAACGGGCCTGGTGGAGGTATGGGAGGCGGGGGTTTTGGAGGAGGCGGGCAAGGTCTTGGTGCTGGAGGGGCTGGCCAAGCAGGTGGCGGCAACGGCGTCCAACCCGCCGAAACGCGACCTTGGTCGGCCTCGAACTTTGAATCTCTTGGAATCGATGAAACTCAGCCCGGACAATTCCAAGTCAACGGTGTTTTGGATCTGATCGATGCAAGCTTCGTCGCCAATGTCAACGGACAGGAAATTCGGTTTATGTCCCCATTGACGTCATCACCGGTACAAATGGCCCTCTATTTGCCAATGCTTATGGACAAACTGACGACAGTTGAAGCACCCATGCTGCCAGGGCGAATTAATATCAATGAGGCGCCCAAGGAGATCCTGTCGGGACTTCCAGGCATGACCGACGAGATCCTCGAGAAACTCATCGAGTCCAGGGCATCACAATCCGACACAGAAAATCGCAAATACGAAACGTGGCCAATGGTCGAAGGAATCCTTACGTTGGATCAGATGAAATCGATCGCTCCTTTAGTCACTGGTGGGGGTGACGTGATGAGAGCTCATAGCGTCGGATATTTCGAACAATCATCTGGTTTTGCGAGAACCGAAGCGGTCATCGATGGGTCGGGGCCCGTTCCGGTCATTGTCCTGTATCGCAAACTCGACCACTTGGGTCGAGGATTCGCTCAGTCGACCCTAGGCCAACGTGCCATGGGCAATGCCATCGTATCGACTCCCTAATTTCAAGGTAACGGCAGGAAACCATTCGAGTTTAGCAGCATGTCAAAATATATCAGTGTGGAATGCGACCACCATGAGGTCCGCCTGGCCATAGGGACCACCGGATTGACTGGTGTATCGATCGAGAAAGTGCTTAGCGGTCCGCTGACACTCGACGAAAACACCCAACCCTGGGGTACCCCTCAAGCCTCCGCGGCCCTCAAGGAATTGTTGCAACAAGCAGGGGTCAAAACCGGCCAGGTGATCGCTTGCGTGAGCCGAAACGACATCGAGCTGCGTGCGATCACGCTCCCTATGGTCGACACGAACGAACTACCCGATATGGTCAGGTTCGCTGCCCCTCGATACTTCGCAAATGTGAATGATTCCTGGCCACTTGATTTCATCACGATGCCTTCGCATCTAGATGGCAGCATCGACTGCATCGTCGGTGCAATCAATCCAGCTTTGATCCAGAAAATCGACACGACGGTTACCGAAGCCGGCCTGACGCTCAAGCACATGGTCCTAAGACCCATGGCTGCTGCTGCCGGTGCGATCGCGAATCATCCTGAGTGGAACAACGCGACGGTTCTGTTCATTGATCTGCTCAACGATGAAGCCGACGTGGTGATCACCGAACGTGGAAAATCGGTATTCATGCGAAGTTTCTACGCCCCGACGGATCCACAAGACCCTGATTCGGTGAAGATCCTTGCCGGGGAAGTCAAGCGGACCTTGATGTCTGCTGCTTCTCAACGGCCAGGACTCAAAGTCGATCAGATCGTCGTGTGGACGAGAGATTCGCTAGCACCCTTTGCACAAGCTCTCAGCCAAGCCGTCGAGATGCCCGTGAAGATGCTCGATCCATTCTCGATGGCCCAACGCGCCGAAGTTGCCGTAGCAGCAACCACGCAAACCGTGGGACGCTTTGCACCCGTGATGGGAGCTTTGCAGTTCCCAAGCTCAAGCGACCGGCTGATCGACTTTGTCAACCCGAGAAAGAAAGTCGAGCAAAAGAAACCGATCGGTAAATACATCCTGGGAGCTGCTGCGGCAGTCGGTTTGCTAGGTGCGTGCTGGTGGTGGTACTCATCGAGCCATTCGGAACTCGATCAGCAGATCAAGTTGCTCAAGGACGAAGTTGCAGGGGATGGCCCCGTTCTAAAGACATCTGCGAAGAACCTTGCCGATTGGAAAAAAGTCGAAACATTCATGCAAGGGGACATCCTTTGGATCGATGAACTCGAACGCTTATCAACCAACGCCAAAGACTCCGACACAACCTATTTTGGTGGCACCACCTTTAACTTGGAGCCTCGAACCAATACTGCAACGATCGTTACCAAGTTCTTCACCAAAGAACAAGACTTGGTACCCCAAATCCAACTGGCTTACCGGGATGAAAAGCACAATGTTCGAGGGACCGGATTGGCTCAAAGCCAAGACAAGAAATACCCTGTAGCGGCCGACATGAGCATTACCGTCGCGGCGGCTGAAGTCACAGACCCACGCAATGTCGTTCGCAAACC
>JAGWZB010000366.1 GCA_018969045.1 Planctomycetota bacterium | reverse complement strand
GGCATGGTGGCTCATCTCCGGAGATCTTTGGCTCCCGAGCTTCTTGGCTTTGATCTCGGCGATCGTAGTGGTCGATTCCTACAGGATGGTTATCGGGCAGTTTCGACGAAACGCGATTCGCGTACCACGGTGACTTTGATTTCACCCGGATAGGTCAATTGTTCCTCGAACGCTTTGGCAATGTCACGGCAGATTTTCGCTGCCGCTGCATCGTCAGTATCCTTGGAGCTGACGATCACTCGCAATTCCCGCCCAGCCTGGATGGCAAACGCTTGCTCGACGCCCTGGAACCCCTTGGCAATGGTTTCAAGTTCTTCCATGCGTTTGACGTAGCGTTCAAGCGATTCGCGTCTTGCACCCGGTCGAGAAGCGCTACAAGCATCTGCGGTTGCCACCAACAATGTGTAAGGAAACTCGGTGGTTAACTGGTCGTGATGTCCAAGAGCCGCATGAACGACATGCTCGTTCTCTCCTGATCGCTTGAGTAAATCGGCACCAATCTTCGGATGCCCTCCTTCGAGCTCATGATCCGCAGCTTTTCCAATGTCGTGCAGCAAACCGCAACGTCTTGCCACGTTGGCATTTAGCCCGACCATTTCAGCCATCATTCCAGAAAGAAATGCGACTTCGATCGAGTGACGCAATACGTTTTGTGAGTAACTGGTTCTGAAGTGTAGCCGACCAAGCATCTCGATGACGCGATCATTCAAGCCTTGCAGGTTAACCTCTTGAGCAGCCTCCTCTCCTTTTCGTCGGATAAAAGCGTCCATCTCTTTTTCTGTCGAAGCGATCACTTCTTCGATCCTTGTAGGGTGAATACGACCATCAGCCACCAGCTTGGACATGGCTTGACGCGCTACTTCACGTCGCACAGGATCAAACCCGCTTACGATCACGACACCCGGAGTGTCATCGATGATTAGATCGCAGCCAGACGCTTTTTCGAATGCTCGGATATTCCGTCCCTCGCGGCCGATAATCCGACCCTTCATTTCGTCGTTGGGAATGTCGATCGATGAGGTGGTGCTCTCTGCCGTTTGCGCCGATGCGTATCTTTGCATCGCTGTTAACAAAATATCTTGCGCCTTTTGCTGGGCTACTTCAGTCACCTTCTTCTCATGCTTGAGTATCACAGAACCAAGTTCCCCTTGGAGCTCCTTCTCCATGATCTCCATGAGTTGACGCTTGGCCTCGTCTTTCGAAAGCCCAGTGACTCGCTGCAAGTCGGATTGTGCCTGAGTGATGAGTTTGCCGTACTGCTCGGATTTCTTTCCCACATCCTCAAGCTTCTCAGCTAGCTTGCGCTGATTCGACTCCACGAATTTCTCTTGCTTTTTCAGATCCTCCGTGGTCTGCTTGAGCGTCTGCTCCTTGGAATTTAGTTGGTTTTCCCGTTCTCGCAGATCATCTCGCTGCTTTTTCAGATCGGTCTCGAACTGCGTTTGTAAGCCGAGCAGTTTCTCCTTTTGCTCCAACTCCGATTTCTTTACAAGATTCTCGGCGTCTAATTTGGCTTGTTCAAGCAACCTTTTGGCTTGAGATTTCGCGTCCTGACCGAGAAGCTTCTGGACGACCGCCATGGCAATCGCACCGATCACCAACGCGATGACACCGACAAGGACCGAGTTGTTGCCGCCAGCAACACTGGCTTGAGCAAAAAAATGGAAGGATGAATTCATGGTCAGGCAAGGAGTGCTTTCTAATTTAAGCCAAATCGCGACGCCTCGACGGCGACGGTTCTTTGGTTCCGTTGCTTGACGATATCCCCTGGGGCTCTACCACCTAAGTTTGGTGCGGATAAGAATCAGAAGTGCACCGGCTAGCAGAACCGTAGTCGTGCAATGCTGGGCGCATTTCCAAGTGCAGTGCGTTCCCAGACAGGGAGGACGCATTGCTATTCGAAGCCGAGAGTCGTGTCCGCACGTGCTCTGTCTCATCCAGCAGAGGCTCACCAAGCAGAGGCCCTCGATGAGGACTCTGCGGATCGAACGCTAAAAAGCGGTTCGAGTGCCCCTGAGAATCTCCGTGCAGCAAGTAGGATGGCAAAACTGGCGACGACCAAGAGCCGAAAGCCAACCAAGCTATCCATGCAAGCACGAGAATCGCAAGCAAGAGGACAGGTACGAGTAGGGTCATAGGAACATCATCAAATCGATTCGGTCTGCCATCGTCTCTTTTGGCATGCAAAAGAAAACCGCCGACGAAGACCGATGGGAATTGTATCAGAACGAATCTTGCAGATAAATAACAGCGCGAAGATTTCTTAAACTAATCCCACGGTTCGCCGTCATAATCCGAATGACTTCTAGCTCGGGCAACCCCTCAGATCCAACATTTTCCAGCGAGATTACTTCCGGACGCTTCGCTCACGATGCATCGAAGCAAGCGTGCTATCGCCGACGGCCTCGTAAGCTCTAGCCAGTTTCCCATGGATCTTGATCCTGTTTGGGATCGGTGACTGCGACAATGCCAATTCCAACTCGGCGATCGCCGATCGCCACTGGCCCTGCTCTAAGTGGATGGTTCCGAGGGTGTCGTGGAAGGTTGCTATTTGCGGGTCCGTTTCGATGGCTCGACGGGCGTAAATCTCAGCTTTTGACAAATCCTTTGGTTCTTCGGTCGCCAAGAGCCAAGCCAAATTATTCAATGAAAAACCATGGGTGGGGAAAGCATCAATGGTTTCGGTAAACCTCTCCCGAGCTTCGGTCAATTTTCCTTGAACCAGACGGATCACCCCCTGGGAGAACATCAATGTCGGGTTGGGACCATTGCGTTCAAAGCATTCTTGCAGGAACGCTTCGATAAGTTGCCTGTCCTGCTGGTTTGCCGTTTGCTGATACCACTCGACCATATTCTGATAGGTGGATGTTGGATCGCTGGATTTGCTGATCAGTTCTCTAGCGATTTCCAGCCTTTGGGAGACATTAGACGCCTGTTTGATAGATTGCTCGAGTCGTATCACCTCGAGTTGGCTTTGGGCTTGAAGAAGCTTCTGGGTTTGCGGCTGGAGTTCCAAGCCGGACTTGAGGGTTTCAGAGGCTTGTGGATACTCGCCCGTTCGCGCTTGAGCCAACGCTAGTTGCAACCGGTCATCGATCGATAGGGGGTCTTTCCCGAGTTTCAATCGATAGGCGTTTATGGCATTGGTCAATGCTCGGCGAGCTAATTCAGGTTTCGCATCGAGCACGTAGAGATCGGCGACAGAAAACCAATGAGACGGGTCCAATTTGGCTGCTGATTCCAGCGATTCCGTGCAGGAATCGAGTTTCCCGGTCAGTCGATAGTAGTTCGCCCAAGCGATCCACAGGGACTCTGAAGAAGGTTCGCCAGCTTGTTTTAGATGCCACTCAAGAACCGGTAGATAACGGTCACTGACGCCTTGGCTCAGCAACTGCGAGAAAGCCACGGCTCGCTGGGCATGTGCCGGTGAGTACCCAGCCTGATCATCCGGAGCGATCTTTTCAAGGATGCTGTTGGCCTGAAAGAGTTCGTTTTGACCTGCGAGGAATTGACTGTACTCCAACGCTTTGTCGGGTGAATTCCGAACCCCAAATTCGAAGACCCTTTGCGCAAGTCGACTTGCGTCAAGACCGTTGTTTTGAGAAATCGCCGCGATCAACTTCTCCCAATATTGAACCGCACTCTTTTGCCTTAAGCTCAGGGACCAGCCCATAAAGCCACACGCTGCGATAAGTCCCAAGCATGCGGGCATTGCCGCCAAGAGCATTCGTCGACGCTTGGACCTGCTAGCCAATCGGTCCGGACTCATTGGCTTTGAACTACCACCAACGAGCAACCCTAGCAACTCGCCTGAGGCTCGAAAGGGGGCTGCAACGAGCCCCTTGATGACTTGGATGACTCTCCCTAAACCCCTCGGTTCCATGCGATGATCCTCAATTGGATAGTCCGGTGGCTCGCTCGAGGCTAGAGCGCATGACCTCAGAACCGGTGGTTTGTATCAGTTGCTCCCAAAGGGCCTTGCACTCCTCAAGACGCATCTGAGCAGATTGAGGATCGGCAATGATATCCAAGAGGGCATCGCCAAGGGAATCGATAAACGGATCGGCGTTGAGGAATCGAGGTGTCATGTCCAACGTTGCATTGGACGCTTCGAGCCTCTGTAGCGTTTGATACTCGCGATAATCCTCTCGAACACGATTCGGGTCGTTGTCGATTTCCTGAACCTCAACCCTTGGAGTTTTGGCTTGCAAGGCGACGCGATTGTCCTCGCGTTGTATCCAATGAAGAAACTCCGACGCCATAGACGACTGCCGAGTCTTGCGTCCGATGGAAGCCAACATTCCATCGCCACTATTGAAGAGGATTGGGATCAGTTGCATCGTTTTGGCATCGGACTGAATATCACCTCTCTGGAATCCATCGCTTCTGGGCCACCCTATCCCCAATACCGCTTGCCCTTGCGCCACTTGCTCCCAAGCTTGTTCGGGAGATACGAAGATCGTCGAGGGCTCGATAAGGGCAATCCGCTGAAGCGATTGAGCGCTGCGGGTAAACTCTGGAAGCGAGATCCTCGCCGTCACC
>JAGWZB010000365.1 GCA_018969045.1 Planctomycetota bacterium | reverse complement strand
CACACGCATCGCTCAATTCGGAACCTAGACTCACCAAGCCCAAGCATGGAAAACTCGACGCAAATGTGATATCTTACCATCTATGAACCAACCACTTGCAGGTATTTTTACCCCGAACATTACCCCTTTGGATTCCCGAGGACAGCTCGACGAGGACAAGCTCAGAGGGTACGTCGATTGGCTGATCGATCGCGGCGTGCATGGCCTGTATCCCAACGGTAGCACTGGCGAGTTTGTCCGATTCACACCTGAAGAACGTAGGCGAGTCATCGAGATCGTCGTCGATCAGACGCGCGGTCGTGTGCCGATCCTCGCTGGTGCGGCCGAAGCCAACGTGGCCGAGACGATTCGCGCCTGCGACCTGTACGGATCTTTGGGGTGCCGAGCCGTGGCCATTGTTGCCCCCTTTTACTACCGACTGGCCCCCGACGGGGTGTTTGAGTACTTCAAGGAAATCGCCGACAACGTTTCGATCGATGTGACGCTTTACAACATACCTCTGTTCGCTTCGCCCATCGATGTCGCTACGGTCAAACGTCTAGCGCAGGAATGCCCAAGGGTTGTAGGTATCAAAGATAGCTCGGGAGATATACCGCACATGATGCGAATGATCTCTGAAGTTCGCCCGCTGCGGAAGGACTTTTTCTTTATGACCGGTTGGGATGCTTCCTTGGTCCCGATGCTCATGGTCGGCTGCGACGGCGGAACCAATGCCACCAGCGGTGTGGTGCCTGAGTTGACTCGAGCGATTTACGAAGCGTGCAAGGCTGGTCAATGGGAGCGAGCGATGCAGTTGCAATATCGTCTCTTGCCATTGTTTGATGCCATGATCGCCACATCGGAGTTCCCAGAAGGGTTCCGACGCGGAGCACGGATTCGCGGATGGGACCTTGGTCGTTCACGTCAACCCCTTTCGCCCCAGCAATCCTCTGCTGCCGATGCGGCGCAGAGAAAGCTGCAAGAGATGCTTGCGGGGTTTGATTTTGTCCAACCACGTGCGACCAGCCCGCGAGAAATCGCTGCGGGTGCCAGCGACGATGTCATCAACCGCATTGTGCACGAAGTCCTGTCTCAATTGAAAGCTCTGTAAAGACAGCTCGGTTCTCTGAGCAAGGAATCCAAAGGATTGATCAATACCACGGATGGTGATAACGAACATGAAAACGGCTGGGAGCTGAGCGTTCTCCAGGCGCTTGGCGTTCGCAATCGAGTCTTGGGTGCGATTGCGGTTCTGTCGATCCTGGCTAGTTTCTCAACGGGATATTTTGCTGCCCGTAGTCATCAATTCAGCTCGTCGCTTGACGCACCGCTTGGTCAGGATTGGTCGGTCGACATCAATCAAGCCACCGCAGCGCAGTTGCAGTTGATTCCCGGGCTTGGTCCCAAACTCGCATCCGCCATCTTGGATCGCCGACGTGAGCTTGGGGGATTCCAACGCATCGAGCAGCTAGCTGATATTCCAGGGATCAAGCAGCAGCGTGTCCAGATGCTGTCTCGCTACTTGAAAGTCACTACCGAAGCGTCATCTGAGGCGTCATCGGGCGCGAATGCTTCATCCAATTCCAATCGTTTATCGGATTTAGAACACGAATGATCAACAAACCCTTTGAGCTTGAAAGCCAATACACACCGGCTGGGGATCAGCCCCAAGCGATCAAATCCTTGGTCCATGGACTCAGGCGAGGCACGCCCCATCAGGTCCTCATGGGGGTTACCGGTTCGGGCAAGACATTTACGATGGCCAATGTGATCGAGCAAGTTCAGCGTCCGACGTTGATCTTAAGTCACAACAAGACGCTTGCGGCTCAGTTGTACTCTGAATTTCGCGAGTTCTTTCCTCGCAATGCCGTCCATTATTTCATCAGTTATTACGACTATTACCAGCCCGAGGCTTATATTCCCCAGAAGGATCTTTACATCGAAAAGGACTCTTCGATCAATGAAGAGATCGAGCGTCTGCGGCTGGCTGCCACCAGCGCGCTGATCACGCGTCGCGATTGCATCATCGTTGCCAGTGTGTCATGCATCTTTGGGTTGGGATCTCCCGAGATGTATAGCAAGATGGTCGTACCGATTCGAGTCGGAGAATTGATGATCCGAGAAGAACTGCTGCTGAGGCTTGTGAATATTCAATACTCCCGTAACGAAACCGATTTTGATCGGGGTAAATTCCGGATCAGGGGCGATACGATCGAGATTTGGCCACCTTACGAAGACTTTGCGCTGCGAATCGAATTCTGGGGCAACGAAGTCGAGAAGCTGACGATCATTCAGCCAGGGACAGGGGAAGCGTTGTCTCGGGAGGAGACACTCATGATCTATCCTGCCAAGCATTTTGTGACCGATGATCAGCGAATTTACGAAGCCATCGATGTGATCCGCAAGGAGTTGAAGGACCAGTTGGCCAAGTTTCAGAAAGAGGGCAAGATCTTGGAGGCCCAGCGGCTCGAATCGCGAACCAAATACGACCTAGAGATGCTGTCGGTGGCAGGTCATTGTCCTGGAATTGAGAATTACTCGCGGCCGCTTTCGGGCAAATCACCCGGTGCGATGCCCGATACGTTGCACGATTTCTTTCCCAAGGATTTTTTTGTGATCGTCGACGAATCGCACGTCACAATACCGCAGATTCGCGCGATGTACTTCGGCGATCAGAATCGCAAACGCACGTTGGTCGACCATGGATTTAGGCTTCCGTGTGCGCTGGACAACAGACCTTTGAAATTTGAAGAGTGGGAGAAGAATATCAACCAAGTTGTCTTTGTATCGGCAACGCCTGGGGATTATGAGTTGGAGAAGACCGGCGGCGAAGTCGTCGAGCAAGTCATCCGGCCGACGGGATTGCTTGATCCGGTGATCGAAGTGGTTCCGGCGCAGGGACAGATCCATCATTTGCTAGGACAGATCCAAGAGCGAGTGGCTATGGGTGATCGTGTGTTGGTCACAGCCCTAACGAAGCGGCTGGCCGAAGATTTGTCGAATTACTTTTGCGATCAGGACATCAAGTGCCGGTGGTTGCACAGCGAGCTCGATGCATTTGAGCGTGTGGATTTGCTCAGGGATTTGCGAGAAGGCCAGTGCGATGTGATTGTTGGCGTGAACTTGCTACGCGAGGGGTTGGATTTGCCCGAAGTTTCGCTGGTGGCGATCCTCGATGCGGACAAGGAGGGGTTTCTGCGCAGCGAAACTTCGCTGATTCAGACCATCGGACGAGCGGCCCGGAACGTCAATTCCAAGGTGATTTTGTATGCCGATCGGATCACGCAATCGATGCAAATTGCGATCGAGGAGACCAATAGGAGGCGAAAGAAGCAGGAGCAGTACAATCTTGAGCACAACATAACACCGGCGACGGTGCGCAAGCAGGTCTCGGCCAGCATTCAGGAGCATGCTCGGTTTCGCAAGAAGGCCCGTGACATGATCATACAGAGTTCGCCTCCGAAGATTGTCACGCAGGAGTACCTCAAGGAGTTAGAGCAAGAGATGATGGCGGCAGCCGAGGAGATGGAGTTTGAGCGAGCCGCAGCGATTCGCGATACGATCCAGAGGAATCGCAATCGAGTTGGGCAGCCCATCGAGGGGAGTGAGGATCGTCAGCAGGTCGACCAGAAGGTCAAGCCCGAGCGGGGTTTCAAGCATCGGCGTCAGCGAGGCCCCAAGCGAGGGGAACGCAATTTCAGGCGCGATCGGGATAAAGAAGAATGATCTTTGGGCTGCTAGCCTGCATCAAAAAAAGAAAAACATCGTATTGCATCGGCCTTCGCCGACAACAACGTCAACGATGTCATTCTTGTCCGCTGTCAATCCAGTCAATCTTGTCAACACCGTCAATGCCGTCAAATCGCTGCCGCCGCCAGGCGGCGTAGCCACCGCTGCGTCAGAAACGTCCGCCCATGGCGGACGCGGGGGTTTTGGACGGCATTGACAAGGTTGACGGTGTTGACGGATTTGACTGCGGACGTTGTTGACGAGATTGACCTCATTGGTTGGATTAACTAATTGGTTGGATGACCTCATTGGCGATTTGCACATCGGCCTTCGCCGTCAACGATGTCAATCTTGTCCTCGGTCAATCCAGTCAATCTTGTCAACACCGTCAATGCCGTCAAAGAGCTGCCGCCGCCAGGCGGCGTAGCACCCGCCTGCAAGAGCGACGTCCGCCGACGGCGGACGCATGGGTTTTGGGCGGCATTGACAAGATTGACGGTGTTGACGGTATTGACTGCGGACGGTGTTGACGTTGTTGAGTGGTTGGATTTGCTTTGACCGCGCCTGCCCCAACGGGGCGCAATGAGATAGCCCAGGGCAGAGCGCAGCGCCGCCCTGGGTGATGATTGCATGCTAAACGAGATCTCACATAGCGAATATTCGCTTTTTGGATTCGGTCAGCTGTCGGCGGAGTGTTTCCAACCAAATCTCCACACCGCCGACCTTTTCGCACTTTGATACTGTCAATCAGGGGCTTCGTTACGCCTTGGCCTTGCGACGAGCGCGGTAGGCTAAGCCCAATGCGCCTAGCCCGAAGATCGCCATCGAGGTCGGCTCGGGGACT
>JAGWZB010000364.1 GCA_018969045.1 Planctomycetota bacterium | reverse complement strand
CAGAAACGCCATCGGTGGCCTCACCTCCTTGACTATTTCGGAAAACCAACGACTAGGCTTGATCGACCATCGGTGGGTTGCGTTGTCCGACTGCTTACCTCGAGTTCTGTATCAGCGTCCATCAGCGCCCATAAGCGGTCCCAAAAAAGAAGCATGGGCAAAGCCCAGTGGTTAGTGGTTAGCGGTTAGCGGTTAGTGGTTCGTGGTTCGTGGTTCGTGATTCCCCCGAAAAAGCCCTGTTTTTCTATCGCCTGCGTTTGATGTATAATCCTTGACTCCTGCCCCATCTATCCCGCCTAACCCCACCGACCATGTTGCATCCCCGATCTTGTTCATGCGTCGCTACCGTCTGCCTAGTGTCTCTGTCCACACTCTTGGCACCGTGCTCTCTGGCAGCCGATCCTGATCTAGAACAAGCCAGAAAAAACGGCTTGGCCAATTCTCGATTCCTCAAACCGACTAACCCTACCCAAGAACTTGGCAAGGCCCCCATCGCTAATTTAGAACTTTTCGATTCGGCGATCCAACCTCTCCTTGCCAAACACTGCTTGGAATGCCACGGTCCCTCGCGCACCGAAGGACGCTTGCGCATCGATCAAATCTCTCCCAATCTTCTCTCCGGTCTGTCGATCGAACCATGGCGCGAAATCTACAACGCGATCGCTAATCAAGCCATGCCTCCCGAAGATCACTCCGGCGAACAACTCTCAGACCATGACCGCGATACCATCATCGAATGGATCAGCCAAGAACTCAGTAAAGCCTCAGCCCTCAGCAAACAACAAACCATCCACTCTTCCTTCCGACGGCTGACCAACTACGAATTCAAAAACGCTCTCGAAGACCTCTTGGGAGTGTCGCTTGCGACCTCCAATCGCCTCCCCCCTGAAGTCGCCTCCGAAGATGGTTTCAAAAACAACTCGCAACTGCTCCAAATGTCCTCGATGCAGTTCGAAACCTACCGTCAAATCGGTTTGGATGCCCTCCAAAGAGCCATCGTCTCAGGACCCAAACCCGATCCGGTTCGCTACCAAGTCCTCATGGCCGAGCAAATCGAAATTCCCCCCAAACGAAAGAAAAACGAATTCTTCGGCAAAGACGACCAAGACTACGATCGCAAACGCTTTCAACGCGTCTTGCTCGATCGCCAAAACGGCCAAGGAATCCCGTTCCAAGAAGGATCTTTGCAACCGCTGGATAACTCGACGGCCAAGCCAAAGTTCGACCCCAACGGCAATCCACAGGGACCGCTAGATCCAGTCGTTCTGGTCCTGCCAGCATCCAACGAAGTCAAATTCAATCTCGATCGCTTCTTGCCCGACTCAGGCATCATGCGCGTGCGAATCCGGGCCGGTAGATCCAACAACAACCCCAAACAGTTTGCCAGCTTGCGATTGATCTTCAGCGCCCATACCAGCAACGATGCTAACTTTTCCCAAGTCATCAGCCAACGCGATCTTCCCGTGACCGCCACGTCAGATAACCCCGAGTTCATCAGCTTCGAAATCCAACTGCAAGACATCCAACGCAACCCGTTTCGCAAACTTGCGACAACCTTCCCGCGACGGGACGAGTTCCTCTCGATCCGAAATGTCTCCAACGCCACAGGCAAAGACGACCCGCTGTGCATCCTGATCGATCAAATCGAAATCACCGCCCCCTTCTACCAACAATGGCCCCCTAAATCCCACCGCGATATCTTCTTGGATGACCCACCAGAGACCGACGAACATCGCGATGATAGCCCAGAGTACGCCAAGCAAGTGCTTGAGCGGTTCCTGACGAAAGCTTGGCGAAGACCTATCGGTCCGTCGGACCTGGATCCTTACTTGACGCTGCTCGAGCAATACCGGACCGAGCTCCCTGAGTTTCACGAAGCCTGCATCGAAGTCTTTGCGACGGCTCTTGCGTCTCCAGAGTTTCTTTACATCACGCCTCGCAATGCTCCGGGTAAGCTGTCCGAGTTCGAGCTGGCCAGCAGACTCTCGTTCTTCTTGTGGTCAAGCGTCCCTGACGAGCTATTGCTAAGCACCGCCCAACAAGGCCGATTAAGCGATCCTGGCGTGTTGAGCCAGCAGGTCGACCGAATGCTCAGCGATCCTCGTGCCAAGCGATTTTCTGAGAACTTTGTCCAGCAATGGCTTGGGACCGATGGTCTCCAGAGCGTCTCGCATATCAGCGATCCGATGCTGCGTGAATCGATGAAGCGGGAGCCGATCGCCTTTTTCGAACATGCGGTTGATGAGAACTGTAGCGCTTTGGATTTCATTCACAGCGATTATGTGGTGATCGACGAAACGATGGCCAAACATTATGGGATCTCGGACGTCTACGGTCCAGAGTTCCGGAAAGTGTCGGTACCAAGTTCGTCCAAGCGAGGAGGTGTTTTGACCAATGCCGTCGTGCTAGCGATGAACTCCGATGGCAAGGATTCGCACCCACTGAAGCGAGGTGTTTGGATCCTGAGACGGATCCTCCAAGACCCACCCCCTCCACCTCCCCCGAATGTACCGCAAGTGGATCTGACCGATCCGGAGATCATGAAAATGAGCTTGAAGGAGCGGATCGAGGATCACAGAAACAAACCCGCCTGCTTTTCCTGCCATGCCAAGATCGATCCTTGGGGGATCGCGTTTGAGAACTACGACGCGTTGGGAAAGTATCGGACCAAGATCAACGATCGGCCCGTCGATGCGGTCTCGTTGCTCTACAACAAGCAAGAGCTTTCTGGTATGGATGGGCTCAAGGAGTACTTGTTGCTCAACCGACAGGATCCATTGTGCCGGGCGATGGTCGATAAAATGATGACGTACGCTTTGGGACGTCCGATGGCGTTTTCCGATCGAGCGCAGATTGACCAACTAACAAGCCGGTGGCGCACGGGTGGAGACAAGATCAGAGATCTGATCCATTTGGTCGTGGCGAGCGAACTTTTTCATTCCAAGTAATTGCAGAGAGTCGATAATGATCCGTGAAAAAACGCCGGTATGGGCTCGCCGCAGATTCTTGCAAGGGGCTGGCGTGGCCTTGTCGCTACCTTGGATGGAAACGTTTTCCAAAGAGCATTCGTCTGAAATCGCAACGCCTCGGCGATTCGTCAGCATCTACCATCCCGATGGGGTAGGGTTGCCACTGAAGTCCGATCCGGCTTGGAAGGATTGGAGTTGGTTTCCACGGGGGGGCGAGCGGGATTTTGAGTTGACCAAAGTGCTTGAAGTGCTCGAGCCGTTGCGAGACGAAATCACGATTTACTCGGGATTGTCGCATCCTGGTGCTCGCAATGTGCATGGACATTCCAATGCAGACCAATACTTGACCGGTGCGGTGATTGGTGGGCATGGTCCGTACAAGAACACCATTTCGGTGGATCAAGTTTATGCGATGCATATAGGAGATTCGACCCGTCATGCTTCGCTTGTGATGTCGACCAACGGAGGGGTAGGGGGGCCGCGTGGAGCACAGACCCAGTCGTTCAACATCGAAGGTCGTCCGATACCGGCGATGAACAAGCCCAAAGAGATTTTCGACATGCTCTTTGTTACGACCAGCAAAGAGGCGGCTGCTCGGCTATCGCGCAGCAAAAGCGCGCTGGATATGCTCATCGCAAGCACCAGAGCCTTGGGCCGTGAATTGTCCAGCCAAGACCAGCAGGTGCTCGCGCAATACCTCGATGCCGTTCGCGACACGGAGCTCAAGCTTACGAAAGCACAAAAGTGGATCGACACACCCTTTCCGACCGTCCCGACGCATCGATTGACGCTCGATGCCGAGCCCAAAGAAGCGAGGCTCTATTTTCAGACCATGTACGAGTTGATTTATTTAGCGTTTATGAGCGATTCGACACGGGTGGCTACGTTTCAATTGGGCAGAGAGAATGGCGAAGGCCCACATGATCTGTTGTCGTTGGCGGTGGGGTTAGGGCCAGCGCACGGGTTGACCCATGCGGTCAAGCAGCCTGAGGGCTGGAAGAATCTTGGGACTTACAATCGCTATCAAGCCGAAGAGTTCTCTCGGTTTGTCGTTCGACTTAAAGAAACCCCGGAACCCAACGGGGATGGGACGATGCTCGACAATACGTTTGCCATGCATGGTTCGGCTTCGAGCAGTTTCCATTTATCGAGGAACTACCCGATCCTTTCTGCTGGAGGCAGAAATCTTGGATTTACCAATGGTAGGTATATGAAGTTCGGGAAGGGGAACGAGGACAATCAAGCTGGAGCGGGCATCGATACCGACGCGGGTTGGCAGGGCAAGCTTGAGGTTGAAGAGTTGCCGTTGTCGCAATTGTTTGTGACGGTGCTGCAACGGCTCGGTGTTCAGACCGATCGTTTTGGTGGAGCCACAGGTACGCTTACGGGAGTCTAGGTAACGATCCCTTCTTGCTCTCGCCTGAAGCCTGAAGCCTAGTCTTGTCACCCAACCGGTCTCCAATATCGAAGTCCACATTAGCGTTGATAAGCGTCCATCAGCGGTCTTTTTTCTGAACCGCTGATACCTAAGCCCGACCAAGCCACTTGGGCCAAGGTGTGCATCACCCTTGAGCGCAGCGAAGGCGCAT
>JAGWZB010000020.1 GCA_018969045.1 Planctomycetota bacterium | reverse complement strand
TTCTTTCTAGCAGTTCATTGTGAGTCCCCATATCTGCAATCTTGCGATGATGAAGCACAACCACTTGATCGGCAGCCCTGAGCGTTGAAAGCCGGTTGGGTAAAACTAGCACAACGCATGAATGATTACGAACTTCAAGCAAAGCACGGGTGGTTTCAGCTTCGATCCCCGGCTGGCTCGATGCCGGTTCTTCAGCGACCAAAATGCCCGGTTTTTTTAGAAATGCTCGCGCAATCCCGAGTCGAAACATCAAGTCGGGGCTCAGACGTTGCTCGTTGGAACTGACGAGAGTTTGAAGGCCATCTGGGAGCTCAAAGATAGCGTCACTGACACGAGCCAATTTCGTGATTTCTCTCATGTCGATCGTCGCATCCCGCTGAAGACCTAACCACAGATTGTCTTCGATCGTTCCAGTAAGCAGCGGTCCGTTGGGTGCGATCCATAGCGAGTGTTCTCGGATCGATTGGCTCGATAAGTCCTTGGACTCCACGTGATCAAACAGCAACCTTCCACTGACAGGCTGGCCGAAACCGAGCACCATTTCCACCAGCGCCTTGGCCAAGAATGGGTCGGGAGAGACGATCGCAGTGAGTTGTCCAGGTCTGAAGATCACAGAGACATCGTCCAAGAGCTTCTGGTTGCTGCCAGCTTGAAGCGTCACGTGCTCGACCGATACACCCTGGGTAAGCTTATTGGGAATCTCTCCATTGGATGTCGATTGGGAATTGGCTTCGATAGCCAAGTACTGATGCAATGGAGCAAGCTGAGGATTTGCCTTACGAATCCATTTCATCGCAGTAGCGATTCGATACCCGGAGTAAATGGCCGCACAGATGCTCGATGACCATACAAATCCAGCTCCCAACGACAGATGCTTACGGGGATCAAGCATCCCAAGTGCCAAAAGCAGTACCAAGCCGGTCGCCAATGTCGCGATCGCCACGGGAACTAGCGGGGATTTTGCTCGGTCATACCCAAGCACCGCGTTGCCCGCAGTTCGATAGACCGCTAAGTTTGCACGATAGTTTTCGAGAGTCTCATTCGAATCATGAATCGTCGCCATCAGCGGAGCAGTCTGGGCGATAAGCCCGAGGGCCTCGTGTGAGGTATTCCAACGCTGCTGCTCTACCCACCGAGCCTTGGACTGAATGGATTGTTTCCAAAGATAAATGTTTCTCACGATCCATGCTGCGACCAAGGCTGCTGCCGTCAACCAAGGATGGATCACGGTGGCAAGAAGAATCAAAAGAACCAACTGCAAAAAATGCTTTGGATAGACCTGATACCATTGCACGACCGCTGACCGAAAGACCGGAAAGACCTGCTCATGAAATGTCTTTAACAGATCGGCTTGAGCCGATAGCCCGCGCTGGACCGAAAGGTTGCCGCTATGGTGGAACAACCGTTGATGTATCTGCTCTTCGGTATCAATCGCTGTGCTGACCACAGAGCGACGTGTCAACCAGTGCACAATGCTCAATAAAACCAACCCAACTCCCAGAAGTGCGATCGCACCTAGAGCTAATTGCGAAGCCGGCATCGAACCGACCAATGGGGTCGTGCCAACCTGCCAACGAAAAGGCCCAATCCAGATGAATTGCAAGTGAGAGTCGATCGGAGCCGCAGAACTTTCAGCAACAGCAGACTCTTGTCTTGCAAAGACTTCTTCGACACGCTGATGCTCCCAACCCATCAAGTCGATGGAGAATCCTCCGAGCAATAGCAGGCACGGAAGCAATAACGCCGAAAGGATCGCGAAAAAACCTGCGATCCAAACCGAACCAGGAGTTTTAAGTCCACTGGCATGAGGCCAAAAATTAGGAAACACAATGCGCTCGCTGGGGTTCAGAATTCATTTTGATTATTTCATGAAGGTTCCAAGATAATCCGCAGGCGCCTCGGCTGCGATATAGCGCCTGAGGATTGGAACGGTTAGGAGGGTTTTGAGGGAAAAAAACCCAAGAAATCGTCGTGATGCCCACACGCAACCCGATCGGTCTAAACATGTTGCTTTTTTTCAACCTACGGTACATCGATAAGTTTCGGGTGGGCATGCAAGTCGTGCCCAGATTCTAAATTTTTCTTCCTTGGAGTTGGTATGTCCACTGCAAAAACCAACGCAACAGTGCTGCTTGTCGACGATGACCGCCCATTGCTCGAAGCGACCGGTCAGTGGCTCGAGCACCTGGGGTTTCGTGTATTTACAGCCAGGAATATCGAGCAAAGTCTCAAGCACCTCTCGGAAACTCCCTTCGATTTGGTCTTATCGGATCTACGTTTGGACCAAGGTTGCGGTTTGGAAATCTTGAAAGCTGCAGGCAATCTCCAACCCAACTGCTGCCTTTTGGCAATGACCGGCTATGCAACTCCAGACTTGCAAGTGCAAGCCACCCAAGCCGGGGCGGTCCGAATTCTCAGAAAGCCTTTGGAGGATGCCCATTTGATCAAAACACTCGAATCGATCCTCAGAGAAAACAAGGTCGCCAAAAGGGATCAGCAAGTCTCCGAGTTGCTCGACCGACGCTTTCAAACATCCTCGACCCGGACTACAAACCGTGAGCCTGCTACCACTGAGCCTGCTGTCACTGAGCATGCTGTCACTGAGCCTGCTCAATGGTACGGATCGAGCACCAAGATGCAGGAGGTTTTCGAATTGCTCAACAGGGTCGCTCACACCAAGGCCAGCGTACTGATCACAGGCGAACCCGGAACAGGTAAAAGCAAGCTAGCCAGGCACATTCATCAACTCTCCAATAGACGGACCGGTCCGTTTGTCGAAGTGGCATGTGGATCGATCCCCGAGCCGTTGCTCGAGAGCGAGCTTTTCGGACACTCAGCAGGAGCATTCACTGGAGCGATGCATAAGAAGCTCGGTAAGTTTCAATACGCTCAGGGAGGAACCTTGTTTCTTGACGAAATCGCGACAGCGTCTATGGCCATGCAAGTCCGGTTGCTAAGGGTCCTGCAGTCCAGATGTTTTGAGGCGATTGGAAGCAACGAGACCCTTACGACCGATGCGAGAATGATCTTTGCAACCAATGAGGATCTTCGAAAAGCTGTCCAGACAGGGCGATTCCGAGAAGATCTTTTCTATCGAATTCATGTAGTCCCTATCGAGCTACCCGCTTTGAGACACCGAAAAGAGGACATTCGGGAATTGGCACTGGGTTTCTTGGACCAAGCATGCCGTGACTTCGATCGAAAGATCGAGGGTTTCAGTCCTGCGGCCATCAAGACGATGCTCGAGTACCCCTGGCCTGGAAACATTCGCGAACTGGAGAATACGGTTCAACGAGCCGTGCTGGTTTGTTTAGGGGATCGTATCGAATCCAGAGACCTCGATCGGCTGCTCCTCAAGAGCGATACAAGAGGGCTAGATACTCAAGGCCCCGAAGCTACAGAGCTTCCACCATCGACGATGGATTGGTCGGAGAGATACCGCGACCTGGACGATGCTCTTTGGGAGCCCGAGCGAGCCCTCTTGCTCAGCGCTCTGAAAGCCTACGGTTGGAACCGCCAGATAACCGCCTCAAGACTGGGAATCAACCGAACAACGCTTTACAAAAAGATGAAGCGTTTAGGTATTGAATCGGTTAGATAAAGACCAAAAATAAAAACCCCGCGTTGCCGGAGACGCCCGATAACCAGCAAGCGGGGATCGGTCCCAAGCTTTTGGCCAAGAACGCCCGATGTCTTGGCCGGAGCATTGACGGGACTGGAGGGATTCTAAGAACTTGCAACGCGATCGACCACAAAAAAGGACGAATCCCCTGGGCTGCTGGCACAAAGTGCCACTTCGACACTTGGATTGAATCGGTATCATTTACTCATCGATACAATGCAGGGCGGTTCTGCGAGAATTGCATTTACAGCAAACGCATAGAAAGATTTCCATGAGTCAATCCGTTACGATCGACGGGGTGGCCTTGTCGCTGGCCAACCCGGTTAAGAATCCGACACGTTGGATCGGGCAATCCGAACCGCTCAGGCAATTGGCTGCATGCTGGTTGACCGTAGCACCCAGCGATCTGCCCCTGACTCCGAGGCTTGTCGGGGTTCCGGGTGTCGGAAAAACCGCGCTAGCCATGGCCGCAGCGACCGCTCGAGATCAAGAACTCTACATCTTCCAGTGCACCGCCGACACCCGTCCAGAGGACTTGCTGGTCACTCCAGTCCTTTCGAGCAATGGGAAAATCGCTTACCACGCTTCGCCTCTTGTTACCGCCATGATCCGAGGTGGGGTTTGCGTTTTGGACGAAGGAAACCGCATGAACGAGAAATCCTGGGCGTCTTTAGCTCCCCTTTTTGACCAGCGTAGGTACGTCGAATCGATCGTCGCGGGGATCACCATTTCGGCACATCAGGACTTCCGCGCCGCCGTGACGATGAACCAAGACGATTCGACTTATGAAATTCCCGACTACATCCTGAGTCGCTTGCAGCCTACGTTGCAAGTTGGGTTTCCCAACCGCAAAGATGAGCTTGCGATCCTGGAATACCATCTGCCGTTTGCTCAAGCAGACATTTTGGAACTGACCGTCGACTTCCTCCAACAAGCCCACTCGCTGAAACTTGATTTTTCAGCACGCGATGGAATCAACGTTTTGAGATACGCCATCAAACGGTTGGCTTCCCAAGACTCCGGGCATCCGCTTTCGAAAGATCAAGCTTGGAGAGAGGCTGTCGAAGCCTGCTTGGGTGACGAAGCCCTTGACCTGGCAGCCCTTGCCAACCGCAAACGTCAGGCTCTTGGAGGCAACACCCTGCCGATGGGTCTGGATGATTTCTTTTTCGATCCAGACGATCCTCTTCGTCCCAGCGATCATGACGATGAAAACGACGAAGATGAAGATACGGATGACCAATGAGCCAAATGTTGCATAATGAAATGACAGATATTCCATGGGCATCTTTGGTCCCAAGGTATCTAGTGCCAATCGTTCCTAAGCGAATGGGACATTACTTCACCGATGTGCTCATCATCGGCGGGGGGTTGGCTGGGATGAGGGCCGCTCAGGAAATCGACCCGAAGCTTAGAACCATTATTTTGACCAAGGACAAGGTCGAGGAGTCCAACAGCACTTACGCACAAGGCGGAATCGCCAGTGTGTGGGACCCAGAGGACCGATTCGACAACCACATCCAAGACACCTTGGTCGCTGGCTGTGATTTATGCGATGAGCGAACCGTCGAATTGGTGGTCCGCGAAGCTCCCGATCGAGTCGCAGAGCTGATTGGCTGGGGCACCCGCTTCGATCAAGTCGATGGTGCTTTGATCTTGGGAAGAGAAGGAGGGCATTCCCATCAGCGCATCATCCATGCATTGGGAGATGCAACCGGCAAAGAAATCATGCGAGCCATGATCCAACACACTCGCAACCTTTCAAACGTCGAAATTTGCGAAGAAGCTTATACCATCGACCTGCTGACTTACGACGGCCAGTGCTGCGGAGCGGTAGTCTCGATCCAACAACGCCCCCCGGTACTGATTTGGGCCAAACAAACCATCTTGTGCACCGGAGGATGCGGCCAAGTCTTTCGCGAATCGACCAATCCTCGCGTCGCAACCGGCGATGGTCATGCGATCGCATTTCGAGCCGGGGCTCTGATGAGAGACATGGAATTCATGCAATTTCACCCGACGGTTTTGTACATTGCAGGAAGCTCCCGCACCCTGATTACCGAAGCCGTCCGTGGCGAAGGGGCTTATCTTGTCGATTCCCACGGGTATCGATTCATGAAGGATTATGATCCCAGGCTTGAACTAGCACCCAGAGATGTCGTCAGCAAATCGATCGTTTCCCAGATGGAAAAAACTCAGTCCGCATGTGTCTATTTGACACTTGCCCATCTGGATCCTAACCATGTAAGGCAGAGATTTCCCGGAATCGCCAAAGTCTGCCAGAGCTTCGGGCTGGACATCACGCACGATCCGATCCCAGTTCGTCCAGGTGCCCACTACATGATCGGTGGTGCCTTGGTTGACGATCAAGCTCGAACCAGCTTGCCAGGCCTTTGGGCAGCCGGTGAAGTCACCTCGAGCGGACTCCATGGTGCCAATCGACTCGCCTCGAATAGTCTGCTCGAAGGCTTGGTCTACGGAGCCGTGGCCGGACGAGGGGCTTCCCAAGCCGCATCGCAAGATCCATCGGTATCCTTGAGTGTCTTGCCTATCTGCTACGAACCCCAACCCTTGGACACCCAGGAAATCGATTTAGCGGATATTCGCAATTCGGTCAGATCCCTCATGTGGAGACATGTCGGAGTGCAGCGCAAAGCCGAACGACTCGAAGAGGCTTTGCAGGAGCTAATCCGATACAGCAGTTACGTTTTGTCCCACCGACCAAGTGGTATCGAAGGCTGGGAATTGCAAAACATGCTGACTGTAGGATTGATGATGTCACAATCTGCATTGGCTCGCACCGAGTCTCGCGGAGTGCACCTTAGAACCGATCATCCCAAAATCGATAACGAGAACTGGCGCAAGCATCTTGCGATGCAACGCTCACATGCCTGATCGGATGCAAAAGACCTTGCGAGCGATGCGAAGCTCGATCGGCCCAGGCAATTGCATCCTGGTCGGGTGCGCCGATCCTGCTGAGGCATCGATCCACGATCGAACCTGTTCCCAATGCCGATACCCGACTTGCTCAAGCGGCCAACCCATTCGATGCCAAAGAGCGACCAACGCGCTTTGGAGAACTGGCCAAGCGACTTCAGAGACGTCTTTGCAATCGACTTCGACTCGTCCTTCCCCCCACCGAACTACCTTAGAATCAAGCCACTGCAAAGCCAACTGCTCGATGACCTGATGCTCCTGTCGGATAAGTTCCGAGGTCTTGAGCAATCGCCGCTTGAGTTGATCGGACCCGATGAACTGCTCCAAGAAGGGCAAACATTCGTTCCGAATCCGATTGCGCGTATATAGACTCTGGGAATTCGATGCATCGATGCGGAACGATTGACCAATGCTCCCTAAATACTCAAGAAGATCAGACTTCCAGAGTCCAAGCATCGGGTGAATCAATTGCACCCCCTCGGAAATCTCCCTTTGATGGCGGATCCCGGCCAATCCCGCCGGACCGGTTCCTCGCAGGAGATTGTGAAGCATCGTTTCGACGCTATCATCGGCCGTCGCACCGGTCGCAATCCAAGAAGCCCCAACATGATCGGCAATTCCTTTGAGGAAACCGATGCGCGCTTTTCGCAATGGGGCTTCACCTGTGCCCAGCGCTGACCCCTGAAGCTTCTGGCTGAAAACCTCAAGATTTTTTTGATTGGCCAATTCGCCGACAAAGGCTTGGTCTTGGTCGCTCTGGGCACCACGAAGCCCATGGTTTAGATGGGCGATCACCAATCGAGGTCGATTCGAAGCAGGCTCATGCAAACGCAGATGGTCCATCGCACAAAGCAGCGCAACGCTATCAGGACCCCCACTGACGGCAAGGACGATCGTCGAACGAATCCAACGATGGGCTGGCCAAGCTTCGAGGATTGATTCGAGTACTCGACTCATTTCGACTCGGGATTCAGGCAGTGGACATTGGCCCTTGGTTTAGGGTTTCGCCCCTGGGTCTGGATTGCCAGGATTGGGTTTGACGGGAGTGGGTTTTGCAAAGTCACCGGCTGTCGCGATGATAAAGTTATCCGGGTTGATGTATTCGGAGACCGCGTCGTTGACCGTCTCGACATCCAATTCGGCAATTTTCTTTTCGAGCTTTTCGTAGTAGGTCATATCGCGTCCAGCAAAAAGATTGCCAGCAAGGAGATTTGCAAGGGCACCATCCCGAGAGCGATTCAGTTGCTGGCTTTGCAAGTAGCCTTGGATGCTACTTGTAAGTTCTTCGGCAGTGACACCCTCTTTGACTAGCTTGCGAATCTCTTGATCGATGGTCGCAACAAGCTTGTCGCGGTTGGCCGGGTTGGCGATTGCCACGACGCTCAAGGAAGCGTTCTCATCGATGGGGTTGGCCCTGAGCATGCTCGCTACGCCATAGGAGAGCCCTTCTTGTTGGCGAACACGGTCACCGAGTCTGGACGAGAGAGTACCTCCACCGAGAATGAAATTGCCTATGAGCAGTGCGGCATAGTTTGGATCATCGTCTCGCATGGCATATTGCTGGGACGCAAAATACACCGAGTTGGCCTTGTCTGGAGTCTCGATCGATTTCATGGGCAATTGCAAATCAACCGTCGGAGAGATCGAAGCTCTTTGATAAGGGATATTCGATTTCCAATTGCTCAGGATCGTCGAGAGTTTCGCTTCGACTTCGACAGGATCAAAATCGCCGACGACCGAGACCTCACCCTGGCTCCCTGAGAGGAAGTCTTCGTGCAAGCTTTTAACATCATCGAGTTTAAGGGCTTTGACATCCTGCAGTTCTTCTTCGACGGTTGCGTCGTATCGAATGTCACCACGCTGGTAGGGATTCAGCGCTCGAGTTACGGTTCGCATGGCCAACAACTGAGGTTCCTGAAGCTGGCTTTCGAGTTCCGCGATGGTTTGAGTGCGAAGCAGCTCGAATTCTTTGGAGTCGAAACCTGGTTCACGGAGCATTTCACGGACCAGGTCGAGGACTTCTAGAAGGGTCTCCCGCTTGGTTTCGATATTGACGTTGAGCACTTGTCGCGCCGACTGAACCGATAGGTTTGCCTTGAGTTCGTCGAGGCGGTCATTGAATTCCTGAAGTGCAAGTTTGGCGGTTCCTCGCGAAAGCATCGGACCGAGCATTTCGATGGCTGTCGATTTGCCTTGGAGGGATTCCTCGTCGCCGAAACGTAGATTCAGCGATAGGTTAACGGTGTTGCCTCGCGTCTTTTTCGGAAGCATTGCAAAGGGGACGCCGGACTTGAGCTTCCCTTTGATCAGCCGCGACTCGATGTTTCGTGGGGTCGGTTCAAAGACTTCGCCTTCGCTTGCCGCTTCGCGTCCAGTGTAGCCAGAGAGCATCGGCTCGAGGCTTGGTCGGTCGGGCACTTCGATACGCTGGGCTGCAGAGACCGGCTCAAAGATTCCCAGAGTACGGTTGTTTCTAACCAAGAATCGCTGGGCTACCTGCTGAACCTCTTGTGCAGTGGTCTTTTCCAAGTTGTCTCGGAACAGGAAGTAGAGTCGCCAGTCACCTTGTGCCGCCCAGTCGCTAAGGGTGATCGCAAGGGATTGGGTTTTGGCAGCAAGCATTTCACGTTGATTCAGGAGTTGCCGGCGAACTCGATCAACTTCGGCTTGGGTGATGGGTTGATCCGCCAAATTTTCAAGGGTATCAAGCAGCGTCTTACGGGCTTCATCGATCGATTTGTCCTTGGGAACTTGCGCCAAGAAGGTCAACAAACCCGGGTCGTGCAGCGAGGGTGCATCGGCACCCACAAAAGTGGCTTGATTGGTTTCGACCATCGCCTTGTACAATCGTCCGCTGGGAACATCCGTCAGAACGGCTGACAAGATCTCTACTGCAGGAAAGAGAGGATCTGAGCCGGCTGGAATGTGATAGACCGCTCCGATGTATTGAGTATCTGCAACACGTCGAACGGTGGTGATCCGATCACCGTCTTGGGGAGGTTCCACCGTGTAAGTCTGCGGCAATGGAGTCTTGGGCCTTGAGAGTACTCCGAAGTACTTCTGAATCAGCCCCAGCGCATTGTCTTGATCAAAGTTACCTGCAACGATGAGCATCGCGTTGTCGGGACGATAGTATTTGCGATAAAAAGCTCGCAAACTATCGACCGGAACGCGTTCGATGTCGCTGCGATTGCCAATCGTCGATTTGCCATAGTTGTGCCACTGGTAAGCCGTCGAATGCATGCGTTGCATAAGCACGCCGACTGGATTGTTCTCTCCTTGCTCAAATTCGCTACGCACAACCGAGAATTCTTTTTGAAGGTCTTCGCCCAGAATCTTGCTATTGACGAGCCGGTCGGCTTCGAGTCGGATCGCAAACTCAAGGTTCTCGTCCCCCGCAGGGAGGGTTTCGTAGTAATTGGTTCGGTCCAACCAAGTCGTCCCATTGAAATCAGCACCCCGATCCTTGAGCGATTTGGGAATATCCGGATGTAACTCGGTTCCTTTGAAGAGCATGTGTTCTAGCAGGTGCGCCATGCCAGCTTCTCCATACCCTTCATGACGAGAACCGACGAATATGGTGCAATTGACGGTCACTTTCGGCTGACTGCGGTCTTGAAAAAGCAAGACCTTTAGTCCGTTGTCCAGTGCGTACTCGGTAATTCCTTCGACGGTGGTAATTTTTTCAGGCATCTTGTCGTCTGCGAATGCGATTGCGTTGAGGCTGATCCAGAGTCCTAGAGCCGCGTAGGCCATGGGCTTGGCACTGAACAGGGAATGGGAAAACATGGTAAAACTCCGGGGAAGGGGTGGGTTTGAGGCCGAAACCCTTTTTGGAACTTGCGAAAAGCTTGAAAAGTGAAAACGATATCGTGGCAGAAATTGTAGTAAGAATCCAATTGGGCATCGAGCGAACTTATGGTTCTCTACCAGATTCAGTTGGATTTTCCGCAGATCGCAAAACTCCCCAACGGCAGACCATCACAAAACAGGGTATCGAGTATGGCGTATGAGCAAGTTGCCCTTAGCGAAACTCTGGTAGAAGGCCAGGGAATCGAAGTCATTTGGCAAGGAAACGTCATCGCTGTGTTTCGCCACGGTGGAGTGCTCTATGCGATCGACGGCATTTGCATGCACCAAGGCGGGCCCCTTGCACGTGGGAAGTTGTGCCAAGGAACCATCGAATGTCCCTGGCACGGTTGGACTTACGATCTGAAAACCGGTAACAATACCGCCACTTGCCAACCGATGCTCAGCTCCTATAGGGTCCGCGAACAGGCAGGGAAAATTGAGATTGACTTTGGGACATAACCCCCTCTAGCATCCAGCCAACGGGCCTGAACCCTAGATAGAGGGTCCGGGCATGGATGTTTTCGATCTATCATTAGTCAGTCAACGGTCAGGAGGACCGAAGTGCAAACGATCAAAACCGCAGTCGTTGTCGTTTTGTTGCTCTTTGTGCTTTACGGCGGTTACATCGCTTTGAACCACCGCGAGCCTGAACTCAATCCACAGTTCCAGGGATTGGTAGATCCGGATGTTCTAGGGGCAGACATCGATTTGCCCGAGCCAAATTTTGCCCCTACCAGTGGACCCTCCAGCGCCGGTACCCCTCCCCCAGCAAATGCCTTCGAAGCCTTTGCCAAAGGCCCTACGCCGACGTTCTCCCAACCGCAACCTCTCTCGAATCCACCCTCGAGTCTGCCTGATCCATCAGGGGCCAAGCTGCCCGAGATCCCTTCTTTGGAGTCGCCTAAAGCCCCATCCATTCAACCCCCACCACTCAATGCACCTAGTCTGCCGGCAATCGACCAGGTCAAACCTCTTGAACCGTCCCTGCCCCCAGTTGGAAGCCTCTTGCCCAAGTCCATTGGCCCTAGTAGCGATTCGAAAATCGTTCAAGCTTCAACATCGAATGTCAAGCCGCTGGAAACCGTCCCAACCTTGGACCTACCCTCGCTCCATGGGGACGCCAGAACCATCGCCGATGCGACGGAACCTCGCATGCCAACTTCGTCTCCTGGCAAGTCCTTTGCCAATGCCAAACGCATGGCGCTGGATCAAGCCAACGCTGGTAAACTCAAGGAAGCACTGGCCACTCTGTCGGTCTTCTACGGAGCACAAGACCTGACCAACGAACAACAAACCGACTTGATCGATTTGCTCGATGCCCTGGCACGCGAAGTTATCTTCTCACCTAGGCATTTGCTCGAAGTCCCCTATGTGGTCAACCCCGGAGAAACGCTTGAACAAGTCTCCAAGACCTGCCAAGTCCCTGTATCAATTCTGGCAAAAATCAACGGACTAGATGAACAAACCGCACTGCCACCCAGTCGAAAACTCAAAGTCATCCAAGGTCCATTCCGAGCCGAAATCGTACTCGAACGCAGCGAAATGACCCTGTTTCTGGGAGATCTGTACGCAGGCCGATATCCGCTGAGCCTAGGTACGGAACCTTCACCTAAACCTGGGGTATATGAAGTCCAAGACAAACAGCGCGATAGAAATTACTACTCGGCCAATGGAATGCAAATTCCCGCAAAGGATCCTCGAAACCCATTTGGTGGATACTGGATCGATCTTGGTGAAGATCTCTGCATCCACGGGTCTTCGGCCGTCGAAACAGGCTCAAGCAATCTTGGTTGCATCAGCCTATCTCCGCTGGATGCCGAAGACGTTTTTGGTATGCTCGGACGCGGATGCCAAGTCTCCATCCGATAGACCATTCCATCACGTTTCGAGCAACAAGTAAAAAACTCATGCAGTACGACCCAGAGCAACTCAAGGCGCTGGTGCGCAAGCACGCCTTGCAATTCGGCAACTTCACCCTGGCAAGTGGCAAGCAAGCCAGTTTCTATCTGGATTGCCGCAAAGTTACTTTGCACCCCCAAGGAGCCAATTGGATCGCCGCAGGTTTGCTCGACCGAATCCTAAGTCGCAGCGGCGAAACGAAACCTCAGTGTGTCGGTGGACTTGCTATCGGAGCCGATCCAATCACCGCTTCGATCGTCGTGCATGCCGGTCAACGTGGACTCGGGATGCTGGGTTTCATGGTCCGCAAAGAAGCCAAGACCCACGGAACTGGCAAACTGGTCGAAGGTCCAGTGGAACCCGGTATGAGTTGTGTGATCGTCGAGGACGTGATCACCAGCGGTGGCAGTGCCCTCAAAGCAGCCGAATCGGCCAAAGAATTCGGGCTTAATGTACTGGGTGTTTACGGAGTCATCGATCGGCTCGAAGGTGGCCGACAAGCGATCCAGCAAGCCGGCTACAGCCTCGATACGTTGCTGACGATCGATGACTTTCGCTGAACGAAGGATTGATTTCCCAGCGAACCATCACGTGTCCTAAGGGGTCTTCTCTGACGAGGAGCTACTTATACCATGATTGTTCGCCTGAAACCCAATCTGCTGTTGATAACAGCCCCATCCCAAGAACATCAAGAAACGCTCATTCCCTGGGCAAAAGATGTCGATGGACACGCATTCATTCTTCAAGTGCAAGACGCTCAAACCATCAGACTCATCTCTCGAGGTCCGGAATCGGATGCTTGTCGCGAACCGATCAATGTGACATCTAGATCACCGATCCGTGAAATCCAACTTATCTCAAACTTCGCACACACACCATTCGAACTCGATGGCGTACTCTACGGTAGCGTGGAAGCTTTTTGGCAGTGCCTGAAATTCCAAGACCATGATCGACGACTTCTGATCGCTCCGTTGTTTGGAAAAGAGGCACTCAGAGCAGGAGCCGATGCTTGCCAAAGTCACGTTTTCAAATACAACGGTTCGACCATTCGTGTAGGCACATTCGACCATTGGCAATTGATGAAACTGGCTTGCAAAGCGAAATTCAATCAACATGAACAGGCTAAAGAGGCTTTGCTTAGCACCGGCCAAAGACCCCTGACCCACGTCACTCGATCAGACAGCAGAACCATCCCCGGAGTGATCTTGGCAGACATCTGGATGAGGATCCGCCATCGCTTGCGTAACCCGCGATAATCCACCCGCCCACGGCAGGATCTTAGATTTCGATCGTCGTGCATGTGCAGGTCGCGCAAGCGATCAGTCGATTGCGAGTGTCTCGTATCTGGCACTCGACAAATCCGATCCTCAACCCCCGCTGCTTGACCCAAGCCTTGGCGATCAGTCGCCGACTCTTGACGGGCCTCATGTACTGAATCTGCAAATCCACCGTCGAAAAGTCTTGACCCGCATCGAGCATGCGCCCAAACGCGATCCCCGTGGCCGCATCGGCCAAGGCCGACAGGATCCCACCATGGACCCTGCCCATGGGATTGTGAAACCGCTCATCGACGTCCAAATGGACCACGGCCCTCCCTAAATCCTTGTCCTCCTGGGTGCCAGGCTCCACCTGAAATCCTATCAACCGCGATACAGGTGCATCGGAAAATCGGTCAAATGAGTCTTGTGTCATCAGCAACTGGTTTACCAAGGATCGGTTTTCAAGAAAAGTTTGCACTGCAGAGCCTCTAACTTTAGCTATACTTGCATATTCTCCAACTCCCCTACCCACCTGCTTGGCCATGAAAATCTCGGCTGAAATCCTCGCTTCGCTTCGACGATGGGCCGTTGTGTCCACAGCCTTGTCTTGCTCGATCCTGCAGAGCCTTTTCGCCAGCGAAATCGTTTCTTTGGAGATTATGCCTTCAAGTCTGCAGGTCTCGCAGCGCTATCAAGCCCAATTCGCAGTCGTTGCTGTCGATTCCGATGGAACTGCGATCGATATCACCGGAGATCCTCGACTAACCCTGAAAATCCAATCCGACGCAATCGCCCGCGTGCAAGATCGACTCGTTCTTGCTCTAGAGCCAGGATCCACATCGCTGGACGTTCGGCTAGCCCTCCCAAATCGAGAGCTTACTGCAAAAGCATCCGTTACCGTTGGCACCGACGCTCCGGTTGCCTTCGATCGAGAAATCATCTCGACGCTCACTCGCAGCGGTTGCAACTTGGGCACCTGCCACGGAAATCTCCATGGCAAAGGGGGCTTTCGTATGAGCCTTCGAGGAGATGACCCTCGCTTTGATTACTATCGATTGGCCGTCGAACTAGCCCAGCGGCGGATCGACTTGTTCGACCCCGCAAATAGCCTGCTTTTGCTCAAAGCCACCGCGCAGCAATCCCACCAAGGAGGCAAGCGTTTTAGCATCGATAGCTTGGAATACTCGGCGATCCAACAATGGATTGAGCAAGGGGCACCGCCATCGAATGCACCGGCCTTAGAGTCCATCGAAGTCTTCCCGGCTTACCAGCGAATTGCCCCCGGCCATCGATCGGCTCGAGTGATTGTCCAAGCGCGTTATGCCGATGGTTCAGTCCGAGATGTGACGCGGTGGTCTCGGTTGGAACCGAGCCTCCCTTCAGGTGTCGAAGTCTCCCAAGACGGGGTCGTCAAGACCGACCATGCGATGGATGTTTCCATTGGAGCGACTTACCTAAGCGGCAGGGCTGCCTCTAGGATCGTGTTTCTGGGGCAATCTCCCGATCCTCTGGGCAGCCATTCTCTTGCCATCGCGGCACCGCTCGACAACACGGCACCAGCGTCAAGTTCGATAAGCTCCCAATCTGCAAATCACTCTCTGGACCAAGCGATCATCCAGCAGTGCCAGCAACTAAAGATTCCATTGGCATCTAGGACCGACGATGGCACGTTTCTGCGCCGGCTGTTCTTGGTGACCATCGGTCGACTCCCATCGCCTGAAGAAGTCGCCCAGTATGCTCAAGACACAAGCCCCATGCGAGACCAACGCTGGGTAGATCAACTCCTTGCGGATCCAGGATTCGATTATGCTTGGGCGATGCGATGGAGCGATTTGATTCGCAATGAGGACAAAGTGATGAGCTCGCAAGGGGCTCATCTTTTGCATGAATGGCTCCGAGAGCAAACGTCCTCAGATCGACCGATGAACGATTGGATCGCCCAGTTGGTATCGAGCACCGGCAGCACCTATGAGAATCCCCCGGCTTCCTTTTACCGAACTCACCGGGATCCCGAAGTGGCAGCAGAGTCGATCGCTCAAGTCTTCCTGGGCGTTCGGATCGCGTGTGCCAAATGCCACAATCATCCTTTTGATCGATGGAAGCAAGATGACTACTACGGCTTAGCCGCCCACTTCACAACCCTAGATCGCAAGCAGATCGACAACAAACCCAAGGATGCGTTGGACAAGCATGTGATCACCGGTGACGAAGTCATTTCGATCTCGGACAAGAAACCTCAAATCAATCATCCTGGCCGTTCGATGATGGTCGGACCCTCCGCCCTGACGTTTGCGGGAGCTGCAGCCGGTAAGGTCAGCACAGATCCTTCGCAAACGGTTCTGCAGGAACTGGCCCACTGGTTAACTCAGAACAATGCTCACTTCGAAGCGAACTTAACCAATCGGATTTGGTATCAATACTTTGGTCGTGGGGTTGTCGATCCTCCCGATGACTTTCGGGAATCCAATCCGCCCAGCAATCCCGCTTTGCTGGATGCATTGACCAGTGAGTTTCGCACTCAAGGGCACTCGCTTAAGGGACTCTCACGAATCATCCTGACAAGCTCTGCATTTGCTCGAATGAGCCAAGGCGATTCGGACGATCAAAACACCCTGCCGACCGCCCCTTATTTCGCTTCGTTTCCCCTGCGTCGCTTGGCTGCCGAGCCACTGATGGATGCGATCAGTGAAGTCACCGGTGTGATGAGCCCGATGCGCACCGGGGACGAAGAGAATTCGACCGTCTACAGCGCCATGCGGATGCCTGGCATCCCTAAGAAGCCCGGGTTTCTGACTACTTTTGGCAAACCCAATCGACTCCTTGTGTGCGAGTGTGAACGATCCAATCAAATCTCCCTTGGCCAGTCCCTGGCGATGTCCAATGGCGTTGAAATTCGCGACAAGATCGCTTCAAGCAGCAATCGTCTATCGGGTTATCTCAAAGAGCTCCAGGCCAATCGCCAGGACGACTCACAAGGTCAAGACATTGATAGAACCGCTGAACGCAAAACCATCATGCAGCGAATCATTGAAGACATGTTTCTCAGGGCCTTGTGCCGAAAGCCTTCAGACAATGAGCTGCGGGGCAGCCTCCAGACCCTTGAGTCTGCTGAAGATCCCCGAGTGTCGCTTGAAGATATTCTGTGGGCCTTGCTCAATAGCAAAGAATTCATGATGCTCCGCTGAGACTTTACCGATCCAACGACAAAGGGTTTCGTCATGGCAAAAGGTTGTCTGGAATTTCAACGCTCGCTGTCCCGCAGGCAGTGCTTGCTCAGCGCCAGTCAGTTCGGACTAGCCGGATTGCTCTCGGGGCTGACAGGGTCCTCCAGTTCGGCGAACCTCTGGTCGGGTTCCTCGCCCAAGGCTCGGGCCAAAAGCGTTATTTATCTGCATCAATATGGAGGTCCCAGTCATATCGACACATTCGATATGAAACCCAATGCTCCCGATGGAATCCGAGGGGAATTCAAATCGATCTCCTCGGCGGTTGCCGGCTCCCCGGTCTGCGAGTATTTACCTCGTTGGGGAGCACAGTTGGATCGTTGGGCACAGATTCGCTCGGTGCATCACGACATGAAAAACCACAACCCGGCTTGCTATTACTCGCTCACCGGCAAGCGTCCACCCACCGACGACATTCGACTTCGAGATACCCTGGAACTTTATCCGGCTTTTGGTTCCAGTGTGGCGAGGTTCTCTCAACCCGTGCCAGGAGTGCCCACGTTTGTCTCTTATCCACACGTGCTTCGCGACGGTGCGATCGCCCCAGGACAGCATGCCAGTTTCCTGGGCAAGAAGTACGACCCTTATTTTTTCCAGTCGGATCCGAATTCTGCGGAGTTCGGCCTACCGGAACTGCAGCTTCCAGCGAACATCGACCTTGCACGCCTGGAGCGCCGACGGGATTTGGTGCAACTGATCGATCAAGAAAAACGACTGATCGAACAATCCACCGATGCCCGAGGCTTGGACCAACTCCAGCAGCAGGCTCTGAAGATCCTCTCCTCGACCGGCCTGCGCGACGCTTTGAACCTAGGCCAAGAGGATCCCTCGTTGCGGGATGCTTACGGACGCACCACCTATGGACAATCGTGTTTGTTGGCTCGAAGGTTGGTTCAAGCAGGAGTCCGATTCGTAACGGTTTACTTCTCCCAAAGCATCGGAGGCAAAGGGAGCGAAGGTTGGGATACTCACCAAGAGAATTTCAAAGACCTTCGAGAACGACTCTTGCCCATGACCGATCAGACCGTACCGACACTCATCGATGACCTGCAGTCACACGGTTTGCTCGATGATACCATCGTGCTTTGGATGGGTGAATTCGGGCGATCACCGCAGATCGGAGATCGCGACGGCAAAGGTCGAGGGCACTGGCCTGACTGTTACACCGTCATGATGGCCGGCGGAGGCATTCAAGGGGGAGCGATCTATGGAGCAAGCGACGCCAAAGGTGCTTATCCGGCCGCCGATCCAGTTGGCCCCGAAGACCTTGCAGCAACGCTTTACTGGGCCCTGGGTATCGATCCTCATTCCGAAGTCATCGACACCCAAGGTCGTCCGCTCGCGATCTCAACAGGTAACCCCATCGAAAAGATTTTCGTTTAATCCATACCATCTGATCTCATCGCACCCCCTTTTGGTTCATTGTTTTATCAGTCCACTCCTCAATAAGACTGGTCGCTGCATGATGCCCCATCGTATGTTTCTTGCCTGTGTATGCTTGGTGCTGCAATCGGCCGGGATCGATGCCCAGGAATCCGACAAGACGGCCTCGAACGTCAAGATCATGCAACCAGGTGTGCGGCTAAGCCTGCTTGCAGAGCATCCCGATTTGGTGACTCCCACGGGGATCGATTTAGATTCCCAAGGCAATCTCTGGGTCGCAGCATGCCATACCCATTTTCGTCCGGCGAACTACCAAGGACCTGAGCATGATGAGATTTTAGTCTTTGACGCCCAAGGAAAAAATCGTCGGGTCTTCTACAACCAGACCAAGACGACCATGCAATTGCTCCGGGGTGCGGATGGTTGGCTCTACGTCGCCCAACGCGATCGCATTTTACGAATCAAAGATACCGATGACGATGGGAAAGGAGATACCCAGGAAACCATTGCCACGCTCGATACAGTCACAGACTATCCGCATAATGGACTAAGCGGGATGACTTGGCATACCGACTCAGGACTGGTTTTCTCACTGGGCGAAAACTTTGGCAAAGAATGGACTTTGCAAGGCAGCGATGGACAGAAGTTAACTGGTCGAGGCGAGGGAGGCGTTTTTCATTGCACCAAAGAAGGCCACGGGTTGCGTCGAATCGCCAAGGGCTTTTGGAACCCGTTCGGACTGTGGATGAGAAGTGACGGCGTACTGTTTGCTGCAGAGAATGATCCAGGAAGCAGGCCTCCGTGCCGACTTCTGCACGTGGTCCAAGGGGGCGATTACGGATTCCAATATGTCTATGGGAGCGCCCCGGTGCATCCATTTGTCTGTTGGAACGGAGAACTCCGAGGAACTTTGGGGATGATCCACTCTAGCGGCGAGGGCCCCTGCGCGGTCGTCGGCCTCGGAGCAGGTGTCATGGTCCCTTCCTGGAGTAATCACTGCATCGATTACTATCCGTTGCATTGGAAAGGGGCCACACTCCAAGCCGATCAAATCGAACTACTTCGGGGCAGTGATATGTTTCGACCTACCGGGATGGTTCGCAAAAATGATCGTGAATACTACTTTGCTGATTGGGTCAGCCCCTCGTACGAACTGCACGGTCTGGGCAGGTTATGGAAATTGGAGATCGATCCAGAGCTTGCCACTTGGCTCAAAC
This sequence comes from Planctomycetota bacterium, assembly GCA_018969045.1. Lineage (GTDB taxonomy): Bacteria > Planctomycetota > Planctomycetia > Pirellulales > Pirellulaceae > JBKCUI01. The sequence continues at coordinate 6,818 of JAGWZB010000020.1, read as the reverse complement.
CCGACGCAGAGCCTTGGACACCACAGGCCCAGTTAGCCCAGCGCCTTCGAACCGATGGGAAATTAGAACCTCAAGATTATTCGCAAGAAGATCTTTTTCGCTGGATCGAAGGGGAAGATAAATATCTGGCCGACGCAGCCCAAATGGCACTTGGAAGGATCGCCAAGGAGTGGTCCGAATCGCAGTGGCAGGAACTTAGCCCCGCTGGCCGAGTCGCGGCGTTTGTCTCGCTACGCAAAGAACACTTCGATGATCCTAGGTTCGTCCAGAGCATGTGGGCAGATCCAGACCCCGAAATGCGTTTCGAAGTGCTCCGGTGGATCGCCGATGCACTTTGGAAGGACTATCTGCCGAGAGTCGAGTCGATGCTTGAGGACCCTAAACTCGATTATCGGCTATTCGAAGCAACCTTGGCGACTATCAATACCTTATCTGGAAAACCCAGCGAAGGGGTTACCGATGCAAAGATGCTCATCGACAAGATCACCCATCCGCAGACTCCTGCACGTATCGCTGCTTATGCGTTGCGCTTAGCTCCGGTCCGGCACGAGCGACTCGACACAGCGGTCATGAAAGCACTGCTGGATAAGTCCGATTTGGATTTGACACGCGAAGTCGTCAGGAGCTTGGCGATGCGCAAAGACGAACCATCCCAAAGACTCCTGGCGGGAATTGTCCAAGATCAATCGATGTCCGAATCGATCCGCCTGGATGCCTTGGCCGGACTCATCGGCACGAACGATTCGCAAGCCAAAAAGCTTGTAGAAACGCTGATCGAATCGCCAAACCCAAACATCGCCAAGGAGGCTCAGCGAGTCTGGCAGCAAAGCCGTTGGAGCCCAAGCCCATCACCACTGGAAGCTCAGAACAAGTCGAGCCGGAGTGTTCAAGAGTGGATCCAGCGCCTCGATGCGCTCGAGGGCAAGCCGGATCCGGAGGCTGGCCGACGCATTTTCTTTCACGTCGCAGGTGCCGCTTGTGCGCAGTGCCACAGGCACGACGGGCGCGGTAACGTCGTGGGACCAGACTTAAGCTTCATCTCCAAGCAGGGAAATCGCCAACAAATACTGGAATCGATCATCGAACCGAGTCGTGAAGTCGCGCCTCAGTTCTACACCACACTATTGGAATTATCCGATGGCAAACAGTTCACCGGCATCCTGCTACGTTCATCGAGCAATGAGGTTTACCGCGACAACTTTGGCCAAGAGGTCACGTTTCAGAAGTCAGAAATTGAGAATCGCAAAGAACTGCGTTCCTCGCTGATGCCTTCGGGGTTACTCGATGCGATGAGCGATTCCCAAGTCCGAGATCTCCTGGCTTTCCTGATGAACCACTAAAGGGGTCTTACTCAAGCGGGATGGGATTTTTTTGAAGCCAAGCTTGAACGTCCGACCAATCCGGGATGCCTTCAGAGGTGGTGTCGAGGTTTTTTGGAGGGGGGTTGGTGGTTGGGAAGAGCGCTTGGCGTTTTTGGACGATCGCGTGAATTTCGGTCAGCAACGCCTTCTGAAACTGATCATCGGGAGCTTGGATGCCCTCGGCAAATCGAAGAGTCTCTGGAATTTCGTGATACAGATTGGCCATCGCCATCGACTGAATGATTGGCCACAGGATCGATGCTCGTTTTGGATTCTTCAGCGACCAAACTCCCCAGTAGGGGTCGGCTTCTGCATTTTTGCGTTGGATCGCATCCAGAAGAAGTTTGGCAGGGAAAGAATCACCTCCGTAGGAATTCGAGCCTGCGGTGTGCCAGATTTCGTACTGGGAGAACGTTTGCAGGTGACCGAGGATCTCTGGTGCAGCATGGATGCTTGTTGGGTTCGAGTAAAACGTCGGTAAAAAGGAGAGGTTGGTCCCGGGGATTCGGTAGAGGGTAAACTCGCGGCTTTGGAACCTCACCGGGGAGAACTCGATGCCGGTGGTTCTACACATAGGGACGACAAGCAACAGCCCGATAAAGAGCCCCATCAAGTACGAGAAAATGCGGAGTTTACGGCCTGGACGAGAGGCTCTTTTCTTTTCGTTGCTTTTGGAATTGTCAGTGCTCATGGATCGGCAATTAAATGTCCATTGGAAAGCGAATCGAAAAACCGTTATTGTAGGAGGGAGCCTGGGACACGAAAGAAACAAAAAACCGGATTTCAAAGGGGTTTTCAGTGGGTTGGTGGAAGCGTCGCAAGGAAGTTCGCCCCGAAGGTGTCGAGCCGAGAATCTCGCCGAGCTTACGTCTTTTGGAAGCCTTGTTGATGGTGGTCGACGAGCCTATTCCGGCAAGGCAGATTGCGGGACTTTTAGGGTTTGAGGATCCGACGGCCGTGCGAACAGCCGTCGTGCAACTGAACCAATCCTACGACCAGCACGGACGGGCTTATCGGATCGAGGAGGTCGCCGGAGGGATGCAACTCCTTACCCGTAAACAATTTGCGACATGGATTCGCCGTGGCCAGCATGTGCCTTCAGAACAAGTCCTCAGTCCGGCCATGCTCGAAACGCTTTCGATCGTGGCTTATCGGCAACCGGTAGTCCGAGCCGAGATTGAATCGATTCGGGGTGTGGGGTGCGACGAAGTGCTCCGACAATTAATCCAACGAGATTTGATAAGGATTTCAGGACGCCAAGAGGACTTGGGCAGACCATTTTTGTACGAGACCACCACGACTTTTTTGAAAGTATTTGGGCTCCAATCGATTGAGCAACTTCCGCGCTTTCAGAAAATTCTTCATGCGGAGGCAGAAATTGCATCCAGGATTAGGAACGCTTCGACCGACGAACCGTCTGATAGGTGAAAGGGTCCCCCAAGCGTTTTTCTGGGGGAAATTTTCGCTAGCGGATATTGAAGTTCGATGGGTACATAGCTAGATTGCCCCATCGCCACGCGAGTTCCATCCTAAGATGGTCTCGGAAGTAGACCCTCGGAAGTAGACCCTCGAAACAAGACCCTCGAAACAAGCAAAGGTGCCCAAGTGAAAAAGACCATCACCGCAAGCAGGACTCTGACCCTGGACAAACCGCTGTTTGCTAGCCTCTCGCGCCATATCGACGATGCCGGATCGCTATGGCAAAACGTTTCTTCGGACATTGTCATGGCTGACGACGAAGACGACTTCGATGACGAGGACGAGGAAGACGACGACTACGAAGACGACGAAGAGGGCGAAGACGAGGAATTCGAGGAAGAAGACGACTACGAAGACGAGGATGAAGGAGAAGAGGACGAAGACTACGAAGAGGACGAAGGCGAGGACGACGACTGGGAGGAAGTCGAAGGAGACGAGGACGAAGAGGAAGAGGACGAAGAGGACGAGGAGTTTGACGATTTGGATGATGAAGATGACGATTGGGACGACGACGACGAAGAGGAAGAAGACGACGAAGAAGACTGGGACTGATCCCGGTGAGATATCGATTAGCGTTCCATCGCTTTTAGGCTAAACTATCTTTGTGCAAAACGAGCCCTGTGCCGATTGAGCTATGTGCCAATTGAGCACAGGGATTTTTTTTGGAGATGCTCCAAGCGAATTTCCTGAGGAGTTCCCATAGATGCCAAACGCAAGTTGTTTTCTGATTGCCTATCTGCTGGTACTGCTGATTGAAGGACTGCGATTGGCAGTGACCCGTGAGTCTTGGCGTGAGTGGCTAACGAGACTCTCGCTGCTGCTGTTTGTCATGGCCTGGATGACGCATACCCTTTATTTAGCGGACGTCGTGATCCAGGGTTTTTCCCAGCAGCAGGGTTTGCGGTATCTGAAAACCTGGGCGGATTGGTCGATCGTGGCCGCGTGGATGATCGCGCTTGCGTATTCCATGATGCTCTGGCGTCGTTCCGACAAACAGATTGGGATCTTTCTGCTTCCATTGATTTTGATCTTGGTGGCACTGGCTGTCATCTTTCCATCGGAGGGGCCGATAGGACGCGCCAATTCGACGGTTTCGTTTTGGAGGATGGTCCATTCTCTAGCAATGCTCCTGGGAACCATGCTTGTGACTCTAGGTTTTGCTTTTGGAGTGATGTACTTCGTGCATGCTTGGAAGCTCAAGCAGTCGCTGACAAGACGATGGATGTTCCGTTTACCCTCCTTGGAGTACTTGCAATCGATGGGTCGCAGCTGCATTCTTGGAAGTGCCGCGGCGATCGGGTTTGGAGTCGTTTCCGGTGCGATCATGAACTTCACCCGAGACGGTTTTGTCGCGTGGTCCGATCGCGGAATTGTTCTGACGACCGCCCTGTTCATTTGGCTATGCATCGCGGCTGTCGCGCAGAAAATCTCCTCGCACCGGGGCAAAGGAGAGTGGATCGCTGCACTGAATATCCTCTCGTTTGCCATCGTCGTTGCGGCCTTGTCAGCCGTCGTTACGGCTCCCCACGGCGATGGAAAACCTCTCCAAGACGCAACGGTGTCTTGGCACCGAGGTGGTGCATGAAGCTGCGCATGATTGGATGTAGCCACCACGACACTCCCCTGGAGATACGAGAGCAAGTCGCTTTCAGTTCCGAGCAATTAACGCCCGCCTTGGTCAACTACAAAGAACGGTATCCGGATACCGAAGCGGTGCTTCTGAGTACCTGCAATCGAGTCGAACTCTACTGCGGTTCCCTGGAATCAGAAAGACTGCCATCGGCTCAAGACCTCGAGCTCTTCATCGCAGATTTCCACCGGATTAGCCCAAAGCTCGTGCAAGAAAATTTCAAAGTCCGCCAGGATGGTCCCGCCGTCGAACACCTTTTTAGCGTCGTCAGCAGCATCGACTCCTTGGTCGTCGGAGAGTCTCAGATTTCCGCCCAAGTCCGAAGTGCCTACGAACGCTCGAAGGCCGAAGGCTTTGCCGGTCCAGTGATGCATTCGCTGTTTCAGCATGCAAACCAAGTGTCCAAGCGGGTTACGACAGAGACCGAGATTCATCGGCGTCGCATCAGCGTCCCGAGCGTGGCCGTCAGCGAAGTCGCTTCGGAATTCTATGAACGGTTTGACGATAAAAAGATCCTCGTCATCGGCAGCGGCGAAATGGGTGTCGAGACCCTTGTGTACCTGATCGATGCCGGGGCTAAAAATATCGATATCGTCAATCGATCTTATGAACGCGCCCTAAAAGTCGCCGAGCAATTCCAACTCCGAGCACAGCCTTGGGATTTGCTCGATGCTCTCTTGGTCGGTGCCGACTTGGTTGTCAGCACCACCGGTGCTCCAGAACCAATTGTCACCGAAGTCCAACTCAGACAGATCCTGTCCAAAAGAACACGCGGAAATCTCCTCGTCTTGGATTTGGCAGTCCCCAGAGACTTCGAACCCTCAATCGCACGGCTTCCAAGCGTCTATCTCTATTCGGTCGACGACCTGCAATCGGTTTGTCAACGCAACGAATCCTTCCGTAGACAGCAGTTGCCCAAAGCAAGAAAAATCATCGACGAAGAAGTACAGAGAATCATTGCCGATTGGAATCTGCGCCTCTCGGGGGATACCATCCGAGCTTTGAAGGAACAAGCGATCCTTATCCGCGACGCAGAGCTCCAAAGGCTTATGGGCAAACAGCCCATGAAGGAACTCAGCCAGGAAGCTCATCAAGAGATCCAGCAGGCTGTCGATCGAGTCATCAACAAACTGCTACATGGTCCTCTGCAATCGCTTCGTGAAGCTCCTCACGAAGATCACCGCGAATCCTTGGCCTCCTCCATACGTCGGCTCTTCAAACTCGGCTAACCTCCCACGAAACTGTATTTGTAAACCGTTTCGGATGTTTTAAAGCCGACCGACTCGTAAAGTTCGATGGCCCTGAAGTTGTGCGTGGTGACTTCGAGCGTCACAAAGCGACATCCTGTCAAATAAAACCCCTGAAGCGATCTTCGAATCAATTCCTTGCCGACACCTCGACCGCGCCAGGATGCAACCACTCCAATGTTCTGAATCGCCCCATGCAGAGCACTTACACGCAGGCCCTGAATCGTTCCAACCGGAATGTCTTTCCCCAAAGGCTCACCGACACAAGCCAACCAGGTCGCCTCAGGGACAAAATTGTCCTTGGTGGAAATCTCACGCATCAATTGACGGCATCCCTCGCGATTGGCCAAACTCGGAAAAACATTTCCATCCATTTCCTGACGAAAACTCTCCCACTTCACCTGCGCATGCTGATGCACAAGCTTGGGATGCCAAGCTACCCAAGTCAAAACAGAGTTCTCACCTGGGGTTTGATGGATCCAGTTTTGGCAGGTTGCAAGTTCGATTTGCATCCGATAGCGTTTGATGAAAACCGATCTGGAAAGAGGCATCGCAGATCTACTTGCTCCCAATAAATTCCGATACGTTCCTACAATCCGATGCAACGTGGGCCTTTAGTGGCCCTTGCGCTCCTTGCCAGCCTTCAGCTTCCCAGCCTTCAGCGCTTTGGCCGGAGTACCGACATAAGTCGATTCCAAAGGGACATCCTCGATAACCGTCGAGTTGGCGCCAAGAATCGACCACTTGCCGATGGTACACTCGGGGATCACGCATGTGCCTATTCCGAGCATCGCACCCTGTTGAACGGTGACATTGCCCGCAAGATGGCATCCGGGGGCAACGTGCGCAAAGTCCTCGACAACGCAATCATGATCGATGGAACTGGATGTGTTGACAATCACACCCCGACCAACCCTGACTGCAGCTCCCACAACCGCTTTAGGCATGATCACTGAGCCTGCACCGATTTGAGCCGAAGCTGAGACATAGGCACTGGATGCAATCGCCGTTGCAAACGAAAACCCCTGAGCCTCCAAATCGTTTGTCACTCGCATGCGAAGTCGATTCTCACCCAATGCCACCACCGCCTGAGCCTTGGCC